>CAMJAG010000087.1 GCA_946403545.1 uncultured Caryophanales bacterium | reverse complement strand
CTAATTCAGAGTTTGTTGTATATGTGATATCGCATAAATATGCGTCTCTTTTTTCTGTTGTTGTCTTTTCTCTAGCGTTACATCCAACAGTTAAACCTAACCAACGGTAAACTTGACCCATCCATTCAGCGTCACGCTTACTTAAGTATTCGTTAACTGTAATAACCATAACACCCTTGCCAGCTAAAGCATTTAAGTAAACTGCCATAGTAGCGGTTAAAGTTTTACCTTCACCAGTTCTCATTTCAGCGACATCGCCATTATGTAATACTAATGAACCAATAACTTGAACCTTATAAGGGAATTCACCTAAAACTCTCTTTGCAGCTTCTCTACAAACAGCAAAAGCTTCATATTTGATATCATCTAAAGTTTTACCATTTGCTAATAATTCTTTAAAATATGGGGTTTTTGCTCTAAGGTCGTCATCACTTAATGCGGCCATTTGAGACTCATAAGCTAATACTTTATCAGCTTCCTTCATGTATTTTTTGATTGCTAATTTATCGAAAAATCCCATTTAATTCACCTAACACATTCTGTGCCTTTCTTATATAAGAATGCTCAACATTCGCTTTAATATCTTATCATTGTTATATTTTCTAGTCTAATACAATTTATTGTTATTAGTTTTTACTATATGTTCATTGTGTTGAACTTTGCATAAAACTAACACTTTAATTTTCTTTGGATTAAGAGATTTTAATAGGGAAATGCACGCTTTTATCGTAGAACCTGTTGTATAGATGTCATCGACGAGTAAAATCTTCTTTCCTTTTAAAGAATTGTTCTTCACAATTCGCAAGAACCTCCCAATATCGCTTCTCTCGTTTTTGTGTCTATCAGATTGTTTAACTTTTTCAGTTTTTTCTATGAGTTTAACAATTTCTAGTTTTAAGCCTTTAAAGGCTTCTTCTACATGATTAAATTCTCTTACTAAATCATCATCTTTCCAGGAAGGCACCGGGACCGCAAGATAGTCATAAAATCTAAGTTTTAGAACGCTTTTAAACCGATCCAAGAAAATATCTTTTAGTTCATAATCAAAACAACCCTTAAATTGGTATATAAGTCCCTTTAAATCTTCGTTATATTCATAAATTGAAAGACAATCCACTCCTTCACTTTTGAATTTAATGAATTTTGGTTCCAACTTTTTATAACATTGAGGACACAAAGAATACTTTTTACCCAAAACCGCGTTAATCGAGTTATCTTTTATAACTTTAAAGCACTGCTTACACACCCTTGTTTGCATCTAAAATATCCTCTTTAGCTTCAATCATGCTGTCAGAAATCTTTCTTCCAATAAAAATTACATCTCCTTCTGGCGCATCCTTCTTTCTACCCACTCTTCCAGCAATTTGAACAAGTGAATATCTATCATAAATTCGATGATCTGCTTTAAACACAATTACTTGTAAGTCTTTTACTGTTACTCCTCTTTCTAAAACTGCTGTTGTTACCAAATACCTATACTTTTTCGCTTTGAAATCAGCGATTATTTGGCTTCTGTCCACTTTTTGAGAGTGAACTAGATTTCCTTTTCTAAAGAATATGCTCAAAATAGTGAAAGTAATTTTGCCCTCTTTGATAGTAGGACAGAAGATGAAAACTTGTTTATTTTTCTTAAGAAAATCTCTTAAATGTTTAAATAGCGAATAATATGGATAAATAAGTTTTCCAGATTCGAGTTTCGGAACAGGTAATGGGTGCTTATGGAATCTAGAAAAGAGTTCCAAAATATCGAATCCTTCACCTTTGAATTTATTTAGCAATTCTTTATCAGGAGTAGCGCTCATCATGATATATCTACCCTTAATCGAGAGTTTGAAAAATTGATTTAAAATCTCATTGTTTTTGAATGGGAAAGCATCTACTTCATCAACGATTAACAAATCGAAATAATCCTTGTATCTATATAGTTGGTGGGTAGTTAAACATACTAAGTCTCCGTTTAGATTATCAGTATGTCCCCCATATACCAAAGCTACCTTATTTCTCTTAAAAATCGTTGTAAATCTCTCATGAAGTTCTATCACAACATCTCTTCTAGGTACCGCAAAACCTACTTTATCGCCACATTCAATAGCGTATTTAATTACCTCTAATACAATTTCGGTTTTTCCACTACCACAAACAGCGTGCACTAATGAATTGATGCTTCGTTTATAGTTTTCAATCAGAGCTTTTGATAGTCTTTTTTGATCTTCAGAAAGTTCATATGAAAGTTTGTAATTTGCTCTTACAGGAATCTTGTAAGAATTATCGGCTTCTTTACCTTTAAAAGATATGCATTTACGACAATAAGGTTTTCCGTTTTTATAACCAATGTAGAGTGGGTCAGAATTACCACAAACAGGACAGACATAATTGTTCTCAATTGCTAAACTCATTTTTTGTTCTTGCCTTTATTCGTGGTATTTGTTTTAATGTTTGTGCTGGGGCAATTATTATTCACGTTCTGGTTACTTGTAATCAGCTTCTGTGATCGACCAGCA
>CAMJAG010000086.1 GCA_946403545.1 uncultured Caryophanales bacterium | reverse complement strand
TTTTTCGTTTTATTCTACATCTTGTAAAGCGTCGTAACCTTCTTCACCGGTTCTAACTTTAACAACATTTTCTACATCGTAGACAAATATCTTTCCATCTCCAATATGTCCTGTATATAAAACTTTCTTAGCAGTTTCTATAACATTTCTAACAGGAATCTTACTCACTACGATATCAACTTGTACCTTTGGTAATAAGTTAGTTTCAACTTCAACACCACGATAGTATTCAGGCTTACCTTGTTGTTTACCATAACCCATGACATGGGCCACTGTCATACCAGTAATACCTAACTTAGCCATTGCATCTTTAAGAGCGTATAATCTTTCTTCCTTAAAGATAATTTGTACTTTGGTAAATTTAACTGCACTACTAGAAGCTTTAACTTTCTTAACTGGAATAGCTTCTTCAACAGGTGTGTCACTAGTGACAACTGGTTCAGTTGTTACATATTCTGCATATGCATTTGGAGAGAAAATAAAATCTGCATAAGCACTTGGTAAACCATGTTCTGTCTTATCAAGACCTTTAATTTCTTCTTCTCTAGTAACACGGAGACCCACTGTTTTCTTAATGATAAAGAATGTTAAGGTCATTAACACAGTTGTATAGAAAGCAATAGAGACAAATCCTAATGCTTGTACACCTAATTGTCTAAAGTCACCTGTATAGAATAAACCTTTAAGTCCTGCTGGAGCATTAGGATTTGCAAGCAAACCTACTGCTAAAGTACCCCAAATACCATTAGCCATATGAACACCAACTGCACCGACTGGATCATCAATATGAAGTTTTAAATCTAAGAATTCTACAACAAATACTACTAAGAAACCTGAGACTAAACCCACTACTATGCTACCAATTGCGTCAAATGATGCACATCCTGCTGTAACACCAACTAAACCCGCTAAACAAGCGTTAATACACATTGATACGTCTGGTTTACCATTCTTAATCCAAGTAAATATCATTGTGGTAACTGTCGCTACTGCAGGAGCGATAGTTGTATTTAAGAAAATAGTAGCTAACTCGCTTGTAGTAGTTGCAGCTGCTCCATTAAAACCATACCAACCAAACCATAATATAAATGCACCTAAGGCACCTAATGTAATAGAGTGACCTTGAATAGCGTTAACTTTAATAACCTTACCATTTTCATCTCTTTCATATTTACCAATACGAGGTCCTAATATAATTGCACCTATTAAAGCTGCTATACCACCCACCATATGAATAGCGGTACTACCAGCGTAATCATGGAATCCTAAGGATGCTAACCATCCACCACCCCATACCCAGTGCGCTTCTATCGGATACACTACTAAGGAAATAACTGCGGAATAAATACAATATGAAATAAACTTAGTTCTCTCTGCCATACTACCAGAAACAATTGTGGCCGCTGTCGCACAGAAAACTAAGTTAAATACAAATGTTGATGCTGCTGTGAATCCATCAGCAGGATTTTCTATAAATGAAGCAAATTTAGTAAATAAATCTAAATTAGGAATACCTACTAAACCAAATAAAGCATCTTCTCCCATCATTAAACCAAAACCTAATAACATAAACACTACTGTACCAATACAGAAGTCCATTAAGTTTTTCATAATGATATTGCCAGCATTCTTTGCTCTAGTAAAACCAGTTTCTACCATAGCAAATCCAGCTTGCATAAAGAATACTAGTGCTGCTCCTATCAAATACCAGAATTCTATTGTCATAAACTAATACCTCCAAAAACAATTTATGTGAGGTATTGTAAGTATTTGATTAAATAAAATCTAATACATATAATATTAGTAATATCATATAAATTTCGTATGATAAGGAGGTCATATAATGGATATAAGAACATTGCACTATTTTGTAGTAATCGCAGAAGAATTAAATATTACAAAAGCAGCAGAAAAACTATGTATGAGTCAACCTCCTTTATCATCTCAACTTAAAAGTTTAGAAGATGAATTAGACACTGTTTTATTTATAAGAGGTAAAAGACATCTTCAATTAACTGAATCAGGAAAGTTGTTATATAGGCACGCTAAAGAGATTTTATCTCTTGTAAATAAAACCAGTGAAGAAATTAGAGCAATAGGTAAAGGAATGCATGGAAAAATCGCTATCGGATTAGTAGAAGGAAGCGCTCCTAACATTGCTGCGGAATGGATTGAATCCTTTGTCTCTAATTTTAAGAATGTAGAATTCTCCATCGTTGATGGAAATTCAGATGAATTAATCGCTAAATTAAGAAGTGGATTAATTGATATGGCCGTTATCACTTCACCTTGTGATAATACACTTCTTAATTCTTTTAAAGTTGGACAAGAAAAGATGACCGCTTTTATGTCTAAAGATAACCCACTCGCAGCTCTTCCAGGAAATACAATTGATCTTAAACTTTTAAAAGATAAACCACTTATCGTACCTTCTAGAGAAAGTGTTAACACTATGATTTATAAGTGGTTTAAAGAGATTAAACTCGAACCAAAAATTATATGTAGAATGGATAACTATCTAGATGTTGCTGCTTTAGCAGGTAGAAACATTGGTATATCTTTATTCCCTAAAACTTCATACATTTTAAATAAACAAATTGTCGCTAAAGAAGTAGTCAATCCAGAAAGATATATTGAATATTTATTTGTTTGGTTGAAAAATAAGCCTCTATCTTTATTAGACGAGGCTTTCATTGATCACGTTAAAGATTC
>CAMJAG010000085.1 GCA_946403545.1 uncultured Caryophanales bacterium | reverse complement strand
TATGAATTCCCAGATGAAGAAGAAGTGGATACTTCTGACTTAGAAAAGATATCTAACGAAGAACTCTATGATATGCTTAAGAAATTAGATCCTAAACAATGTGACATTATTCATAAGAACAATAGAAAAAGAGTTATTAGGGCTATTTCTCTTGCTAGAAATCATGAAGAAAATAAATCTCAAATGATTGAAAAGCAAGAACATAGAATGCTTTATAAAGATGTAAAAATATACATGATTAACCTAGATAGAGAAGTCTTATATAACAATATCAACAAAAGAGTAGTTGAGATGTTTAATAATGGCTTAGTGGATGAAGTTAAATCTTTATTAAAGAATTACGATTTATCTAAAACTGCAAGAGGAGCAATTGGCTATAAAGAAGTTATTGATTATTTAGATGGTAAGATGTCATTAGAAGATGCTATTGCACTTGTGCAACAAAGAAGTAGAAACTACGCTAAAAGACAAGTTACTTTCTTTAAACATCAATTACCTGTAATCATGAAAGATACAGCAGAAGAAATCTACGAGGAAATTATCAATGGATAATATATTTGATAGAACAATTGGTTTATTTGGTGAAGATAACTTTAGAAAGTTAGAAAACAAAACCATCGCAATCATTGGTTTAGGTGGTGTAGGTGGAACTGCTTTTGAAGCGCTTGTTCGTACTGGTATTAAAAACTTTGTTATTTGTGACTTTGATAAAGTAGATCCAACTAACTTAAATAGACAAATTCTTTTCACTTACGATGATATTGGAAAAAGCAAAGTGGAATGCGCTATCAAAAGAGCAAAATCTATTAATCCAGAAGTGAATGTTATTGGAATTGAAACTAAAATCGATGCTGAAGGAATTAAAAAACTAGAAGGTTTAAAATTAGATTTCTTAGTGGATGCAATCGACGACGTGAAGGCCAAAATCCTTCTAACCAAATTTGCACAAGAAAATGACATCCCATTTTTAATGTCTCTTGGTATGGCGTGCCGTATGAAAGTGGAAGATGTCACAGTGACAAAACTCAATCGCACAACTAGCGATCCACTCGCAAAAAAGATCCGTTATGAAGCAAAAGAAGCTGGGTTGGATCTAAGTAAAATTAACGTAGTGTTTTCTAAAGAAGAGAGAATGACTGATGGAGTTAAATTAAACTCCATAATGTTTACTCCAAGCGCTGCTGGATTAAATATTGCAAGTTATGTAGTTTCTTATTTCATTTATAAATAAATGCCTATATAATTTATCTAACGGAAAAGGAAGATATTAGATTATGGAGAATATTTTTACAATTGCAAAGAAAATTGGTATTGATGAAAAATACCTCATTCCTTATGGATATGATAAAGCTAAAATCAGTTTAGAAATTAATAAGGAACTCGCAGATAAACCTAATGGTAAATTAGTTTTAGTTACTGCTATTACACCTACAAAAGCAGGTGAAGGTAAAACAACAACATCTATCGGTTTACATGATGGACTTAGATTAATTGGTGTTCCTTCTTTAGTAGCACTCAGAGAACCTTCTTTAGGTCCTGTTTTTGGTATTAAAGGTGGTGCTACCGGTGGTGGCAAAGCTAGTGTTATCCCTAGTGAAGAAATTAATCTTCACTTCACAGGTGATATGCACGCATTAACAAGTTCCATCAACTTAATTTCCGCTATTATCGACAATCATATTTTCCAAGGTAATCAATTAGATATAGATCCAGAAAGAATTCTCTGGAAGAGAGCGCTTGATATGAATGACCGTGCTCTTAGAAGTGTTACAGTCATGCAAGGTGAAAAGAAAGGCCAACCAAGACAAGATGAATTTGTCATTACTGTCGCAAGTGAAATGATGGCTATTATGTGTCTTGCTAAAGATGAACAAGACTTCATGGATAGAGTTAACAAAATTATTGTTGCTTATAACAGAAGTGGTAAACCAGTTACAGTAGCAGATCTTAGAATTAGTCACGCTATCATGAAACTCATGAAAAACGCTTTAAATCCTAACTTAGTTCAAACTTTAGAAGGAAATCCAGCAATTATTCACGGGGGACCATTCGCTAACATTGCACATGGTTGTAACTCAATTATCGCTACAAAAATGGCATTAAAACTTGCTCCAATCGTAGTTACAGAGGCAGGCTTCGGTGCTGACTTAGGTGCTGAAAAATTCTTAGATATTAAATGTAGAGTTGCAGGTTTGAAACCAGATGCAGTTGTTATGGTTGCTACTATTAGAGCTCTTAAGATGCATGGTGGACAAGCATTTGAAGATTTAGCTAATGAAAACTTAGAAGCTTTAGCAGCAGGTGTTTGTAACTTAAAGAAACACTTAGATAACATTCAAAAATATGGTTTACCAGTAGTAGTTTGTATTAACCACTTCTCAAGTGATACAGAAAAAGAAACAGCTCTATTATCTAAATGGTGTGAAGACAATGGTTATAGATATGCATACTGCTCCGCATTCAATGATGGCGCACCTGGTGCAAAAGCGTTAGCGGAAGAAGTTATGAAATGCTTAAACGAAGAAGAATCTCATTACCATCCTTTATATGACACAAATCTTTCTATCCAAGACAAGATTAATACTGTTTGTAAAGAAATCTATGGTGCTGGAGAAGTTGTCTATACAGATAAAGCGCTTGAACAAATTAAAGAATTTACTGATTTAGGATTTGGTAAAACTCCAGTTTGTATCGCTAAAACTCCTCAATCCTTAACAGATGATCCTAAAGTATTAGGAGCTCCTACAGGATTCACAGTGACTATTAGAGAAGTTAGATTATCAGCAGGTGCTAACTTCATCGTTCCTCTTACTGGTGCAATTATGACTATGCCAGGACTTCCAAAAGTTCCAGCAGCAGTTAAGATGGAAGACCAAGAAATTTAATTATTTTTGGAACAAAATCAATTTTGCCCCC
>CAMJAG010000084.1 GCA_946403545.1 uncultured Caryophanales bacterium | reverse complement strand
TACACCATACTTTTTCGATAACGATTCACAACCATTTTCACCATTAAAATACTCTTTGAGTATTGTTTCTTTTAATTCCGAAGGATATTTCCTAAATTTTTGACCCTTACTAGCCATAATAAAAACCTCCTAACGTTTAGTTTACGCTAAGAGGCTTTTTATTTCTTGTGAACTATTTGGGGTGCAGTTCATTACCAGCTCTTTGTAATTGTTATTTAAGGAAATTATTCAGCGTTAGCAGTTGCGTCCATGTCTGCTTCAATTTTTGCTAATCTAGCAGCACGTCTTGCAGCTTTTTCATTTGTCTTATCCACTGTGCTAGCGATAATGAGAAGAACAAGAATTCCAATACCCATACCGATACAGAATAAGATAATACCCCATTCAAAGAATCCTAATTTGAATAACTTTGCGAGGTTTTCGCTAGCTTGTTGAAGATCGTTATCAATTGGACCATAGTTAGCGATAAGTCCTAAAACGATATATGTTAATCCCCAAAGTGCAATAGCACCAGTAATGGAATAAACAACTGTTTCAAATATTTTTAAAGCTTTTCCACTTAATTTTTTAGCCATAATAATTTCTCCTTTGATACGTTGCAACTATGTTGATTATGCTTGAGAGCCGTTATCAGTTGCGTCTTTATTTGCAGCAGCTTCTTGTGCTTGTTTTTGTGCTTCAATCATTTCTTTAACGCCTAAATCATATGCTGCTTTCCATTGTGGTTCAATAATATTGACATATTCAGAAAGTCTACGATTGATGTCATCAAAGATTTCTTTGAAGCCTTTTTGACCAGGTCTATCTCTTCTACCTTCAGTCATTTCCACTACTTTGAGAGTGTCATCGATAATATCTAATGTATCATTATCTGTTACATGGATATGTTGACGTGAATCTCTTAAAAGTTTAGCCATAACGAATAATTCGTTTTGGACGATGAAGTTAGATTGAGGTGTTGGTTGACCTTTGGATTCTGTCATCATTTTTTGGAATTCTGCGAATGATTTTTCAAATGTTCTCATAACTAACATTGTGAAGACCACTCTAAACATTCTTTCATCTAATGTAACTAAGTTAGTAATGACTGGTTCATCATCTTTTTGTTGTCTAGACATAGCGACATATTGAGTTAAGATGTCTCTTAATGGATTAGAAAGATTTAAAACTCCTTCATAAATCTTAATAGCTTGGGAATAGTCTACTCTGACTTTATCTCCAGCGACAGTTAAGACTTTTTGATCAGGACCATAGAAATCATCTAAGAAAGCGTTAACTTGTTCTTTGATTTTATCTCCTGCTTCACCATTGTTCTTTAAGAAATTACCAAAAGCTGTACCTTCGTTTAAGTTTTCAGAAATAACTTTCTTACGGTTATCGAAGATTGCTTTGTCGTGATCTCTTTCAATAGCGTATTCCATAGTGTCACGAACATTAAGAATGAAGTGATAAATATTGAAGATGTATTGATTAATTTGTTTCATTTGATAATTCTCCTTTCAATACAAGTTTGTCGAGTTTGTACACTCTTGAAATAACATGCGAAGCGTATTTCTTCACAGCCGGATAGGAATGCTTCATGCAATAACTATGTTCATGGAATTCATTAAACATAGATATATCATTTCCAGAGTCACCGACAACATAAACATCATTCTTATCAATGTTCATGTGTTCACAATAAATTTTTAATCCTGCGGATTTATTGCAATCTCTTGGAGTAAGCTCATTTACTTGAGCGGTCCATGAGAATTCAATATCACTATATTTGTCTCTTAAGTCCTTATTAATCTCTTTTGAGATTTTAGCTTTATTTTTCTTAAGACCATAGAATATCATAACCTTACTTGCTTCCCCTTTGTCAACAAGTTCGTTAAATGCTTTGTCACTTACAGTGAATTTTTCTCTATATTTAAATTGGAAAAACCACCATAATTTATAGAAAATAAGTAGGCCATGTCCTAATTCTTGGCAAACTTTAATAACGTGACCTGATTCTTTAGAATTTACTAAGAACGCAATTGGAGAATAATGCGTTTCAATGTGGTCTAGAACTTCATGAAGTTCTTTTCCTGGCATTCTTACATCTCTAATGAGTTCTCCATTAGCGAATATTTGAGCGGATGTACTACTTAAAAAGTCAACATCTCTACCAATTTCTTTCTTTAAATTTTCAACAAATTCAAAGCTTCTAGAAGAAATAAGCACTACTCTATTGCCAGCATCAATCCATTCACGTAAAAATTTCACGTTCTTTTTGGAAATGCAACGTGTGAATTTCTTTGGATAGAATAATGTGCCGTCTAGGTCTACTGCTAAAAGTTTGGACATACGTGTATATATTATACACTTATGAATTTATTTGTCATTCATAAAATTTGTAAAAGAAAAGGATGGTAAAACCATCCTAGTCTATATTGATTGATTTAATCAGCGAATTTCGTTCTCCGCTTGGATGACACCATAACCGCCATCTCTTCTGTTATAAAGAACAGAAATGCGGTCATCATCTTCATCTAAATATAAGAAGAAGTCATGTCCTAAAGCTTCCATACGGATTGCTGCTTCTTCAATGCTCATTGGTGTTAAATAGTAAGATTTTGCTCTAACGATAACATCATTTTCTTTTGGTGTATCATCTTCTTCAACTTCATCAAAATTAATGCTTCTAGCAAAGCTAACTTTGCCATTGCTTCTATCCATTTTAGTTTTGATTTTTCTCATTTGACCTTCGAGTTTATCAACTGCTAAATCGATAGCGGCATATAAGTCTTCGTGTTCAACTTCAACACGCATTGGCATTTGAGGTAAGAAGATTGTAACTTCCAATCTTTGGACTTCGCCATGTACAGATACGACTGCTCTGCATTCGATGTTTTCGTTGATTAAAAAGTATTTATCCATCTTGGATAGCTTCTTTTCAATCGCGCTTGAAATTCCATCAGTGACCTTGATGTTTTTTCCGATAATTTGGTACTTCATATGTATAACCTCCTTCCAAATTAAGAAACAGAAGTTTATCTACCTTTATTATAAGGTAAGTGATACATCTTGTTAATAC
>CAMJAG010000083.1 GCA_946403545.1 uncultured Caryophanales bacterium | reverse complement strand
AAACATACTCATATTACCTTTATCTTACTCTTCTATCGAAAGCAGCACCAATAAAACCTAAAAATAATGGATGAGGCTTATTTGGTCTAGATTTGAATTCTGGGTGGAATTGAACACCAACATAGAAGTCTCTATCTGTGAGTTCTACTGTTTCAACCAAACTTCCATCTGGAGATAAACCAGAGATTGTTAATCCTTTAGATGTTAAAGCATCTCTATAGTCGTTGTTGAATTCATATCTATGTCTATGTCTTTCAGAAATAGTTTCTGCTCCATAACAAGATTCCATCTTTGTACCTTTTTGAATAACACAAGGATAACTACCTAATCTAAGAGTGCCACCTTTATCGATTTGATCATTTTGACCAGGTAAATAATGTAAAACTTTGTTAGGTGTATTTTCATCAAATTCACCTGAGTTAGCATCTTTAATTCCTGCAACATTTCTAGCATATTCGATAACCATTATTTGCATACCTAAGCAGATACCAAACAGTGGTATTTTATTTTCTCTAGCGTATTTCACTGTAGTGATCATACCTTCAATTCCACGATTACCAAATCCACCTGGCACAATAACGCCATCTAAGCCTTTTAATGTTTCTTCTACATTATCTTCGGTAATGTCTTCAGAAGAAATCCAATGAATTTTTACATGGGTATTATAGAAATATCCAGCGTGTCTAAGAGCCTCTGCGACAGATAAATAAGCATCATGAAGTTCAACATATTTACCCACTAAACCGATATGGACTGTGTATGGTCTAGATTTAATTCTTTTAACCATTTCACTCCATTCTTTAAGTTCTGGTTCTTTAGTAACTAAGCCAAGTTCTCTACATACAACTTCAGAGAAACGTGATTTTTCAAGCATCAAAGGAGCTTCATATAAGTTAGGAAGAGTGATGTTTTCAATAACACAATCTTTCTTAACATTACAGAAAAGCGCAATCTTTTCATAAATATTAGGTTCAAGTTCTTCATCACATCTTAAGATGATGATATTTGGATTAACTCCTAAACCTTGAAGTTCTTTAACACTATGTTGAGTTGGTTTTGTTTTATGTTCTTCAGAACCATGTAAATATGGGACTAAAGTGACATGAATAAATAATGAGTTTTCTCTACCAATTTCTAAAGAAACTTGTCTAGCCGCTTCAATATATGGTTGAGATTCAATGTCACCAATAGTGCCACCGATTTCAGTGATAACTACATCCGCACCACTTTTCTTACCAACGTTATAAATAAATCTTTTAATTTCATTTGTAATATGAGGAATAACTTGAACAGTACTTCCAAGATATTCTCCTCTTCTTTCTTTATTTAAAACATTCCAATAAACCTTACCTGTAGTAAGATTTGAATATTTATTCAAATTTTCATCAATAAATCTTTCATAATGACCTAAGTCTAAGTCTGTCTCCGCACCATCTTCAGTAACGAAAACTTCACCATGTTGATATGGAGACATAGTGCCTGGGTCAACATTAATATATGGATCAAGTTTTTGTGCAGCAACTTTTAATCCACGTGCTTTTAATAATCTACCTAAACTAGCAGCGGTAATACCTTTTCCTAATCCAGAAACAACACCACCAGTAACAAATATATATTTAGTCATACTCTTTATCCCCCAAATTGAATTATTCCCACTCTACAGTTGCAGGTGGTTTACTTGTAATATCGTAAGTAACTCTACTTACACCTTTAACTTCGTTTGTAATACGAGAAGATATCTTTTCTAAAACATCAAATGGTACTCTTGTCCAAGTAGCAGTCATAAAGTCATCTGTTGTAACTGCTCTTAGAGCAATTGTGTAACCATATGTTCTAGCATCCCCCATTACCCCTACAGTTCTAGTATTAGTTAAAACTACGAAATATTGATTTGCTACCTTATCTAATCCTGCTTTTAAGAATTCTTCTCTTAAGATAGCGTCTGCATCTTGTTCAATCCTTATCTTTTCATCAGTAATTTCACCAATAATACGAACTGCTAAACCAGGTCCTGGGAATGGTTGTCTATATACAAGTTCTTCAGGTAATCCAAGTTCTAATCCGATTTGTCTTACTTCATCTTTGAATAAACTTCTAAGTGGTTCCACAATTTCTTTAAAGCCAATATCTTTTGGTAAACCACCAACATTATGATGGCTCTTAATGACTGCGGAACTACCTTTTCCACTCTCAATAACATCTGGATAAATTGTGCCTTGAGAGAGGACATCTATGTTTCCGATTTTTAATGCCTCTTCTTTAAAAACCTCTATAAATTCCCCACCAATTATCTTTCTTTTAGCTTCAGGTTCAGTAACTCCTTTAAGTTTTTCAAGGAATCTAGCTTTAGCATTTGCTCTAATTAGATTGATATCAAACTTGTTACGGAATAGGTTTTCAACATAGTCTCCTTCATTCTTTCTAAGTAGACCATGATCTACGAAAACACATACAAGATTTTTGCCAATTGCTTTATGAAGTAGCAATGCTACTACAGAAGAATCAAGTCCTCCAGATAACGCCAAAAGGACTCTCTTTCCTTCTAATTCTTTTCTATATTTATCAATGGAAGATTTTGCAAAATCATCCATTTTCCAATCGCCTTTACAACCACATACATTAAATACAAAATTGCTTAATAATTTAGTGCCATATACTGTATGGGTAACTTCTGGGTGAAATTGAACACCAAATAGTTTTCTTTCACTATCTTCCACAGCTGCACATGGACATGCTTTAGTGTATGCAGTTACTTTAAATCCATTTGGAACTTCTCTTACATAGTCTGTATGAGACATCCATACTGTTGATTCTTCTGGAATTCCATCAAATAGAGTTCCATTTTTATGTATAACGGTGGTTTTACCATATTCACTGTTGTTATTTGCAGATTCAATAATTCCACCTGACATATACGCTAATAGTTGATGACCATAGCAGATTCCTAAAATAGGAATATTTAAAGAAAGAATGTCAGGAGAATAATGAGGAGAAGTAGGATCGTAAACTGAGTTAGGGCCACCAGTAAAGATGATACCTTTATAGTCATATCCTTTTATTTCAGAGACACTTCTAATGTTGTA
>CAMJAG010000082.1 GCA_946403545.1 uncultured Caryophanales bacterium | reverse complement strand
AAATACTGAGGTTGATCCTTGTAAATATTACACATCAAGTTTTTATAATTGCTGTAAAGAAGAATATAAACGCATTTCTTTAAATTGTAAGTTTGATCTTGAACATCCTTACTATAATTATGGAATGAAAACTGACTCATATGGAGGTGAGATTTTTCACCTTCAAATTGATTTAATTCCTTGGTCTGACGAAATTGTTATTGATAAGTATTTTAAGATGTACTCAAACGAAGAAATCTCTAAAGAAGAATTCGAAGAAATTCAAAGTAAGGCTGACTGGCGCTTCTCTGGTCATTGGAGCGGAAATTTCGTACCAGAAGATGAATATAAGAGCTATACAAGTTTTGATATTGAAGAAGTTTTCTTCTTATGTACTAGAATGTTCTTTAGTTATGATGAAGATAGAAATCTAAATAGAGTAAGAATCTATGAAAGAACACCTAGTTCAGGTGATAAAATCGAAATAGTTGGTTTTAAAAAATAGAGGTTAAAAAAACGCACAATCCAATGTGCGTTTTATTTTATAAATTTTTTGCCCTTCTCTAAAGCTTCTATTTCCCAATCAGGGGTTTTATTGCTTCCAAATTCTGCTAATAATTTCTTATCTTGTTTGGTTAGTTTGTATTTATCGAATAGATCTTGTCTATATTTGAGAGTAAGTCTTAACGACTGTTTTTGTCTCCATTTCGCTATTGCTTGATGGTTACCAGAATAGAGAATGTCAGGTATTTTATCACCATTGAAATCATATGGTTCAGTGTATTGAGGATACTCTAATAATCCATTTTCAAATGTTTCTTCTTCAGTGGATTCTTTTGTGATAGCGCCATCGATCAAACGAATAATGGAGTCACTAATTGCCATAGCGCCAATTTCACCACCAGTTAAGATGTAATCACCAATAGAGATTTCTCCATCTATGTACTTGTTAACTCTTTCATCAACGCCCTCATAATGTCCGCATAACAGTATCAAATGAGGCACATTTTCTTTTAGTTCATGTGCTTTTGCTTGATTATATGTAGCACCTTTTGGTGATAATAAATATACTTTTGAGTCATCAGTTTTAACCGAATTAATGCAATCGACGATTGGTTGACATTTCATGATTAATCCAGCGCCTCCACCGACAGGAGCGGAGTCAACTCTTCCATATTTATCCTTAGTAAAATCACGAATATTGACGATATCAATACTCACAACTTGTTTTGCTAAGGCTCTTTTGATAATTGAGTTTTCTAAAAAGCCATTAAACATTTCTGGGAATAAAGTTAAAATTGTGATTCTCATAACATTCCTTCAATAACGTTAATAGTTATCTTTTTATTCTCTATATCTATATTCTTAATGAAAAACTTCACAAATGGAACTAAGAAATCTTTTCCGTTTTCTCTTTTTACTCTTAAAGTAATTTGAGCAGGGAATTCTTCAACTTCTTTCACTTTTCCAAGTAGGTTATTATTTTCATCATAAACTTCGCAGTTTTTAAGGTCTGCAAAGAAGTATTCACCTTTCTTTAAATCCTTGCTATCTTTGATAACTTGGACTTCAAAGTGACGATAATTTTCTACCTCTTCTTTGGTATTAATTATGTTGAACTTAACGTAATCAAAAAGGCCATTGTGACGATAGCTTTCTACTTTCGCGGAAATTCTAGAATTATCTTTTTCGTTATATAAGAAAACCTCGTTACCTTTTTGATAACGTTTATCTCCAAATTGAGTTTTAGATAGAATCTTTACAGTGCCATCTAACCCAAAGGAATCTAAGATTATACCTAATAATAAGTACTCTTCCATAGTTAATACCAAAAAAGAGGATTAATCCTCTTTTCCATCATCAAAAGATTCAAATTTGATGTGTATATGCTTGTTTTCGCTTTTGCCTGCGATAGAAATAACTTCGCGTAATGAATTAGCGATTATTCCTTTACGTCCAATTAAACGAGCAGTATCTTCTTTTTCAGCAGCGATAATGATTAAGACATCTTTACCATTATCATCTTCATGAGCTCTAATAAGGACTGAATCAGGATCTTCCACGATTGAATCGATTAATGCGTGAATAATCTTTTCGTAGTCCATTGATGCTACCTACTACTTTCCAGCTTTTTTGCTTTCAACGTATTTAGCATTAATACCTTTACGATTGAACATTGCTTTAACTGTATCACTTGGAACAGCGCCAGCTTTTAACCATTTAAGTGCGAGTTCTTCATCGATAACTGCGTTTTCGACACCCTTAGCTGGATCAAAGTAACCAATTTGTTCAATGATTCTGCCATCTCTTGCGTAGTGTTGGTCAGCAGCTACAATACGGAAAAATGGATCTTTATGACGTCCAATTCTTGTTAATCTAATTTTAACCATAGTCTTTCTTTCCTCCCTATGTCCGTTTATTATAATAAAGATATAGAAATTAAGTGTCAAGTAAAAATACTTTACATTATATAAAAAATGATTATAAATGTTTGACAAGGTATATTTACATTGATATTATATATCAGCATGCGAATTAGCATGATGCAGGTGTTCCGCTGTCAAAAATGAGAATGAACACTCTAAGACAAAATACTTGTTAAAGGAGACGAAATAGCACATGAATAACAATTTAGTTAATGAAATTACTGCTAGCCAAATTCGCCATGACTTACCAGCATTCTCTTCTGGTGATGAAATCAAAGTTTCAGTTAGAATCGTTGAAGGTAGTAAGTCACGTATCCAAAACTTCCAAGGTGTAGTTATCTCTCGCCGTGGTGGTGGTGTCAGCGAAACATTTACAGTTCGTAAAATGTCAAGTGGTGTGGGTGTTGAAAGAACATTCCCAATCAACTCACCTTCTATCGCATCTATCGTTGTTGTTAGAAGAGGTAAAGTTAGAAGAAATAAAATCACTTACATTCGTAAGCTTTCTGGTAAATCCGCTAGAATCAAAGAAATTCTCTAATTTCAAATTAAAGAATAAAGACCCACTTGTTGGGTCTTTTCTTTTACCCGCGTGTTGAAATAAACAGTCATCGCTCATATAATGAGAATATCTAGTTTATGGAAAAGAATAAAATATTAGGAAAAATCTTCACATATGTTTGCCAAGTAGCCATTCTTATTGTCACTACCATAGCGTTATGCTTAGCGTTTAA
>CAMJAG010000081.1 GCA_946403545.1 uncultured Caryophanales bacterium | reverse complement strand
GCAAATGATCTTAAAGATGATTCTGTTTTAGGACTTGCATTTGGCACTAGCGAAGCTGGCGGTTATATTAATAAAGACGGTAACCTCAATGGTTGGTTCTCTGAACTTGCATTTATGCCTGTTGATTTCAATAAAGAAGCAGCGGTTGACGAATGGAGTGGAGATTTCGGTGTTGGTTGTAAATACTTTAGCCAAGATGCCGTTATTAAACTTGCTCCAAGAGCAGGAATTGAATTACCAAACGATACACTCGCTAACCAATTAAAATACGTGCAAAAATTGTCTGAAGAGGGACATGAAGGTGCAATCCAAATCTTTGAATCAATTGGTGTTTATTTAGCTGATTCAATTGCGTATTATGCAGAATTTTACGATATTAAGCATGTTCTTATCTTAGGTAGAGTTACTTCGGGTATTGGTGGAGAAATAATCCTCAAGATTGCAAACGAAGTTCTCCAAAGAGACTTCCCAGAATATAAAAACATCACAATTGAAATGCCAAGTGAATACATGAGAAGAGTTGGCCAATCAATTGCGGCGGCAAGTCTAGCAGATATTAAATAGTAAAAGAAAACCGATTCGGAAATTATTGAATCGGTTTTTATTTGTCTTCTTCAGCGTCACCAACTGGGTTTTGAATTGAGTATGCAATATTAACCAAGTGGTCTGCGACTCTTTCTAATTCACTGATTAATGTGGAATAGAATGGAGTTAATTCGTTCTTACATTGATTCTTTGTAATTCTATCGAAGTGCTTAGCACTTAATGAAGATTTAAGTTTATCTGTTTCATCTTCTAATTTATGAAGCGCTTTTAATTGTGTGAAGTCTTTGTATCTAAAGATATGTAATGTCATGTCAAACATCTTACGCAAGACATCATCCATTTGAGCCATCTCTCCTTTAGCCATATCACTAAATTCAAGATCGTTTTCATTCATTTTTAATGAAGATTCATAGAAGTTATAAGCGTGGTCACCAATACGTTCAACGTCATTAATAACGTGGAAATATGAACCAACGATTTTTTCATCTGCAAGGGAAACTTTATTTGATAGAGCGATTAAATAATCGCTTAATCTCTTATTTATATAGTCGATTTGATCTTCTAATTCATTTAATTCTTTATCTTTGTTTCTATCAATATTCATGATTCTTTCATAGCCATTAACATAGTTAACGTATGAGAGTTCTAACATATGATAGATTTCCTTCTTAGCTTGCATTAAAGCAACTTCTGGAGTGTTTAATAATCTATCATCGATGTATTTGATAGCGGATGCTGCTTTTTCTTGCTCTTTATCTTTAACTATTTTTTCTACTAGTTTTACAGTTGGTTTTAAAACCGGGAACTCAAGCGCAACAAAGATAACGTTATATAAAACAAGGAATAACGCTAATGCGAATTCAGGAGTTGTTGGCATTGAGATAAATAAATTACTTAATGCGTTATTTCCTAAAGCTTCAATTGACCAAACAATAGCGACACCAATTAAAGCACTGATAGTTCTTAAAATAATAACAGAAACTGCAAAACGTTTTGTATCAGCGTTACCACCGATAGTAGCAATAATGGTAGTAATAAGTGTTCCGACTGTTCCACCAATAACAATGTAGAAACCACTTTCCATTGTAATAGCGCCTTGTCCTAAAAGGACAATTGCTATACCAGCAGTAGCACTACTGGATTGAACTAAAGCTGTAAATAAACAGCCAATTAACAACAATAATAATGGGAATTTAACTGCAGCGAATAAGTTTTGAATACCTTCCAATAATTCGCCATGAATAGCGTCGTGCATTGTAGCTAAACCAAAGAATAAAAGGCCTAAACCACAGCAAATCTCACCTATATTTCTAACAAGTTCCTTTTTGAAGAACATCAAAACCACACCAACAAAGGCTAATAAAACAAAGAATTTTGATATTGGGAAGCTTGATAAGGAAGCAAGGACACCAGTTACTGTTGTTCCTATGTATGCGCCCATAGCGATACAAACTGCTTGATAGATAGTCATGATTCCAGCGGAGACAAAACCAATTGCCATAACGCTAGTAGCGGCACTTGATTGAATAAGTGCGGTTACAGCAGCGCCCATACCTAAACAAGCCACGCCTTTATTTTGTGTAGATTTAATTAATCTTTTTAATCCTTTACCAGTAACTTTCTTTAATCCACCAGACATCATGTTCATTCCAACAATGAATACTGCGGATCCTACTAGTAATGTGATAATACTTTGTGCTAACTCGTTCATACTACAAATATATTATATATTTAAGATAAAAGTATCAAGATTGTATTATCAACTTAGAAAAATCGCCATTATATTAGAAAACTATGTTTTTCTATTATAAGTATTGGTATAATACATTTTGTTTTTTGTAGGAGGTCATATCTATGAAATATGATGTAGCAATCGTCGGCGCTGGTCCAGCTGGATATTTTTGCGCTTATGAATTAATCACAAAAAACCCAAAATTAAAAGTTGTTTTAATAGATAAGGGTTTAGACGTAGAACGTCGTAGATGCCCAGTTTTAATGCACAAACTTGAAAAATGTCCTAAGAACGCTAAAGGATTTAATGAATGTTATCCTGCATGTTCTATGACTAATGGTTTTGGTGGTGCAGGCGCTTATTCTGATGGTAAATTCAACATTACTACTGAATTTGGTGGCTGGTTACAAGACTACATGGATCCAGATGACCTCATGGCACTTATTAAATATGTTGATGAAGTTAATATTTCTTTCGGTGCTACTTTAGATATCACTGACCCATATACTCCAAAGGCTAGAGAAATTGAAAGAAAAGCAATGTCTGTTGGTCTTAAACTCTTAAAGAGTAAAGTTAGACACTTAGGTACAGAAGAAAACTTAAAAATCTTAACTAAATTCTCTAACTTCTTAAAAGATAAAGTTGAAATGAGATTCACTACTAATGTCAAAGACATCGTAGTAGAAGATAAACAAGTTAAAGGTGTCGTATTAGATGATGATTCAGTTGTTAATGCTGACTATGTCTTCTTAGCAGTAGGTAGAGAAGGTAGTAAATGGCTAACTGAATTATTTGATAAATATGGCGTAGAAATGAAACAAAACCAAGTCGATATTGGTGTTCGTGTTGAATGTCCAAATATGATTATGGAAGAAATCAATAAATCCTTATACGAAGGGAAATTCATTTATAGAGCCGCTACTGGATCTACAGTTAGAACATTCTGCTCTAATCCAGGCGGACACGTAGTTATGGAAAACTATCAAGGTGTCGTTAATGTTAACGGTCACTCTTATAACGATC
>CAMJAG010000080.1 GCA_946403545.1 uncultured Caryophanales bacterium | reverse complement strand
TAAGTATCGCTCTTAGGAATATATGCTTCAGGTTGATAAAAATCGAAGTTGGATACAAAGTATTCAACTCTGTTATGTGGGAATAATTCTTGAAATTCTGAATATAATTGACCCGCAAGGGTTTTATTATGAACTAAAACCAAAGTTGGCTTTTGAACATTTTGAATAATATTCGCCATTGTGAAAGTTTTACCAGTACCAGTCGCACCTAAAAGAACTTGGAACTTCTTACCATCTTTAATTCCTTCCGATAAGGCTTTAATAGCGGTAGGTTGGTCTCCGGTTGGCTTAAATTCAGATACTAACTGAAACTCTCTTTCTTCCATAATTTTACCGTTAAAAGTCCACTATTTTGTTTTCTTTTTAGTCTTTTTTATCTTCTTTACAGGTGATTCGTTAGGAGTAAATCCTTCTCCATACGCACCGAATGTTTGGGTGAATGTCATAAAAGCTTTTGGATCAAGTTTTGCAACAATTTCTCTCATAGCTTTATATTGAGTTTTGTCAAAAACAACTCTTAAGATAACACGCTTATCTCCACGATAACCGCCTTCAGCATTAATAATAGTTGCACCTCTACCTAAAATGTTTTGTGCAGCATCTGAAATTGCTTGCCAGTTTTCCGAAATGATATCAGCTTGATATGATGTTTGCCATGAATTGTAGAAATATTCAATCATCAAAGCAGTAACAAACGCTGAAAGAATACCATTTAAAGACGGAACAACATTCTTAGGAATAATGAACATACCACAGATAATAATCGAAGAGTCAATCACAAAGGATGCGATAGATTCTTTGACGCCCAAATATTTGTGTGCAATCGCAATGAGTACATCAACACCACCACTGGATCCTCCACCAGCAAAATTCATAGCAACACCTAAACCAATGAAAACACCGCCAAAAATACCACAAATAATAAGATTTCCAATTGGAACGATATAATCAGGATCTTCTATGTTTACACCATAAAAAGCTATCATTTCTGACGCCTTAATAAAAACAGGAACACGTAAGAATAGCGATAACGCTAACGGGTAAACAATAGTGGCGATTAATGTCTTAAATGCAAACTTTTTGCCTAAAGTAATCAAACCTAAAATCCATAATACCCAAGTAAATATGAATACCAAGATATCGATTGATTGTCCTCCAAAGAATTTTTCGCCAATAAAGAATTGGATAATAATTGCAATACCAGAAAGTCCACCAGCGACGATATTTAACTTAGTTAAGAATAAAGCGGTACCAAAAGCTAGGGATATACATCCGAATATGATTAAAAAGAGGTTTTTGAAGAAAAATTTCTTTTCTAATTTAGTCATTTTCTTAAAACTTAACATGACTGTTTAGCCTCCTTTTGTAAATACGCATACAAGAATCCTTCAATATCTCCATTCATAACCGCTTCTACATCAACCATTTCAAAGTCGGTACGATTATCCTTAACTAAAGTGTAAGGACAGAAGACATAGGATCTAATTTGACTACCCCATTCAATGTTTTTCTTTTCTCCAACAATTGAATTGAGCTTATTTTGTCTTTTTTCTAATTCGATAAGATATAACTTACTCTTTAACATACCCATAGCGGTTTCTTTGTTAAGAAGTTGGCTTCTTTCAATCTGACAAGACACCACAATTCCAGTAGGTAAGTGAGTAATTCTAACAGCGGTTTCAACTTTGTTGACATTTTGTCCACCAGCGCCACCACTTCTATATGTATCAATCTTTAATTCTGAATCAGGAATTTGAATATCAACATTATCTTCTTTGAATTCAGGAATAACATTCACACTAGCAAAAGAAGTATGTCTTCTCTTATTTGCATCAAAAGGAGAGATTCTAACTAATCTATGAACTCCTTTTTCGCCTTTCAAAAGGCCATAAGCGTGGTTACCTGATATTTTAATAGTAACAGATTTAATACCAGCATCATCCGCAGGTTCATATGAAATAAGCGCAATCTTCATTTTGTGAGACTCTGCAAACATGACATACATTCTATAAAGCATATCTGCCCAGTCTTGCGCTTCAGTTCCGCCAGCACCTGGATGGATTTCTAAAATCGCATTTAATGAATCAAATTCACCGGTAAAAAGCACTTGTAATTCAAATTCTTTTGTTTCTTTTACTAGTGAATCTATGGATAATTCGATTGAGTCTAGCATTGAATCATCCGCTAACTCGAGAAGTTCTGAAAGGTCAGAAAAATCACCCTCGATTTTACGATAAGTTTCAACCTGCTCTTTGCAGTAATTTAATCTATTAATAATTTTTAGTGCTTCGTTACGGTCGCTCCAAAAATTCTCGGATTCACTTTTGCTTGAAAGATCATTGGCTTCGGATTCTAACTTATCGAAGTCAAAGAGAACACCCGAGTTGATGGATTCTCTCACCAACAGCACTAAGTTCTTGTTTAAGCAAAACTAAGTCTTTCATTAATTATTCTCCTTTAGGAGCATCGTCATTTGGTTTTTGTTCATCAACAACTTCTGGTTGAGGTTGTGGTTGTTCTTCTTCAGGAGTTCTTTCTCTTGGTCTTAAGTTAACTAAGTTAAGAACAGCATCAACAGAGGAGATTTCAAGCATTTCTCTAAACATACGATAACCTTCATTAACATAGTCTTGTAATGGGTTAACGTTAGCATAGCTTCTCAAGAAGATACCTTCTCTTAATTTGTCCATAGCATCAATATGCTTTGTCCAGTTTTGGTCAATACAGTGTAAGATAATTGCTCTTTCAAATTTATCAATTGATTCAGGGTCTGCTTTGAATGTCTTTTTGTTATTCATGTAGCGGATTCTGATAACTTCACCTAAATCTGGAGCACATTCTTCCACTGGTGTTTCATCATATAAGTTCTTTTTGAGAGTGCCTTCTGGTAAGAATCTTGGTTCAACAGTTTTGATTAACAATTCACCAGAAACCATTCCATCTTCTGCACCAGCAGGAATTGACTTGTTAGCAAGGAATGTACCTGTTGTGGAGAAAATTTCATCAAAAATATCATCAATTGGTTTACCTTCAATGATTCTATCTCTCTTGTCATAGACAATTTGACGTTGTTTAGCTAAAACATCATCGTATTCAAGTAAGCTCTTACGAGTATCGAAGTTTTGACCTTCAATCTTCTTTTGAGCACTTGTAATGATGTTAGAAACCATCTTGGATTCTAAAGCTTCATCACCGAAGTTCTTTTCAATATAGTTTTTAACGTTATCTGCAGCGAAACGAATTAACAATTCATCTTCAAAAGATACATAGAATCTTGAGAAACCAGGATCACCTTGACGACCAGCACGACCACGTAATTGGTTATCAATACGTCTTGATTCATGTCTTTC
>CAMJAG010000079.1 GCA_946403545.1 uncultured Caryophanales bacterium | reverse complement strand
TCTTAAAGCACCTTCACTAAGCATAGACAAACATGTCGCTATGCTTAAAGGAGAGTATACTTTATTCTTACCGTTTTCTTGAATTTGATTAGTAAAATCTGCTGCAAAAGCTTGAACAGATTGAATGTATTTTGAATTTAGAAGTTGGTGTTCATTATTAAAAGTCTTTTTGACTTCATTTACCATATAAGATTCATATTCTGGATGTGATTCTTTAGCGGTTTCGCAAGCGCATAAAGAAATAAGTGGAAGTAAAGATAGGATAAAAACTTTTTTCATAATTATTGATCCTTTTAGCTTTCTACCAAATAAAACAAATGAATTAATTGATTTTGTCGAAATAATTTAAATTAAGTTCAAAATTATTTGATCGAGCACCATCATTCCTTCATAAGTACATATGAGACTATTAGTCTCTTCTTGAATATATGCTAAACCACTATTAAACAATTTTTCAAGATATTCCCTATTTTTATTTAACAAATCTTCCTTGAATTTTTCTTTATAGAAATCAAGATTAATACCATATTTAGTTCTAAGATTTGTCATTATGTAATAAGTCTTATCATCGCTCAAAGTGACAACTTCTTCTGACTCTTTTTCTTTATAATCCTTAATGTATTTATTTAAATTACGCGTGTTTGTATATCTAATATAGCCTTCATATCCACTAGCACCTAGTCCACAGCCAAAATATTGTTCATCTCTCCAATAGGTTAGATTATGTTCGCATTCATAGTCTGGTTTTGCCCAGTTTGAGACTTCGTAGTGCTCATATCCTGCTTCTGTTAATCTTTGATTAACTAAGTCATACATTCTTCTTAAAACATCGTCTTTTGGAGGTTTGATTCCATTAATAAAGAAGACTGTATGTTCATGGACCGTTAATCCATAGCAGGATATATGATTAGGATTTAAAGAAAGAATGTTTTCTATATCCTTTTCAAGGAGATTAAAAGTAACATTTGGTAATCCTAAGATTAAATCTAAATTGATATTATTTATACCTTCTCTTCTAGCGAGTTCCACTGCTTTTTGGACATCTTCAAAAGTGTGTTTTCTATTGATGCTTTTAAGGATGTTGTTGTTTGTGGATTCAACACCTATAGAAATACGATTCACTCCATATTTCTTCATGATTTCTACTTTAGTTTTAGTAAGACTTTCTGGATTGCATTCAATTGAATACTCTGTGTTAGTATCTACTAAAGTAGATAAGTACGATAATAAGTCTTCAAAAAGATCATCTTCTAAGCTAGTTGGAGTGCCTCCTCCTATGAAGATTGTTTTGAGTTTATAATCTATATTTTTAGAAGCAATTTCTTGCTTTAAAGATTCTATATATTTAACTGCAAAATTATGAAAATACTGCAACTTGGTAAAGTCGCAGTAATCACAAATAGAATCGCAAAATGGAATATGTATGTATAAAGAATTAATCTTCTTCATCATCCTTATATTCTGAAACCTTTTTAGCGGTTTCTTCATCCTCAATTGGTTTAAGGACTCTATCTAATTCTTCTTGTAAGAATTGTTCTTTTTGTTCTTCTGTTGGTTTATTTTCTTTAAGTTTTGGATGTGACAATCTATAAAGTGCAAATGCAACGATAGCAATAACTGCACAAATTGTTAGAATAACTAAAAATGTTAATACTGATTCTGGCATGGGAGTCTCCTAATTACGTGCGATTGGCACATAAACAAATTTGTTTTTAATCTTTTCTTTACGATAGTAGCCAAGTTCTGCTAAATGATCCATGCTTGTTCTAGCTGTTTCATAGACACAACCGATGGCTTTCTTATATTGAGCGATAGAATATTTCTTTCCTTTAGTGCAATGTCTTGCATAGAAATGAGCTTCACCTTTCCTTAAGGAAGGATCTCTTTCTAATAAGTCTTGTTCCACTAAGCAAGCTTGTTTTTCATCAAGTGCAACTGGAATGTAAGAAATTGCGAGTTCTTCTTGAACATAAGTAACTTTGTTTTGTTGTTTTTCTTCTTCAGGAGCGACATTAACTTCGACTTCCTTGACTGGCTCTTCTTCCTTAACAGGTTCCACTTTAGGTTCTTCTTTAACTGGTTCGTCCACTTTAAAGAAGTCTGCTTTAAGTTGTTCAGTGTTAAGATTTGCCATCATATCAAGCATTTCGTTAGCGTTATTGCTGAGTACTTCATAGAAGTAATTAACAATATAAGTTAAATCGCTTGTCTTTTGAACTTCGGTGATCATCTTTACTAAGTTAGTTGGATCTTCGCTTAAAAGCCTTTCTAATGGTAGTAAAACACCAAGTTCACCTAATGAATCATGGCAAATAATAGATTTAGCGATTAATAAAGCAATCTCATCTGTGTATTTGTCGAATGGTTTAACATAGTTAATGTAGAAGTAAGCGATAGCAGCTTTAACTCCTGCAGATAATGAAGAATTTGCGATAAAGCTAAATAATGAATCCATCATAGGACCAATAAATTTAGTTGGAGCGCAAGTATAAATTCTATCAATTAAAACTCTGTTTTCAGGGTTTGTATCTTCATTAACTCTATAGAAACTTGTTAATTCTTCTTGGCCAATTACTTTAGCGTAAAGAGCAGCTAAATATTCTTCGTCGATATTGTTGACGTGTGCTCTAGCAACATATTCTAAAGCTTTAAGATAATTAGCGACTGGTTTTACAGATTCATCAATTTGTTGGAATTCTTTTCTCACTAAGGATTTATAAAAATTCTCGTCTAAATCTAATTTATATTTGTCAGAAACAAATTTTAAACAAAGAGAAAAACAGTTGTCTTGGAAAAATCTTACATCTGTTGGATGCGCAAAAAGTCCAGAGAAACTTCTATTAACTCTTAAGAGTTTGTTTTCAACGCCATTAACGACGCCAATGACACTTGGACATCCACAAAACATTAAGACGTTTTTATCAATTGTCTTAAGTGGTGTGTAATGATAAAAATTTCTACGATATTCTTGGATGTTGTTCCAGAAAGCATCAACAGAAGAGATTCTTAAATCTCTTGCTACTTCACTTTTCGTAGCATATTTTTCTTCAGTAAATCTAATAGCTAAATCATTATTTGGCATGTTTAAACCTCAAAATTATTATACTAATAAAGGCCTTCCAATTCAACACATTTACTAAAAATATACTAAAAACAAAAATGTTCTCAGTATATCTAACAAATAACTAAATATTAAGAGGATTAATCCTCGATATCATCGATTGAAAGAATGGACATAAAGGCCTCTTGAGGAACCTCAACAGAGCCGATCTTTTTCATTCTCTTTTTGCCTTCTTTTTGTTTCTCTAAAAGTTTCTTCTTACGAGAAATATCGCCACCATAACACTTAGCTAAAACATCTTTTCTAACAGCTTTAACATCTACTCTAGCGATAATTTTTCCACCACAACTTGCTTGAATTGGAATTTCAAATTGTTGTCTTGGAATAACTTGTTTAATTCTTCTA
>CAMJAG010000078.1 GCA_946403545.1 uncultured Caryophanales bacterium | reverse complement strand
TCGGTGTTGTTACAATCAACATGCCAAGAATTGCTTATTTAGCAACAGATGAAAAAGACTTCTACGCTAGATTAGACCATATTATGGATATCGCTGCTAGAAGCTTAAAAATCAAGAGAAATACAATCACTACATTACTTGAAGCTGGATTATATCCTTATACAAAGAGATATTTAGGAACATTCAATAACCACTTCTCCACTATTGGTTTAGTCGGTATGAATGAAGCTTGCTTAAATGCTCGTTGGTTAAAGAAAGACTTAACAAATCCTGAATCAGTTGAATTCACAAAAGCAGTTCTTAATCACATGAGAAATAAACTCTCTGACTACCAAGAACTCTATGGTGACTTATATAACTTAGAAGCTACACCAGCAGAATCTACTGCATTCCGTTTAGCAAAACATGATAAGAAGTTATATCCAGACATCATCACTGCTAGTGAAGGTGATAGAACTCCTTACTACACTAACTCATCTCACTTACCAGTTGGTTATACACAAGATATCTTTGAAGCTCTTGATATCCAAGATCAACTTCAAACATTATATACATCTGGTACAGTCTTCCACTGCTTCTTAGGACAAAAACTCCCAAGCTGGAAAGCATGTATGAACTTAGTTAGAAAGATTGCTGAAAACTATCGTTTACCATATTACACAATGTCTCCTACATACTCTGTATGTGCTGATCATGGTTACATTGATGGCGAACAATATAGATGTCCAATTTGTGGTAAGAAAACAGAAGTCTACTCTAGAATTACTGGTTACTATAGACCAGTCCAAAACTGGAATGATGGTAAGAGTGAAGAATTCAAGAATAGAAAAGTCTATGAACCAGAAAATTCTCACTTAACACATGACGGACCTGTCGCTGAGAAGCAAGAACAATGCGAATGCCAAAGCAATGATGAATTAAATCAAATCTTATTATTCGCTACAAAGACATGTCCAAACTGTAAGATGGCCAAAATGTTATTAGACAAAGCAGGTATTGCTTATACAGTTATCGATGCTGAAGAAAACGTTGAAATTACAAAGCAATACAATGTTCGTAAAGCACCTACTCTATTAGTTCCTAATGGAGAAGGATTCGATGTTTACGAAAACGCAAGCAACATTAAAGGATTCATCGAACGTGCAAACTAATAAAGTTTACGACACAGTAATAATTGGTGGCGGCCCTGCAGGAATGGGGGCCGCCCTTAACTTACTACGTGCAGGCAGAAGTGTTCTTCTTTTAGAAAAAGAAGCTTTTGGAGGACAAATGGCCACATCGCCAAGAGTGGAAAATATTCCAGGCACTATTTCTATTTCTGGTTTAGAGTTTGCAGATCTCATGTTTGAACAAATCTCCTCTTTAGGAGTAGAGTTTGAACTTGAAGAAGTCGAAGAAGTTAAGAAAAATGATGATAACTCTTTCTCTATTAAGACTAATTACAACGAATACGTTGCAAAAACTATTGTAATTTCTAATGGAGTTACTCATCGTAAAATGAATCTTCCTAAGGAAGAAGAATTTGTTGGTAAAGGTATTTCTTTCTGTGCAGTATGCGATGGAGCATTCTATAAAGGAAAAGAAGTTAACTTAATTGGAGACGCAAATACTGCTCTTCAATATGCACTTCTTCTTTCTAAATATTGCTTAAGAGTAAATATGTTTACTTTATTCGACAAGTTCTTTGGGGATAAAGTTTTAGTGGATCGTCTTTTAGAAACTGAAAATATCTTCATTAGACATAACATGAATTTAGTGGAATATCTTGGTGAAGATAAATTAGAAGGACTTAAATTCCAAAATACTGAAACTAAAGAATTTATTGAAATCCCTACTGATAACGTATTTATCGCAATCGGACAAGTTCCACATAACGATATGTTTAAAGATTTAGTGAACCTAGAAAAAGGATTCATTGTTACTGATGAACATATGGAAACAAGCTGTCCTGGAGTCTTCGCTGTTGGAGATACAAGAAAGAAAGATGTTCGTCAAATTGTAACAGCTTTAGGAGATGCTTCTATTGCTAGCTTCTATTGTGATAAATATCTAAGTTTGCTTAAATAATTAACATTTTTAATCAAAATGACCGCATTTTCAAAAAAGTGTGGTCTTTTTTTATTTTTTTATATTTTTATATAAATGATTATGGTAGAATTTTTCGCTGGGAGGACTTTAGTTATGAAATGTCCAAAATGCGGTTATGAAAACACTGAAGATTCACTTTTTTGTGAGGAATGTGGTTGGAAACTAACAGAAGATAAAATCACATGTCCTGCTTGTGGCGCTAAAGTTAGAATTGGCGCTAAACATTGCAATAAATGTGGAGCAAGTTTAATCAAAGAAGATGAAGAAAAAATAACAGATTCTAAACCTGTTAAAGAAAGTAAACTTGAAACTATTACATTAAGTGATGGCGCTAGATTATTTAGAGGTTTGCAATTATTTATCCTAGTTGTTGGGGTTATTTTAATGTTTGTTGGCATGTTCGGTTCAATGATTGCCGCAAAAATTACTTCTGCTGGTAACTCCTTAGTAGAAGATAGTTATCCAATACCATATCTTTTCGGAGATATGTTTAAGGGAATTGAAACTATGAAAGGCACTAAACACGAATCCGCTTATGGAACATATTTGTTCTTAGCAGTATTTACTTTGCTTTCATACATCATAATGCTTATCGGAATAGTTTCATTCGGAATTGGTTCTCTATATAAATGTTTCAAAAATTACGAAAAACCGAAGATTACTAACAAAGCTATTATTGGTCTTATCGCCACTACTCTTCCTTACTTATGTTTAATGACATTCACCTTTATCACAAAAAGTATAGTTAAAGTAAGTAGTACACAAACCGCTAATATTGGTAACGTTTATGGTTGGGGTACAGGTTTATTAATTGCAGGATTAATTCTTTCTTTAATTTCATATATTATGTCCAGTATTGATACCAAGGCTGTCAAAGGTAATAGCAAATTATTAGTATCAGAAGCGTGCTCAAAAGTTGCTTCATTTACACTTGTTTTATTCTTCTTATTTGGCTTCTCATACATTATTCAAGCAACAACAGGAACCACAAAATCATTTGGATCAGTTTTAGTAAGAATGGCAACAGATCAACAAGTTTGGGATGCTGGATATGATTTATCAAAAGGATTCCCATTAGCTGTTATAGGATATGTATTTACAGTTATCGCTATGTTTATGTCATTCTTCGTAGTGCCAGGATTCCTTTATAAGGAAAGTAAAAATACAATAAGTCTAGTAGGACTTAATATGACAATTTACTTTGTAGGCATTATCTTCACAATTGCTGCCGGAAATATTAACGGACCTGCTAGCGAAGCACACTTCCAAGCTTCAGGAATGTGGTGGTTAACATTAGCTATCGGATTAATTACTTTATTACTATTAATGGTCGTAGGTTGTAACAAATATAATAAAAAGGCTGGTTCTAACAACCAACCCGTTGAAGCTAAATAAGCTTGATTAATATCCTCTAAG
>CAMJAG010000077.1 GCA_946403545.1 uncultured Caryophanales bacterium | reverse complement strand
CAAATACGGATGAAGATAATAACTGCAAGACACTTTGGAATGTCCAGAAGTTTGATATATCTCCGACAGTAAATCCTATTGCTCTTAAGACATTTAACTGTCTTTTTTGTTCCATTAATGCGTTTTGAGACATGATTGTTAAAATTAAAAACGCCATTAAGAGTGAGAAAGCAACCATAATGAAAACCATGATGTTTATACAGTCAAAGATGTTATGTAGATCTTTAGATAAAGATGAGGTGAACACTGTTAGACATTGGTTTTTATTTGCACTTAAATAATCTAATAGGGCAGTTTCATTATTAACATCAAGAATGAAACTAGAGACATAAGTATTAGTTAATACATCCATTTGAGCGTGTGATAAATATGTAATTGGATGGAAATATTGAAATGAAATCTCTTCTACTTTAAGAGCATGTCCCTCAACAGAAATATAATTTCCTTTTCTAACATGTAACTTATCTGCAGTAGTTTTTGGAAGAATAACACCCATTTCAGGTACTGCTAGAGAACCATGGCCATTAGATTTTGGAATATTAATCATAGGATTTAATCCAGGATCCACTGCAAGACATTCAATATAAACATTCTCTTCTTCTGTATCTACCTTAAGGTAGGTGTAGTAACAGTTTTCAAAGTCTTCTACGAAACTCTGCATTTTAAATTCTTCTACAAAGGAATCTTCTTCTTTTGCAGTCATATAGATTTGAGCGTCATAGTTTAATCTTCTATTAACTGATTGATTTACGAGTTCTTCCTTACTAGTGGAGAAGAAGAAAACTAAGATGATAAGCGCCATACTAGCAAATATGGAGAAAGAAGAAACAAAGAATCTTCTTGGATTCTGCATAACTGAGTTAACACCTAACTTAATATTCATAGGCGCTTTATCAATAAAGTCTTCAACTTTCTTTGGAAGTTTCTTTCTCTTAGCTTCATTAGAAATAGTGGCGTCTTTAGGAGTAATTCTAAAGATTGCACGACATGCTAATAAAGTTGTAAGGATTGAGAAAACTATTAATCCAATAATTGCGCCAATAGTTATAAGTGGATTCAAACTAGCGGTAATTGTAGGAATAGAATATATTCTCCTCATGATTCCAGAGAGTAATGCATTTAATCCAAATCCCACAAAAGAACCTACAAATCCAGCACATAATGACATTAATAGGGCAAATATAAAGAACAGCATAAATATCTCTTTAGCGCCTATTCCAATAGACATAAGTACACCAATTTGAGATGTCATAGATTTAATAATCTGTGCCACAAATAATGCGATAACAATCATTGTTACTGAATAGAAGAATACAGGTAAGAAAATAGAAGCAATTTGAACTTGCTCTAAAGCATGATCCATATATGCAATATGAGGCAAGTATGGTCTTACTAAACTTGAAGTAATTTTGACATTTTTCTCTTCTAATTTAGAAGTAGCAGCAGTCATAATGCTGTCTCTTGAAGCTTTGCTATCGACATTCTTAATCAATAATTGATTAGCAAAAGTGCTTACAAAAGTATGATCAATATGAATTAAATCTGGAATAGTTAGTCCTGTAACCTCGACAAATTTATCGTAATATTCTTTAAAATCAGGGTCCTCACCGTATTTAGTAAGCACTCTTTGGGCAAGCCTTTCAATACCAATTGCAAGTTCTTGTTCACTTGCGTAAAGGTAACCGAAATCGTAGTTATCAGACCAAATATAATTATTTGCTCTTGGATAAATACCTTCTACAGTTTCAACGATTTCGGATATGTAGAATTCTTCATACATATCAAAGAATCCAAGCTTAATTGTTTGACCCAATTTAAAATTGTTATTATTTGCAAACTTGCGAGCAATACTGATGTTGACTTTGTCAACACTCTTTTCGGTTTTATCTAAAACATAACGTTTAAAGATGTTATTTTGTTGCTCGTTATAAGTAAAGACTCTAGCAACAATAGTGCGATCTGGTTTCTTTAAGTAGCAGTCAATTACAAGTCTTGCATCGACTTTTTTTACACCTTGAACAGTAGCTGCCTCTAAAAGGTCTTCTCTTAAACAAAAGTTCGTGGATATTTGTTCATCAATATCTTCGTATTCCGTTACGAATGAACTATAGTTTTGTTTAACATTAACAATAACTGATCCAAATGAACTTAATAGGGCAACTGAAAGCATACTTACGAAAACCATGGATATGAATAATCCAAAGAATTTCTTAAAGAAAGGCTTAAACATTGTCCTTAACATTACCACTCAATCTCCTCTGCTTTAACGATATTTTCATTTCTTACATCAGAGACAACTTGTCCACTTTTCATGGTGATAATTCTATTAGCCATCTGAGCAATTTCTCTAGTGTGTGTAACTAAAACAATAGTTTTACCTTCGTTATGGATTTCTTCTAATAGCTTTAAGACTGCTTTACCTGAAGCATCATCTAAAGCACCTGTTGGTTCATCACAAAGAAGGATATCGCTTGGTTTATTAAGTGCTCTTGCTATGGCAACTCTTTGTTGTTGACCACCAGAGAGTTGTCTTGGGAATTTATTCTTTTTATCTAATAAACCTACACTATCCAAGAGTTGTTCTGCTCTTTCTTTATTTCTACTTCCAGGAGCGAGAGTAACATTTTGATAAACAGTAATGTCATTAATTAAGTTAAAGAATTGATATACGAAACCTACTTCATTTCTTCTATATAAAGTTAATCCTCTATCATTTAGTTTTACGATATCTCTACCATTAACAATGATTTCACCGGAATCAACTTTATCAATAGCACCTATCATGTTTAAGAATGTAGATTTACCACATCCAGATCCTCCTAGGATTACTAAAAAGTCATGTTCATAAACAGTAATAGATACTCCATTAAGAGCGTACATTAAACCCTCGCCTTCACCATAGGTTTTAACGAGATTTTTTGCTTCAATCAACGCTTTTTCCATAATTAAATCTCCAATTATTAAAATATAAAAATGACAAAAATCACTTTTAAAGCTTAATAAATACGTTTGTCCTGTTAATTTAATTATATCAAATTAATTTAGGATTTATTGATATTTTCAGCAGTGAAAATTCTTAAATTCAAAGAAAAACTGATTAATTCCAAATAATACTTAAATTTATTGTTGAATAATTTATTTACAATAGATAAATTAAAAAATGAGGTTTTTATTATGATTGCAACATTTATTATTGCTTGCGTTGTTGGTGCCGCAAACATCTTCTGCTTCTTTGCACCTGCATTATCTTTTACTCCTGAATATTGGGGTAGACGTGCAAATGAAATTGATATTTGTAAGTTTAGTATCTTTAATTACATTTTTGGGGCAAAGGGAGAGATTAATGATCATTTGTATTATGAAATCAAAGGAGTCGGAGGAATGACATTCTTATTTATTCTCCAATTATTCGTAATTTTTCTAGCAATTATAGGCCTTTGTTTATTGCTTGCATATAAACGTTATAGAATTACTGAAGTATTTTTTGGAGTGGTTCCTGTCGTTGGAATTATTCTATGTGCTTTGAGTGCTTTAGTCGCGTATTCCACACCAATGATTCTTAAAGTGG
>CAMJAG010000076.1 GCA_946403545.1 uncultured Caryophanales bacterium | reverse complement strand
ATAAATGATGTTTACATAGGCTTTGTAATGATTGTTTCTACAGTCATTTTGGAACTCCACAACTTCACCTTGTTTTGATTCAATGGAAACGATTCTTTCGCCTGTGGTTAAACACTCATAAACAAGGTCTAATAATTTAGCAATTTCATGTGTTCCAAAAAGAAGATTTACTTCTGGGAAAGTATCCATTACTCTCTTTAAGATTTCTGGTTGTTCCACCATACATCCACAAAGAGCTAATACAAGGTTTTTATTTTTCTTTCTTAAGTATTTAAGATTGCCAACTTCACCATAGACTTTGTCTTCAGCGTTTTCTCTAACTGCGCAAGTATTGATGATAATAACATCAGATTCTTCTGGAGTTTCAGTTGGTAAACAACCTAAGTCTTCTAACATGCCTGCCATAGTTTCTTCATCTCTGATATTAGCTTGGCAACCATATGTTTTAATGAAGTATTTTTTACCTTTTAAGATATTAGAAAGTTCACCAAAACTAGCTAGAGAGAGTTTCTCAAATCTAGTTTCGCTCTTTTGCCTACTCAAGGCTTTCAATAAGTCTGGAAAATTAATAATTTTAGTTTTCATCTTATTCACTTTCTAAATAGTAAACTGGAAATATTTCCTTAGAAATACCACTTATATCATCTACATCAATTACAACAGCGGAGAGAATTCCTCTACCGTTATCTGGAGTTTCAAATCTAGAATGTTCTCCAAATAAAATCTTGTTAACAACAGTCTCTTTAGTGCAACCAAGTACACCATCTGCAAATCCTGTCATACCAACATCTGAGATAAACGCTGTTCCATTAGGAAGAATTCTAGCATCATGCGTTTGAACATGAGTGTGAGTTCCTAAAACAGCGCTGACTTTGCCATCTAAGGCATAGCCTAAACATTGCTTTTCTCCAGTTGCTTCCGCGTGGAAATCAACGATATGGATATTGCAAGGTTCTTCGTTTTCAATAACTTCCATAATAGATTTATATGGGTTATCAACGTTTTCATTCATGAATGCACTACCTAAAACGTTAGTGACTCTGACTGAAATACCATCTAAATCGAATACTACACTACCTTCGCCTGGGAAAGAATTAATTATATTAAGAGGACGAACGAGTCGATCCACTCTATCGATGTAATGGATAATATCCTTTTTAGAGTTATAGTGATTACCTAAAGTAATAACATCTACTCCTGCATCGATGAGTTCGTCATATTGATTTTTAAGTAAGCCTTTTCCATGGCTTGCGTTTTCGCCATTAGCGATAACAAAATCAATTTCGTACTTTTCGACAAGACGAGGTAAGTATTCTTTAATCATGCGGCGGCCAATTTTGCCACACACATCTCCGATAAATAAAATTCTCAAACTGTTTTCTTTCTATGAAGTAAGGCTTGATTACTTCGCTGTTTCAATTGCGCGGTATTCGCGGATAACTGAAACTTTAATTTGACCTGGGTAGGTCATTTCGTTTTCAATACGTTCTCTGATTTCTCTTGCAAGTTTGAATGCACCAATGTCATCAATCTTTTCTGGGAGAACCATAATTCTGAGTTCTCTACCAGATTGCATTGCGTATGATTGGTAAACTCCATCATAAGAGTTACAGATTTCTTCTAATTGTTCGATACGTTTAATGTAGTTTTCTAAGATTTCACTACGTGCACCAGGTCTAGCAGCGCTTAATGTATCTGCAGCTTGGACTAAGTTTGCAATAATTGATTTTGCTTCTTTATCACCATGGTGAGATTCAATTGAGTTAATAACGATTTCTGGTTCACCATATTTCTTTGCAAGTCTAGCGCCGAGTTCAACGTGGCTGCCATCCATTTCAAAGTCACATGCTTTACCAATATCGTGTAATAAACCTGCACGTTTAGCTAAGTTTTGGTCTAAACCAAGTTCAGCAGCCATCATACCTGCTAAATAAGCAACTTCAACAGAATGGTCTAATGCATTTTGACCATAGGAAGTACGGTATTTAAGTCTACCTACGTAGTCTAATAATTCAGGATTAATTCTTGGTAAACCAAGTTTGAAGGCGACGTCTTGGCCTGCTTTATGAATGCTTTCATCGACTTCTTTCTTACATTTTTCAACGATTTCTTCAATTCTACCAGGTTGAATTCTTCCATCTTTAATGAGAGCTTCAAGAGATAATCTAGCGATTTCTCTTCTAATAGGATTGAAACATGAAACAGTAATAACTTCTGGTGTGTCATCAATGATGAGGTCAACACCTAATAATTGTTCTAATGAACGGATGTTACGACCTTCTCTACCAATGATACGACCTTTCATTTCATCATTAGGAAGTGCGACAACACTGACAGTTCTTTCAGTAACGACATCTTGTGCGTACTTAGAGATTGCTAAACCAAGCATTTCTTTAGCTTTCTTATCAGTAACTTCTTTTGCTTTTTCTTCTTGGTCTTTAATATAAGCAGCGATTTCTTTAGAAATCTTAGATTCTACTCTTTGGAAGAGTTCATCTCTTGCTTCTTGTGTAGACATTTGAGCAACTTTTTCAAGTTCTACGATAATGCTATCAATCTTGGATTGTAATGTTTGTTCTTTCTTGTCGATATCCTTTAAACGTTTGGAAAGCATTTCGTTTTTTTCATCAATAGCAGCTTCCTTTTGTGTAATCATTTGGTCACGTCTATCAATGTTTTGTTCACGTTGCATTAATTTGTTTTCTTGAGATGCAACTTCTGCTTTTCTTTCTTGGATTTCTTTGTTGGCTTCTTGTTTTAATTCATACACAATTTGTTTGCCATCTAATTGTGCGTTTTTGGTAATGTGTTCTGCTTTAATTTCAGCATCACGAACGATTTTTTTAGCGTTGCTATGTGCTCTTTGTTTCTTAAAGAAAGGTACAAAGAAAACAATTGCACCACCAATTAAAAGTCCGGCTACTGCGCCTAATACGGCAAATAACCACTCCATAAATAATTCCTTTCTATAGTTAAAAACTATTCAAAAATTAACTATTTAAACTTTCCCTATTATATAGATTTGGGCTTTGTTTTTTATAAATAACAGGATAACCTGATAATTCAGTTCTCAATATGAGATCTATAGTTAAATACCTTATCGGTACAAAATTATTATAAATTTTATAAATAAAAATGTCATTTCAAAATTGAAATTTTTTCTCAATTATTCGGAGTGGTTATTCTAGAGTAAAGATTATTCCTCTTCAGGTAATTTACTTTCTTTTATTTTTGCTAAAAGGTCGTTATAAACTTCTGGCGCACCAGCGATATATAATTTCGCGGAGTCTCTACCTTGAGCAATCTTGTTGCCATTATATTCATACCAGCAACCTGATTTCTTGATTAAACCAAGAGCAACTGCTCTATCTAGCACTTCGCCTTCTTTACAAATTCCTTTTCCATAAATAATGTCTAATTCACAAGACTTAAATGGAGGAGAAACTTTGTTTTTAACAATCTTAATTTTAACTGTATTACCGATAACATTATTGCCATCTTTGATAGCTTCTAATCTACGAATATCGATTCTAATTGTGGAATAGAATTTTAAAGCTTTACCACCAGTTGTTGTTTCTGGATTTCCATAGATGACACCTACTTTATCTCTTAATTGGTT
>CAMJAG010000075.1 GCA_946403545.1 uncultured Caryophanales bacterium | reverse complement strand
TATTTTAATAATTCCGCTAAACCTTTTTCTCCAGTTTCTTTATATCCACAAGCTAAATCTTTACCAGTTCTATACATTGTTTTAACTGAATCATCGAATGAAATAATTTGGCTAGAGAATGGGATTAGTTTCACGAGTGAAACTGCACTCTTTGCTTTAAGTGCGTACATCGCACATCTTTCAATACATGGAATTTGTACATATCCTTTAACTGGATCACAGGTTAAACCTAAGGAATGTTCTAAGGCTATCTCAGCAGCCTCTGCTGCTTTGAAGTTACCCATATCTTTTGCAAAGGCAATCATGGCAGCACCCATAGCGCAGGCTACACCTATTTCAGCTTGGCATCCTGCTTCCGCACCACTAATAGAACCATTAGTTTTACAAAGCATGCCAATAAGACCTGCTACCATAAGGCCTTCCACTATCTTCTTTTCCTCAGTGCCACGAGCTTTTAAGTAAGCAAGACAGCCAGGGATGACACCAGCAGATCCACATGTTGGAGCGGTAACGATTGTTCCCCCACTTGCATTTTCTTCTGCAGTTGCAAAAGCGGAGACAATCATAATGAGGTCATAAATTCTTTTAACGTTATCTGAAACACTTCTTTCGTGTTCTAGTCTTCTATTTAGTTCAGGAGCTTTTCTTTTTAGTTTAAGCTCTCCTGGTAGATATCCATCAGTAGAGATTCCTCTTTGAACTGCTTCATCCATGACGGACATCACATTAACGATATAATCCTCAATATCACTCGATTCGTACTTTTTGACGTAATCTGCTAACGATATGTGATTTAAGTCACAATATTGTATGATTTCCTTCAAACTAGAGTGTGGATAGACATCTTGATGCCCATTTTCAGAATCACTAGTAACAATGCTTCCTCCTCCAATTGAAAGGACTTCTTCTTTATGAGTGACATTATCTTTAGTAGTTACTTCAAAGATTAAAGTATTAGGATGTTTAACTTCACTTACCTTATCAAAGATTACTTCATGAGGAATGTCTTTAAGTTTTAAGTTAATGATGTAGTCAGTTAAATGCCCTTTACCAGTCAACGCTAAAGAACCATAGAGAGTGACCTTTATGGATTTGATGTCACGATATTTATCTAATATGTATTTGCATGCATTAGCAGGTCCCATTGTGTGACTAGAAGAGGGACCATATCCTATGACAAAAATTTCTTTAATAGAATGCATATAATTATTTACTATTTGTAATAAGCTTCATGAATTTAGCTTTTCTTACGTAGTGAACAACAGTAGAACATAAGACGAAGCCTAAAGAGATACCCACTAAGACTAAACCTAAGTTAGGAGCGTGAGCAGTAATTAAAGTTGTATCTCCCCAGATAATACCTGCTGCTACATAGAAGAAAAGATCACCTGGAATTAAAGGAATAATAGAAGGATATCTATATAAGACACCTGGTTCTTTCTTTACTATCGCTAATACTTCGGAATAAAGTGCTGCACAGAACGCTGCAACAATAGTATAGATAAATCTATATTCTGGAATTGCTGCTTGTAAAGAGATATAAACAATTCTAACAATTGTTCCACCTATAGCAGCGTAAATTAAGTCTTTCCATTGAATATTAAAGACAACACCAAATCCAGCGGATGCTATAAATGATAGTCCTACTAATTCAAATGATCTTAATAAGTTTGTTTGACTTAAAGCATCAATGAATTCTTGGATTCTTAAAGAACCCACTAAGCTACCTAATATAGCGTAAGCTGCCGCCATACCTGCAACAATCGTACAGACTTCTAAAATAACTTTAAGTAAATCAATAACACCATTCATCTCGTTTCCACATAAAAGGTTTCTTGCACAGTTAACCATTTGAATACCTGGAATTAAGAAGAATGCATTAGTAATCACTACTATGTAGAAATTGCCTATAAACCCACTAGCAAAGAATAGCATCGCAATCATGCTACATAAGAACATACAAACAAAGTTTGTTACTATCTTATTTAGTCTAATTTTACCAGCTAATCTAGATAGGAAGAATAATATTACTGTATTCAATTCAGTAATCAATAATTCGGTAGGTCCTGCTAAGAAAAGTCTTGCAAGAGCAGCCATTGCTACTAAATAACCACCTAACATAATAAACCATGGGAAATCATTTGATTTAACATCATGGAGTAAGTCATAAAGAGTAGTTACATCAGGTGTATTTTCTTTAACGTGATAATATAAATGATTTAATTTTTTAAGTCTCTCTAAGTTAAAAACTTGAGGAGGGACATCAGTTTGACGATGAGCATAATTTTTCTCATCATCTTTTGCAGAAATAGAAATACGAGTAGTCAAGTTAGCGCATGTAACGTCATGTAATCCATAAGCATGCATAAGATGATCCATACATAAATCAACACGCTCAATATTCGCGCCACAAGAAATCATTTCTTTCCCTAATTCTTTGCAAAAATCTAATATGTAATCAATTCTCTTCATACAAAAATATTATATATTTTGCAAAATTAAAAACAAGACCTAACATGAGGCCTTGTTCCTTCGGAGGGATTGCTTTTAATTTAAACTTGGGTTTGTAACTTTGTTTACAAACATTGGGAAATCATTCATCGTTGATATTGCGTAGAATGGTCTATTAACATCAACAAATATTGGGTTTTTTGGAGTGCCACCCGAAGCCGAACCACCATGAGCGGTAACTGATTCTCCAGAAACACCAGTTTCATCAAGTTTGAAGTCGCTGGATTGCACAACTTTTATATCTAGCGCTTTAGCAGGCACTCCATATTCCATGAGTTTTGTATATAAGACTTCGTTCCAGTTCATATGATTAGTAACATTTTTTGTTATATCAAGATTTAAAGTTTGATTATGGAAATATGGTAGATATCCATACATATAAACACCAGCTCCATTATTTATGTAATTGTTATATGCTTCACTAACAGAAATGGATTCAAGAGAGACTCCTTCCTTAGGAAGAACAATTAATAATTCAGTAGCATTAATTCTAAACTTACTTACTGAATATTGACCATTTTCGTAATACCAAGAAGAACAAGGCTTCCTTTCTTCGTAATACTTACCAGTATTAACTTTAATAGTATTTTTGCCTAAAGTGAAATCACGCACTTCGGTTTCAAAACCAGCACAGTCTCTAAATTTTACTGCACCATAAGTAATAATTCCATCATTAACCAGTTTAGGATCTGGAACTGGAATAGATAAACCAACAGCTTCTTTAAAATATTCTTCAGCTTGTTGAAGATAATTACCTAAATTTGCCACTGCAGTTCCGATATAATCATTCGCTACTTCTTGTCTTTTTGAATCTAAAAACTCAAATGTTGGTCCTACTTGTTGATGCAAGATACCACTATCAATTTTTGCATAAATTTTGCCATTTTGTGTCCATGCACCATTGGTGGTTTCAAGCATTGTTTTAACATCTTTACTTGGATCTTCAAAACCAAATTCATCTAAAGTATAGCCATCAGAAACCGCAACTAATCCGCCCATACAAAGTAAATAACTAAAAGGAGAAACTACAAAGTCTGTATTTTTTTGGTTATTAAAGAAACTATCAAATGTCTTAATTGCTTTATATCCTGTTCTTTCAACAAATTTCTTTTCAAAAGATGGGTAATATGGTGCTTTAGGAGCCGCTACGTTTAAATATCCTTCGTTAGGAAGAATAAT
>CAMJAG010000074.1 GCA_946403545.1 uncultured Caryophanales bacterium | reverse complement strand
TTTCCTCGTTAAATCCTACGCCAATTTCTTTTTCTCTTGTACTTTATAGACTGTATGGACCAATGTAGATAGTACTGAGTTTGTAGCAAATTCGATAATAAAGTTAATTCCTACAAATCCAATAAATATGAATCCAATAGCAGCGCTTCCTGTAGAACCAGAAATTTGTTCTACTAAAGACATGAAGAATAAGATACAACCAACGATGAATAATCCTGTGTTAACAAGTGGCACTAAGCAAGATGCAATAACGCATCCAACAAATGGATGATTCTTTTTAAATGGAAGGAACGCAAAGCCCGCGATTAAACCTGCTAAAGAAGTCTTTAAGATAACTACGATAACAGTAGCCCAAGCATTAACTGCCATAAAAGCACCAACTTCACCTACTAATAGGTTTAAAAGTCCGTCAACAAATCCAAGGAAGAATCCACCGAAAGGACCAAATAAACAAGCGCCAACAGCGATAGGAACTAGTGTTAAGTTTAAAGTTAGATTACCAATTTTGATAACATTTGATAATCCGAACAACACTATGAGTATTGCTGTTAGAATTCCGAGGCCTGTAATAGTTTTAGTTGTGAAATACTTTTTCATATCAATGGAATTATAAGCAAAATAAATTTTTATGCAAGATAATTTTAAAATTAAAATTAAAAGAAAGGACCAACTCTATCGAATTGGTCCATTTTTTATTAGTTTTTATGAATATATTTTTTAGCGTAACTTGCAGGTTCTTCAGTAAGATCAATTCCAAGTTTTCTAAATGTATTCGCTTCAGCTTCTTGAAGAATGCATGATGCATGAGCTTGGCATCCTCTAAGTTTCTTTAATTGTTTAATAGCAACTTCTGCCATCGGATTTGTATGAGCTTGAATTGCTAAAGCAATAAGAATTTCTTCAGCGTGAATTCTTGGGTTGTGATTATGTAAATCATCAACTTTAAGCCTTTGAATAGGTTCAAGAACGTTATGAGAAATAAGTGGAATTGCATCATCAATTTTCGCTAACACCTTTAAAGCATTAAGCAATAATGCTGCAGGTGCACCAAATAAGATGCTTCTCTTACCAGTAACGATTTTGCCATTAGGTAATTCAAGCGCACATGCATGTTCACCAGTTTTTTCTTGTTTAGTTAAACATGCTTTAACACATTTTCTATCAGCTTTGCTGACGCCTAATTGATTCATTAATAATTCTGCTTTAGTAACACATTCGTCATCGAATCTACCTAAGTAATTAAATTTAAGAGCTTGGTAGTATCTTCTAATAACTTCATCTTTACTTGCTTTAATAGCAGCTTCTTCATTAACAATAGCAAAACCCGCCATATTAACACCCATATCTGTAGGTGAGAAATAAGGAGATTCCCCATAAATTCCAGTTAAAATGTCTTTTAATAATGGGAATGCATCAATATCACGATTATAGTTAACAGCGAGTTTACCATAATGTTCTAAGTGATATGGGTCAATCATATTAACATCTTGAAGGTCCACAGTTGCGGCTTCATATGCAATATTAACTGGGTGTTTAAGTGGTAAATTCCAAATTGGGAACGTTTCATATTTAGCGTAACCAGAGTTAACTCCATTTACTTTATCTAAATAAAGTTGGCTTAAACATGTAGCGAGTTTACCACTACCAGGTCCAGGAGCAGTAACAACTACTAATGGACGAGTTGTTTTAATATATTCGTTTTTACCTAAACCTTCATCTGAAAGAATTGTCTTAATATCTTGTGGATAGCCCGCAATTCTATAATGTTTAACAACGTTAATGCCACGTCTAGATAATTTCTTTTCAAATTCTAAGACTAATGGGGTTGGTTCATAGAAAGAGAAAACTACGTTTTGGACTAATAAGTCAAGAGAAGTATATGCTTCAATAAGTCTTTCAACTTCAGCTTCATAAGTAATTCCGATATCATTTCTAACTTTGTTAGAATTAATATCTCTTGCGTTAATAACGATAACGATTTCTGCTCTATCTTTTAAAGATAAGAGTAATTGTAATTTTGCATCTGGTTCAAAACCAGGAAGAACTCTAGCAGCGTGATTGTCATCGAAAAGTTTTCCCCCGAACTCGAGGTAAAGTTTGCCATCAAAAGATGAAATTCTCTTTAAAATTTCTTCTTTTTGGATTTTTAAATATTTCTTTGTATCAAATGCTAATGATTTCTTCATAAAAATTAATCGTTAGTATAGTTATCAAAATATCCTTGGATTAAGACGACTGGTGTACCTTTATCACCAGAACCAGATGTTAAGTCGCAAAGCGAACCTAATAAATCTGTAATTTGTCTTGGTGTAGTTCCTTCGGAAACCATGTTACCTACTAAAGAACCTTCTTTAGCCTTAATCTTTTCAGAAATAGCAGCTTTTAATTCATCACCTTTTAAATCTTTGAATTCATTATCTGCTAAATATTTGAGTTTTAATTCGTTTGGTGTACCAAGTAAACCTTTTGTGTGGAATGGAGAAACGACTGGGTCTGCTAATTCCCAAATTTTACCTTGAGGATCTTTGAAAGCACCATCACCATAGACCATAACTTCAATGTTTTTGCCTGTAGCTTCTTTCATTTTAGCAGCGATATCTTCTACTAAACCTTGGGCGTCTCTTGGGAAGAGTTTAACTGTTGTTTCTGTAGCTTTATTAGTACCTAATAAGCCATATTTTTCATTGTAACCACTGCCATCAACAGGAGCGTTTAAGATATCATCTAAACCTAAAACAACTCTAGCACCGTTTTCTTTTAAGATTCTCTTTGTTCTTGCTCTTGTGTGAATATCACAAGTAATTACATTTTTTGTGTAATTTAAGATTGTTTTTGCTTGGTTAGCGAAGATAACTTCAACATCACAACCTTGTTCTTTAATTAAATCTACATAGTAGTCAATATAGTCAACACCAGTAAATTCGTGTTTACGATAGCCGAATGTTTTTCTATATTCATCTAATGATAAGACATCTGAATATGGGTTAATTCCTTTGTTATCAACATCATCCCATGTTAATAATGCGTTACCAACTTCATCACTTGGATAAGAGAACATTAAGTAGATTTTCTTAACTCCTCTTGCCATACCTTTTAATAAAATAGCGAATCTATTTCTTGAAAGGATTGGGAAGATAATTGCAACATCATCTGCCCCAACTTTGTTTTTAACATCTTTACCGATTTGATCAATAGTAGCGTAGTTGCCTTGGCAACGAGCGACAACTGATTCTGTGATAGCGACGACGTCTCTATCATGGAAACCAAAGCCTTCGTTTTTACCTGCTGCTAAAACAGATTCAACGACGAGTTTTGCTAAATCATCTCCTTGTTTGAAGATTGGGCAACGAATGCCTCTAGAAGTAACACCAACAGATCTCATAATTATTTACCTAGCCTTTCCAAAATGTTTCTGGCAACATACACACCATTAGCGCCAGCTTGAGCCAATCCTCTAGTTAAACCAGCACCATCACCACCTACATATAAGTGGCCAATGTCAGAAACTTCAAATTTATTATCTATCTTTGGGTGAGCTGAATAATATTTTGCTTCGACACCATAAAGGAGAGTGTGTTCAGTAGCGATACCTGGAGTAATGTAGTCTAAGACTTTAATCATTTCGATAATTGATTGCATAGTCTTTTGTGGCAAGCATAATGCCAAGTCACCAGGAACAGCTTCTTTTAAAGTAGGGCGAACAAATCCTTCAGCTAAACGTTTTTGATTTGTTCTTCTTCCCATTAAAACATCACCAAATTTTTGAACAATAACTGAACCACAAGAAAGTTGGTTAGCCAATGAAGAAACTTTCATTGCGTATTCATTAGGTTTATTGAATGGTTCCTCGAAGTGATGTGTAACGAGAAGCGCAAAATTAGTATTGTCAGAAGATAGTTTTGGATCGTTATAAGAGTGACCGTTAACATTAACGACACCTTGATAGTTTTCCATAAC
>CAMJAG010000073.1 GCA_946403545.1 uncultured Caryophanales bacterium | reverse complement strand
ATGGTCGAGAAGACGAGATTCGAACTCGTGACCCTTCGCTCCCGAAGCGAATGCGCTACCAAGCTGCGCTACTTCTCGACATTATGCATCAAAGAAGTCGAATAGTGATAATTGGTCAGCTTCATCAAGGTCATCTAAAACATGTAGTTTTGCTAAATCATCTACATTAGTTTTAGAAAGTTTAGTACGTTTTAATAAGTCTTCTTTAGATAAGAATTTGCCATTGTTTCTAGCTTCGATAATAGAATCAGCAGCACTCTTACCTAATTGGTCAATTGTAGTAAATGGAGGAATAAGTGCTTTGTTTTCTTCATCAATAACAAAGTTTTCGGCATCACTTCTATAAATGTCGATATTAGAGAATTTATATCCTCTTTGAACCATTTCAAGCGCAATATACAAGGTTTTTAATTGTTCTTGTTCCTTGTTAGAAATCTTTTCTTTAGAACCTCTTGAACCTTTAGCTTTAAGTTCTTCGATTCTTTCAATGATTGCTTGTTTACCTTTAATCATTGGTTCAATATCGTATTGTTTACTACGAACAGAGAAGAATGTTGCGTAGAAAACAAGTGGGTAATGCACTTTGAAATAACCAACACGGATAGCCATAGTAACATATGCAACAGCGTGGCCTTTAGGGAACATGTATTTAATCTTCTTACATGAATCAATATAGTAATCTGGAACTTTATTAGCTCTCATTAATTGTTCATATTCTTCTGATAAACCTTTACCTTTACGAACTTTTTCCATAATTGTGAAGGAAATATCTTTTGGTAAACCCTTATCAATAAGGTAAGTCATAATATCATCACGACATCCAATAACTTCTTTTAATGCTTTACCACCTCTAACGAGTTCATCAGCGTTACCATTCCAAACATTAGTACCATGGGATAGACCAGAAATAATAACTAAATCTGCGAATGTTTGAGGTTTGGTTTCTTCTAGCATTCCTCTAACGAATTCAGTACCGAATTCAGGAATAGCTAAAGCACCTGTCTTTGCGTTTGTATAATCGTGATCCATCTTAAGTGCTGCAGGAGATGAGAAAATAGATAAAACTTCTGGATCATTTAAAGGAATATCTTTGATGTTAATTCCTTTTAAGTTGCACATCATTCTTAAGGCGACAGGGTCGACGTGACCTAAAAGGTCAAGTTTAAGTAATGTATCATGGATACTTTCAAAGTCGAAGTGTGTTGTTTTCCAGTTTGCTTCCTTATCATCAGCAGGATATTGGACTGGAGTAAAGTCATAAACATCGTTATCACGAGGAACAACGACAATACCACCAGGGTGTTGACCAGTCGTACGTTTAACACCAATACATCCACTAGCGAGGAATGCAATCTTTGGTTTAGGGAAATCGTCAGGGTTTAAACCCCTTCTTTCTAAATAACCACGGGCAAAACCAAATGCTGTTTTATCAGCAATAGTTTCAATAGTGCCTGCTCTGAAGCAGTTCTCAGGCCCAAGTAATTCTCTTGTATAATCGTGTGCTCTTGCTTGATAATCACCAGGGAAGTTAAGGTCAATATCAGGTGTCTTTTCAGCGTTAAATCCTAGGAATGTTTGGAAAGGAATATCTTGTCCATCATGAATAAGTGGTTGGCCACATACAGGACATAATTTATCAGGTAAATCGTACCCGGATGTAATTTCAGGCATTGTTTCCTTTGTCCATTCTAGGTGATGACAATGTGGGCAAATATAGTGAGGTGGAAGAGCGTTAACTTCTGTAATTCCTGCCATTGTAGCAGCAAAAGAAGAACCAACAGATCCACGGCTACCAACAACGTAGCCATCTTGGTTAGCTTTTTGAATAATCTTATGGGCAATCCAATAAGTAACTGAGTAACCATGGTTGATAATACCATCAAGTTCAGCATCTAATCTGGTTTTAATCTCTTCTGGAATTGGATCTCCATATAATGCTTTACAGTTTTTATAGCATTCCTCTCTTAACAAAACATCAGAGTTAGGAATAACTGGTGTATATAAGTGGTCGTTTGGAACTGGTTTAAACGACTCGATTTGATCCGCAATCATGTTAGTGTTAGTAACTGTAACTTCAAAAGCCTTTTCTTCACCAAGGAAAGACATACACTCTAACATCTCTTTTGTAGATCTATAATGTTGGTCTGGATTTTCAAAATGTGGCATTTTTGCACGTTTTCTTGGATTTAATGGGTGCACAGCACCTTCAAGTCCAGGGGCGGAAATCAACACATCTCTAAATACTTTCTTGTCTCTTGTCACATAGTGAACATCACCAGTAGCACATACTGGTTTACCAATTTCATCAGCACAAGCAACGATGTTTTTAAGTAATGGTTCAAGGTCTTCTTGCTCTAATTCACCCATGTTAACTAGATGGGAGTAATTAGCAATAGGTTGGATTTCTATGTAATCATAGAATTCCATTGCTTTCTTTAAGTAATCGTTATTGTAGTATCTAGCGGTTTCAAAAACATCACCATTAAAACATGCAGAACCGATTAATAAGTGAGATCTATGTTCTTGCACTATTCTTCTTGGAATCTTTGGAACGTTGGCTAAATATTCTGTATGAGAATAAGAAACTAATTTAAATAAATCTTTAAGACCTACTTTATCTTTTGCTAAAGCAACGATATGTTTTGGTCTAATGTGTTTCAATAATTCGTTTGGAGTAACGAGTTTAGATAAATCAGCATGGGTCATTCTCATGTTGGATTTAGTTAATCTAACAAGCATTGGTTGCCATGCATCATTTAATACCTTAGCATCGTAGTCAGCACGGTGAGCTTCGTCTTCATCGTATTCGATTTCTAAGTTTCTACAAACGGAACCTAATGTATGAGATTTTGATTCTGGGAATAGATATCTAGATAACGCTAAAGTATCGATAACTGGGTTATTCAAAATAGGCATTCCACATCTCTTAAGAGATTCTTGTAAGAAGTTAAAGTCGAAGTTTGCGTTATGAGTGACTAAAATTGCGTCACCAATAAAGTCTAAGATTCGAGGTAAGGCTTCTTCAATCTTTGGTTTACCTTTAATCATTTGATTTGTGATACCAGTTAATTCAGAAATCTTTGCAGTAATTAAAACTTCTGGGTCAATTAAGATATCGATATCATCCACTACTGTGCCATGTTCAACTTTAACAGCACCGAATTCAATAATACGGTTATAAACACAACTTAAACCGGTTGTTTCTAAGTCGAGAACAACATAAGTGGCTTTATTTAATTGGACATTTGCAGGGTTTTTAATATATTCTAGTTGGTCATCAACCATATAGAATTCACATCCATATAGCATTTTGACACCGGTCTTTTTCTCTGCTGCTTGAGCTTCAGGATAAGCTTGTAAGACAGCGTGATCAGTTACCGCCATAGCTTTATGGCCTAATGCTTTTGCGTATTTAGCGTAGTCAAGCATTGAGCTAACACCATCTTGTTGAGACATATTTGAATGGAGATGTAACTCGACTCTGTTGACTGGATAGTCATCAGGTTCAATCTCGTCTGGTGGAAGAGCGTCTATATAGTGACCTCTAATAGCCATAGTCTTATTAAATTCATCCCAATAAGCAACACCTCTAACACGGAGGTTCATACCATTCGTTAATGAAGCGACAAACGCATCGGTAATGGATTGGTTGAAATTGATACTAACCATAATAGCGTCTTGGTTTTCATCATAGACACCTATGGTTAAACGTTTATTTCCATATTCATTAACTTCTACGGAATAGAGTTTACAAGTAAAGTCAACGTGGTCCGCACTTCTATCGATTGAACCAATGTTATCGTAGATTTTATAGTTACCACGTTTATTCAAACGTTGTCTTTCTCTATCTCTAGCAAGTTGTTTTGCGTTTTCACGCATGACTTTAAGAAGTTCGTCTTCAGCAGATTCTGCTTGAGCCTTTTTATCTTCTTCAATCATCTTTTCAACTTCACTTCTATCGTTAATCTGCTTTGCAGCGGATTCGATATGAAGGTCTTCTTTAGCTTCTTTTTTAGCGGCTTTAACGATTTCTTTCATCTCTGCTTTTGAGACCACTGGGCCTTCATCTTCTTTGATTGATGATTCAATTGTGAATTCATAACCAACAAACAGTAAAAAGTCTTCAAAATCCACTAATGCAGAAGCATATTTTGCTTTATCTTCTTCACTAGCGTATTCAATGTTGAATGTTCTATCATCAATTACACTTAAAACAGGTGAGAAAGAAACATGATAAATGCTTCTATACCAGTCTTGTA
>CAMJAG010000072.1 GCA_946403545.1 uncultured Caryophanales bacterium | reverse complement strand
ACTTCTTTGACAGTGGATGCTAATGCACCGACTTTAGATAAGTCTGCAGGAAGGAAGATCTTTGTAGCTTTACCATCTGCGACTTTAATTAATGAATCATAGTAACGAAGTTTTAATGCTGCTTCGCTTGGAGCGGAATCATTAATCATCTTTAAACCTTGAGCTTCAGCTTCTTTAACCATACGGATGGAATCTGCTTCAGCTTTCTTAACTTGTCTAACGCTTTCAGCTTCACCTTCTGCTCTTAAGATGGTCATTTGCTTGTCAGCTTCTGCTCTTAAGATTGCGGATTGTTTTTCACCTTCAGCAACAAGAATTGCGGATTGTTTTTCACCTTCTGCGAGAAGAATCTTTTCTCTCTTTTCACGTTCAGCTCTCATTTGTTTTTCCATAGCTTCACGAATATCTTTTGGAGGGAGAATGTTTTTAACTTCAACACGGTTGACTTTAATGCCCCATGGATCAGTTGCTTCATCAAGAATCTTTCTCATTTTTTCATTGATGATTTCACGAGATGTTAAGCATTCATCAAGTGCAAGTTCACCAATAATGTTTCTTAATGTTGTAGCAGATAAGTAGCTAATAGCACTCATAGGATTTTCAACGCCATAAGCATAAAGCTTAGCGTCAGTAACAACATAGAAGACAACAGTATCAATTTGCATTGTAACGTTATCTTTTGTAATAACTGATTGAGGTTCGAAGTCTTGTACTTGTTCTTTCATAGAAACTCTAACAGCGATTCTATCAAAGAATGGGAGTAACATATGGAGACCTACACCCCAAGTTGTGCGGTAAGCACCAAGTCTTTCGACAATGATTTTTTCTGTTTGTTTAACAACTTTGATATTGCAAATTACTACTAAGAGTAAGACGAATACCACAACAGACATGATAATAATAAATGGAATCATAATTATTTATTTTCTACCTTTCTTACGATAAGTTTGTTACCTGATATAGCAACAACTTCAATTACTTCGTTTTCTTTAATAACTGTCTTTTGATCTACTGGAATTGCAGTCCAAGCGACGTCTCCAATTTTAACAGCGCCTGGTTTTAAATATTCGATATCTTCGATAACATATCCTTTCTTTCCAGTATAACTATCCACATTTGTGGATATCACATTTCTTTTGAAATACTTTGTGAACAAAGGTCTAAGTGCGAATAATGTAGCGCAGCTAATGACTACGAACACTACTACTTCGACCCACCAAGGGACATTAGGAATGAATGACACGATTAATGCAATAAGTGCGCCTAAGGAGAACCAAATAGACACTAATTCTGTTCCAATCGCTTCAACAACTAACATTAATACAAATAATGATAGCCAAACGATCCACATATAAGCTTCCATACTCTATTTCTTGCCTCCTTTCGTGTTAATGATTAAGATGTTTTCCACACTATCCCATGTTGTTTCAAATCGTATAGGTGGTTTTTCCATTTTGAGTTGTAATACTTCAATGATTTGTTTCATTAATAAAGCGCTAGAAATTCGAGCGAAACTCTTATGCATTTCAAGCTTTAATAGGCAACATTCATCAAGCATACCCGATTCAACGACATCCTTAGTTAAAGGCTTAATAATAATGTTTTCATTATCATCTAGTCCAACTTGTACTTTATAAGCAAAGTCTAATGGATACATCGCTGTGGTATTTAAAGTGATATTGTTAGGATATAAAGAAGCAACTCCACTTCTTTCTTTAACGTTAAACCATTTAATCATTTAATCACTCCTTTCGATTAGATTATACATAAAAATACATAACAATACAAATATATTCGTAAAAAGTATAATAAAAAGATATTTTCCCTATATATCCTTATTATTTATATAAATATAAAAAGAGGATGACTAGTTTCAATTTCATCCTCTCTTTTTATTATTGTCTAAAGTTTTTAAGGAATTCTTTAGTTCTCTTTTCTTTTGGATTTGAGAAGAACTCTTTACTCTCTCCAGATTCCACAATATAACCATCTTCCATGAACACTACTCGATTAGCTACATTTCTAGCAAAATTCATTTCATGTGTGACGACAATCATAGTGAGACCTTGACTTGCCAAGTCTTTCATAATCTCTAAGATATCTCCAACCATTTCTGGATCTAAAGCCGATGTAGGTTCATCAAAGAGAATAATATCTGGAGACATACAAAGACTACGTGCTATCGCTACTCTTTGCTTTTGACCACCGGAGAGAGTTTTTGGTCTATCTCCTAAATGGTCTAGCATATTAACTTGTTTAAGTTTTTCAATCGCTATCTCTTTAGCGACTTCTGGTTTCATTTTCTTAACTTTTACTAATGGAAATACACAATTATCTAACACATCCATGTTATTAAAGAGATTAAAAGATTGGAAAACCATCAGCATTTTGCTTCTAATTTCTCTTAAACCTTTTTCGTTTACGATTAAAGGAGGGTTATTTTTCCAATATCGTTTAAACGCTTTTGAGTCATAGTAGTCAAAGATGTCAGGCTTTCTTTTAAGAGCAGCTTTATAATTTCGCTTTGCTTCTTTAAGTAATAGTTTGTTTTCTTTAGAATCATCTTCTATAAGAAGATTCTTTCTTAAATTGTATTCTTCTTCAATAGGCAAGAATTCATTATTAAAAACATCTAAATCTTCATTAAAGAGATTAAAATCTACGAAATCTTCTTTGTTCTTTTTGATAGAAAAATATGTTTGATTATTAAAGAAAAAGGTACCTTTTGAAGGTTCTTCTAAAAGATTAATGCATCTTAAAAATGTAGATTTGCCACTTCCAGAAGATCCAATAATCGCTATAACATCTCCTTTATTAACTTCTAAGTTGATGTCTTTTAAGACCTTATTGTCTCCAAAATACTTCGCTAAATTGCTGATAGATAAAATACTAGACATTGAAATTCCTCCTTAATCTTCCAAATGGATTTAAAGAGATCTTCTTTCCATCTAATTTCTTTTCAATTAGTTTAAGCACTAATGAAGTTAATAAAGTCATAATCAAATAGATTATTGCGAGTAATAAATAAGCTTCTAAGAAAGAATATGTCGCTGATGCTATAGATATTAATCTATAGTAAAGTTCAGTAACTGCAATAACATTTAAGACTGAAGAGTCTTTAATATTGATAATCAATTCGTTACCAATAGTAGGTAAAGAATTTCGTAATGCTTGAGGAAGCACTATGGAAAAAGTAGTTCTATAACTTGATAAACCAAGGGATTTGGCGCCTTCAATTTGTCCAGTATCAATACCATTAATACCAGAAATAACTACTTCTCCCATATATGCAGCGGTATTAAATGTAATAACGATTAAGCCAGCAAAGAACCAACCATTAAACACATTTAATATCTCACTAGGGAATTTCATACTTCCCCAAGAGATACCCATAGCTTGAGTGGCAAACTTAAAGATAAGAGCTTGCACCATCATTGGAGTACCTCTTAAGACCGTAGAATATATATTACATATCCAACGAATCACACCATAAAGTACTTTCTTGATTTTAGGGTCATATGCTTTTGCGTGTAATCTTTTGCCATAGGCAAGAGGGATTCCAAGAAGTAATCCTACGACTGTACCTACGATAGATAAAATGAGTGTAGATAAAATACCTGCAATAATCAGTTCATGCCAGTCAGTAATAATGCCCCAAAATCTAGAGAAATCGAACATAATTATGCGTTTTCTCCACTTCTAGTACATGCGTCTCCCATTAATTGGGAACGTCTTTCTTGAGATAGTCTTCCTAAGGAAGCATTAAGAGCGTTTCTTAATTCATCATTTCCTTTTTTAAGACCAATATTAACACTTAATCCTTCTAAGTCTCCTTCAGACATAAAGGAATAATCTACATATAAGACGCCTAAAGAAGAATCAATGTTTGTCATAGCCTCAACAACCGGTAATTCAGCAGGCATTGCAAAAGATACACCTCTTGCGACATCTAACGCTGCTAAAGGATAAGTTTTTAATGGATCGTTATGTGTAATTGTGTAACCTTCTTTAGACGTGAAGTAATCTTCAATGATATCATCACCCACAACTCCCATTTGACAAACTAATGAATGATTATTAAATAACGATAATAAGTCGTTATATCCTAATGGATTTTCTCTAGAATTTCCTGCTGGAATGTCACTACTTTTCATTAAGAAAGCAAGATCACTAGATAAATATGCATCAGAGAAATCAATTGTTTTTCTTCTTTCAGCGGTACTCGACATACCTGCTAAAATCATATTAATTTCTCCAGCTTGTAAAGATGGGATAAGTGATTCCCATTCAATCTTTTTAATAACAACTTCTTTATTTAAATCTTGAGATAAATATCTCGCAATTTGGATATCAAATCCATCTGCAAATTGATTTGTTCCATCAATTGGTAAAGCAAAGTCATTAGCAGC
>CAMJAG010000071.1 GCA_946403545.1 uncultured Caryophanales bacterium | reverse complement strand
AAAAAGGAAACATTACTTGAAGCGATTGCATTAAAGATCTCTTCTCCACTAGCGACTTTAAGCATCCCAATTGCAGTTTTAGGACCTAGTCCAGAAACACTAATTAAATATAGAAAAGTTCTTTTCTCTTCAAGGTTATCAAACCCTACTAAATAGTGTTCATCATCATGAATATGTTCATATATGTACATTTGCTTGTTTTCGCCAACTTTATACTTTTGGCTTCTAGCTACAAGCATGCTATATCCTATGTTATTAACTTCTAAAATTATGCGTTCATTATAGATTGAACTAATCGTCCCTTTTAGATAAAAATACATAACTAAAAATACCTCTATAAAAGGAGATTATTTATAACAAGAAGAATAATTATTTATTAATCTCTATCAAAATCAATAGGCATTGGTGTCGCATCACGTTTGTGAGCGCTAATCCTATTTAAATATAAAATACGTTCTTCAACTTCTTTTTTGACTCTTTTGCCTTTTAAGTAAGCATCTAAGTCTTTGTAGGCGACTCCCATTTGTCCTTCATCTGTTTGGCCTTCAAATAGACCTGCAGTCGGAACTCTTTCTGCTAATTCAGTTGGAACACCTACTAATTTGCTTGCTTTGACAACTTCTTCTTTTAACAAGTGTGCAATAGGAAGAATATCGCAAGCACCATCACCATGTTTAGTGAAATATCCCGTAAAACGTTCATCTTTGTTATCAGTACCAATAACTAAACCACGATGTTCTTGTGCGTATGCGTATAAAATACACATACGAATTCTAGCTTTTAAATTACTAAGAGTGTCTCTTGATAAAAAGACACCTGCTTTTTTCATATCACTGACATATTGATTATATGTCTCAGTTGCATCAACAACGATATAATCCAAATCCTTTAAAGTTGCTAATTTCATAGCGTCGTTTAAGTCAGCTGGATTTGAATTGATTGGCATCATAATGACTTTGAGTCTTTCTCTACCTACTGCATTTAATGCTAAGCAAGCACATAAAGAAGAATCAACACCACCAGAAAGACCAAGGACATAAGTGTCCATGTGAGTTTTTTCTAAGTAGTCTTTTAAAAATTTCTCAATTTCTAAAATGTATTCATTAAGTTTCATAATTACCTCACAAAATCAAATGCAAAGTCATCTAAGATGACTGTATCACCATCTTGAGCACCAAGCGCTTCAAGAGCATCATCCACTCTTAACTTTCTAAGTTTAGTCAATAAGATCATCATACCTTCATCAGTAGAGATGTTTGTCATCTTGTAGAATTTAGTAATCTTATCGCCAGTAATTTGCCATGTATGAGCGTTAATTCTAACGATTTCAAATTCTTTTTCTTCATCAGGAAGTTCATAGAACTTATGTTCGAGTTCTTCTTCCTTAGCGTCGAACAATGGGAAGATAGGAGTTTCTTGAAGAATATCGTAAACCTTGTATAAGACTTCTTTAATTCCTTCATCAGTTAATGCAGAGATTGGGTATACTTTTTCCTTAACTTTCTTTTCGAAAACTTTGAGTCTTTCTTCTGCACCTTCTTCATCCATTTTGGATGCGACAATAATGTATGGTCTTTTACTTAAACCGAATCCATAGGATTCAAGTTCTTGTTTAATAATCTTGTATTCTTCAGCTGGATCTCTACCTGATTCACCCATATCCACTATGTGGATGATAACTCTACATCTTTCAATATGACGTAAGAATTGTAAACCAAGTCCCTTACCTAAATGAGCGCCTTCAATTAAACCAGGAAGGTCAGCCATCACAAAGGATTTTCCTTTTTCAACATTAACAACACCTAAGTTAGGAACGATAGTTGTAAATGGGTAGTCAGCAATTTCAGGTTTAGCACTACTAACAACACTTAAGAATGTTGATTTACCAACACTTGGGAAACCAACTAAACCAACATCTGCTAATAGTTTTAATTCAAGGATTAAACGTTTCTTCTCACCAGGTTCACCATTTTCAGCAATCTTAGGAACTCTATTAGTGGAACTTTTAAAGCAGGAATTACCTTTCCCACCTCTTCCACCTTTAGCGACTAATAAAGTTTTACCATCTTCATTTAAGTCACCTAAAAAATCATGTCCATCTTCTAAATAGACAACTGTTCCTATAGGAACATCTACAATGATATCAGGAGCGTATTTTCCATAGCAGTTGCTACCTTCGCCCTTTCCACCATCTTGGCCAATAAATGTTTTTGAGTGTCTGAAGTTAAATAATGTGTTGATTGTTTTGTTGGCTCTTAAGTAAATAGAAGCACCTCTACCTCCATTACCACCATCAGGTCCACCTTTTGCGACGAATTTTTCACGTCTAAAAGAGATAGCGCCATCGCCACCTTTACCACTTCTAACTTCAATAATTGCACGATCAATAAACATAAATTATTTTCTTAAAACCTCATCAACGATAACAGTTGGTCTACCTCTAGCTTCAGTAACTGTTTCGCCTAAATAAATACCGAATAATCCGAAGATCAACATAGTTGCAGCAAAGAAACCCACTATCAATGTAACGATTAACCAGCCCCACAATGTGACTGTGCTAAGATGTGTAACTTTGCATAAATTCAAAATAAAGAATACAAGTTCAGTCATCAATGAAAGACCTGCTAAACAACCAAATCCAACTCCAAGTTTAATTGGGAATTTGAGTGGCTCTACTGAAAGAGAAACAATTGAGTCCAAAGCTAAATTAACCATGGATTTTAATGGATATTTAGTTTCGCCTTTAACTCTTTCTGGTCTAACAAACTCGACTGTACCAGTTTTAAATCCGACAAATGGGACTTCCACTCTGAATACTCTTGTGCTTTCAGGTAATGCGTTAACTTCATCAATGACACGACGGTCAATTAATCTGAAGTTTGCAACGTTTTGTGGAATCTTAACTTTCTTTCCAAATTTGTCTAAAATCTTATAATACATTCCAGCAGTGTTCTTCTTAAAAGAAGAATCTGCTTTACGAGAGGAACGTTTTGCGTTTACTACTTTGTATCCTTGTTCCCACATTTCAAGCATGTTAGGGATAACTTCTGGTGGATCTTGTAAATCAGCATCCATTGGAATAGCACAATCACCAGTACAATTAATAAAACCAGCTCTGACAGCGCATTCATGTCCCCAGTTTCTTGAAAGATTGACAACAACTAGATTCTTTCTTTTTTCAAATTCTGCTTTAAGGATGTTTAGCGTTTCATCTTTACTGCCATCATTGACAGCAACGATTTCAAATTCATATCCTTGAATACCAGCAATAACTTTATCTAAAGCCTCGAAAAAATAAGGAGCAGCTTCTTGTTCGTTATACATTGGAACAATAATAGAAACTTTCTTCATAAAATCACCTCTCTTGTATTTTACAAGAAATTATAATAAAAGACCACAAAATATATGTGGTCTTGTTTATTTTTTAGCTGAAATAGTTAATTAATCAGCAACAACCTTAACGATTGTTTTGTCTTTACCAAGGCGTTCGTATTTGACGACACCATTGCATGTTGCAAAGATTGTGTCATCTTTACCTTTCTTTGTGTTAACACCTGGATAAATACGTGTACCTCTTTGACGATAGATGATACTGCCTGCATGGCACCATTGACCATCAGCAACTTTAGCACCTAAACGACGACCAGCAGAATCACGTCCGTTCTTTGTGGAACCAACACCCTTCTTACTAGCAAAGAGTTGTAAATTTAATTTAAACATCATAATTTTCTTCACCCTTTCTAGCTGAATGTTACTCAGCTTTAATTGTGATGAAATCGCTATTGTCTTCTGCGATAGTTTTTAACCCACAGATGATTGTATCGATAACGACTGCATCATGGGCAGATACTTGTTTATTCGCTTTTAATAAGGAATATCCTTCTTTGAGTTCAATGTCATAATCTTGAGGTGCTTCGAGAGAATTCAAACCACCAGTAATTACAGCACTAACAGCAGCACATACGAGGTCGTGACCATAAGGACCACTACCTGCATGACCTTTAACCTCTAAAGATTCAAATGCAGTACCTGCTTTGCTAATTTTGACTTTAATCATAATTAGCCATTGATAGCTTCAATAACTAAGCGTGTGTATGGTTGACGATGACCGATTGTCTTGTGTTCGTTAGCCTTTGCTTTGTACTTGAAGACACGAATTTTCTTACTTTTGCCTTGTTTTTGGACTTTAGCGGTAACTGTTGCACCTTTAACGTATGGTGCACCAACTGTGACTTTCTTGTCTCCTAATAAGAGAACTTTATCGAAAGTAACAACTGTATCTACATCAGCGTCTAATTTTTCAACGAAAATTGTTTGGCCAACTTCAACACGTACTTGTTTTCCGCCAGTTTCAATAATTGCGTACATAATGTCCCTCCTTATAAAATTTCAAATCACTAATGACTCGCTATTAAGGTAACCTTAATAGG
>CAMJAG010000070.1 GCA_946403545.1 uncultured Caryophanales bacterium | reverse complement strand
TATAAATTAACTTGAGGATTATTCATATACACTTGTGTTTGTGGTTGAGGTTGTGGTTGTTGATTTGCGTTTGGATCGTTTTGCGCTGCTAAGATTTCTTTAGCTTTCTTATCCTCTGGTAAGTCTTTAAATAAGTCACTTCCACGGAAGAAACAGATAATGAAATAGATTGCATAACAAAGGAAAACGATTAGTGCGACAACACTACCGATAGCGATTCCTATAACCCATGCAAATGGAGTTAAGAAATACAATATTCCTTTACCAATAGAAGCAAAAAATCCTCTCATATCTTTATTGTATATATTTATTTTGTTTTTACCAACCAATTATTGACAAAAGCAATAATTAAAATTGAAAATAGGTAGCCAATAATCACTAATAAACTTGCCTGTTTTCCAAATTGATTATATATGAGCGCAAACAAGAATACTGCAATGATTGTAAGACCTCCTAAAATGAAGTAATTATACTTGCGACGAAGGAATGCAATCCAGAGTATTAAGAAGACTCCAAAATACAAACTTGTGAATAAGAAAACTGCGAAAATTGACCATTTAATTGTGACAAATAGAGTAGCGCAAAATAGGTTAATTAACAACCCAGCGATTAAAAGAAGAACAGAATTCTTATCATCTTCAATTCTGTAATTCAATTTTTGTAATCCATAGCGAATTACTAAATAAGAAATGACTTCTTGCACAAAAGAAACGAGAAATACCGCTAAAAATTCAAAGACTTCTAGGTAATCCATTTGTGTAATTTTGAAAGCTTCTTCGATAGTTTTTAATAGATCAACCTGTGTAATGAGCTTAATTAATGGTAATGCAGCGTAGGATAAACCGAATTGTACAAAGGAAGCTAAGATAATGCTTATTGCATAATTAACTCTTTGTTCCACGCAAACCGCAAATACAAAGCCAGTTATGATAGATGGAATGATATAGAACAGCGTGTCACTGATATTATAGATAGTCACAATCAAACATAAGCCTATAGTGGCGAATGCATAAATGATGAAATACTTTTTTGGACACATCAAAACTACGAGAGTACATGATAGTGGCAAAATGAAGACTAGTACGAATAATAAAAATGGAACAAAAGTAGTGAGTAAAACGAAAATTACATTAATCGCTGCCATGATTGCCATGAATGCGATGGATTTGCCAACACTATCGAATCTTTTGTTAATAGTCATATCTTGATTTTAAAACAAATTGTAGAAATTTTGGAACAAAATTGAATTTCTCCAGTATAAGTTAGTATGAGGAAAATTTTATTACTATCTTTATTACTCTTACTAACGAATTCTTGTAGTGTTCAACTAGAGAATCATTCATTTTATGAATCTATTGAACAAGAATCATCTTTTGAGGTGAGCCGAAAGACTACTGTTTGGGGAGAGATTTTTAATCAATCGGAACAGGAATATTATGCCTATATTTACTCTGAAACTTGTGGTCATTGTAGAAAAATTGAACCTGAGATTAAAAAATATTCCCAAACTCATATTGTCTATTTCATTGAAAGAAGTGATGACATTCCAATTGCATCAGAAAGAGGAGATCTTACAGGAGTGGATGACATTAATTCTTTATATATACTCGGAACGCCTACTTTATTTGAAATTTCAGATAAAAAGGTGAAGAACTGTTATATTGGATTTTATGAAATACAAGAACATATAAAAGAAGTTTCATAACTAATTGAAAGTCCTATTATCTTATGATAATATATTGCTAGCAATATATGGACTTTGTAAATGAATTAAACCCAATGCAATATGAAGCTGTAACAACTTCGCTTCAAAACGTTAGAATTATCGCTGGTGCTGGAAGTGGAAAGACCAGAGTTTTAACATACAGAATCGCATATTTAATTAGCGAAATGCATGTTGAACCTTGGAAGATTTTAGCAATTACTTTCACTAACAAAGTTGCTAATGAAATGAAGTCTCGTGTTTTGAAAATGTTACCTCTTCAAGCAAGTGACTTGACAATAAAAACATTCCATTCATTCTGTGCAATGTTCTTAAGAAGAGAAATTTCAGTTTTAGGTTTTCCTGCAAGTTTTACTATTCTTGATGAAGAAGACCAAACTAAATTAGTCAAAGATATTGCAGCAGAAATGGGCTTTAAGAAAGGCGATAAAATTGTTGGTCGCGCTCTGTCCTACATTGGCTCTTGCAAATTAAAAGAAAAATACCCAGAAGATATTACAATTAAGAACAAATCTTTTGAGGATGAAGATACATGTTTACAAATGTATACTCGCTATGAAGAAGAAAAAAACAAGACTTTGTCTTTGGACTTCGATGACCTTCTTTTAAAAACAAATTACATTCTTGAAACGTATCCAGACATTAGGTATAAATGGCAACAAAAAATTGACCATATATTAGTTGATGAGTTCCAAGATACAAACAATTCAGAATATAAATTAATCAAACTTTTAGTTAAACCTTTCACATGCTTATATGTTGTTGGTGATCCTGACCAAACTATTTATACATGGAGAGGTGCTAACCAAGGTATTATTTTGGACATCCAAAAAGATTTCAAAGATATTGAAACAATTATTCTTAATCAAAACTATAGAAGTACTGAAACCATCCTTAATTCGGCGAACAAATTAATTGCTCATAACAAGTTAAGAGTAGAGAAAGATTTGTTCACAAAGAAGGAAAAAGGCGAACCAATTACCGTTAAATCCTGCCCAAGCAGTAGGGATGAAGCGGAATATGTTGCTAGAGAAATTGTTCGTTTGAAACAAATGTTTAACTACTCCTATAAGGATATCGTTATTCTTTATCGTTCTAGTTATGTCACATTAGATTTTGAATCTACATTAACTAGTAGAGGTATTCCATTTAAGATTTATGGTGGTCAAAAGTTCTACCAAAGAAAAGAAATTAAGGACGTTTTAGCGTACTTCCACCTTATTGTTAATACAAAAGATGACATTTCATTTGAAAGAATTATCAATGTTCCTAGAAGAGGAATTGGAGATCAAACTTTAGCTACTATTAAGATGGAAGCGGATAATGCTGGCCAATCTTTATATGAATATTTAAGAGATGTTGATTTTGATAATACTGAACTTTCTAAGAAAATCCTTAATTCTCTTAAGACAATGATTACAGTTATCGATACAGCTAGAGAAGATATTGCTAAAGACGAAGAAACTTTCTCAAAGATTCTTGAAAATATGGTTCATCAACTAGGATATCAAGATTATTTATTAAATGATGAAGATGCTGATGAAAGAATTGAACATGTAAGAGCGTTATTTGAAGACATCAGACACTATTTAAAGAACAATCCAGAGTCCACATTTGATGAATACTTACAAAACATTACTTTATTAAGCGCACAAGATGACATCATTGATGGCGATTATGTCAATTTAATGACTGTTCACGTAGCAAAAGGATTGGAATTTCCATGTGTTTTCATCGTTAGATTCAATGCTGGCGTATTCCCAAATATGAGAGCAATTACTGAAGAAGGCTATAAAGGTTTAGAAGAAGAAAGAAGACTTGCGTATGTCGCTATGACAAGAGCAAAGGAAAGACTTTATTTAACTTTAAGTGCTGATTATTCATATGTTATTTCAAGCAATTTATCTCCTTCACAATTCCTAAAAGAATCAGGAAATGAAGTGCTTAATACTAGAAATGAATACAATCCATATAGAACCACTAATCCAAAAAGACCGACATCTTTCCATTTTGATGATGGACCAAATGCAGGATTTGAAAAAGATCCTCCAAGAGTCCAAAACTTCAATCAAGCAACAAACGATGTTAAGGAATGGAAAGTTGGAGATGTTGTTATCCATAAAAAACTTGGTAGGGGAGTTGTCGTAGAGCTTGAAGGTGATGATATTATCAAAGTCAGGTTTGAAGAACATGGAATAAAATCCATCTTAGGAAACCACCCATCAGTTAGTAAAGGAGGATATGATGCATGAACGTTGAGGAAAGAATCAATGAACTAAGAAAACTGTTAGAGAAATACAATTACGAATACTATGTATTAGATAATTCGTCTGTTTCTGATGCTGAATTTGATAGATTAATGCAAGAACTCATTATGCTCGAAACAGAGCATCCTGAATTTCAATCCCCTTTATCTCCTAGCCAAAGAGTAGGTGGATTAGTACAAGATGAATTTAAGAAAGTTACTCATAAACGTATGATGCTTTCTTTAGCTAACGCTTTTAACGAAGATGATTTAAGAAACTTTGATAAGAAAATTAGAGAAGTTACTGGTTTAGATAAAGTTACATATATGGCTGAGATGAAAATTGATGGTCTTGGTATGTCTTTGGTCTACCATAAAAACTTAATTTACGCTGCTACTCGTGGCGATGGTACTGAAGGTGAAGATGTAACTGCTAATGTCATCACAATTAAGTCTGTTCCATCACATATTGATTTAGATGGTGATTTTGAAATCCGTGGCGAAGTCTTTATGCCTAAAAAATCACTTCAAAAATTAAATGAAGAAAGAGAAAAAACTGGCGAGCCATTATTCGCAAATGCAAGAAATGCTGCTGCAGGAAGTATTAGACAACTTGATAGTGCAATTGCAGCTTCTAGAGGCCTAGATGCTTTCTGGTATTACTTTGTTAACGCTAAAGATTTCGGAATTAGATATCACTCAGAAGCTC
>CAMJAG010000069.1 GCA_946403545.1 uncultured Caryophanales bacterium | reverse complement strand
TGTTATCAAACTATAATTTCTTGGAGGTATTATTTTTATGTCAAATAGTAATAAAAATCTATTCGTTACTGTAGATGAAGCGAATGAATTATTTGCTTCTCAAAGTAAAGAAAACCGTGAAATACAAGAATTATCAAATCAGATAAATGCTTTAATGTGGGCTTTAGTGGATAAAAGAAGAGAAGAAGGTCTTTCTCAAAGAGAATTCGCCAAAGAATTAGATTGGAAACAACCTGCTCTTGCTAGATTTGAAAGACTAGAAATAATCCCGAGATTAGATACTTTCATAAAAGTAGCAAACAAATTGGGTTATGATGTCTGCTTAAAGAAGATTGAAAAGAAATAATTGGCCTATAATATACAAACTAACTTTGTTAAATGACCTTTTATAATATATGTGTTATTATTAGCGTATGCAAAAAGATGAACTTATATCTCAAGTTGAGCAACTTGAGAGTGGCAAAAAAGAAGATCCAAAAAAGAAAAAGCATAAAACTTGGAAATATATTCTCAATATCTCCTTCGTTTTAATCGTTACTTTTTTAGCCTTCATTTTTTCTATTAAAGATAACGCTAAAGACATTTTAAAGTATTTAGAAAACTGTGATGTTAAATGGTTATTAGTAGCATGCGGTTTTGCTTTATTAATGATTCTTATTAGAGCGTTTATTCTTTTCTGTTTTGCAAGATTATACTCAAGAAGATATAAATACCATCAAGCTATAGCAGTTGACCAAATTGGTGTATTTTATAACGCAGTTACACCAGGCTCTAGTGGTGGTCAAATCATGCAAGCATATACATATAAGAAACAAGGTGTTCAAATTAGTAGTGCTGTTTCTATTATGGCTATGTACTCTATAGTCTTCCAATCAGTATTAATTATCTTTGGCACTCTTAGTTTTATTATTAAATACGACTTTATTATTTCTATTGGTTTTATTGAGACAGGTATCGAAGTTGGTGGATTACCTCTTAGATTACCAGTATGGCCTCTTACAATAGTAGGTTTCTTACTTAATGTCTCTGTTATCTTAGTTGTTCTATTAATGGGCTATTGGCATGGATTCCATAACTTTATTATGGGACCATGTATCTCTTTATTAGCCAAGATGAAGATAGTTAAGCACCCAGATAAGTTGAGAGAATCCCTTAGAATTCAAGTGGAAAACTTCAAAATTGAATTTAGAAGATTATTCACTAATGTAAGATTCACTATATTAGTAACATTATGCTTTACTGGCTATATGATTATTAAATTCTCCATTCCTTACTTTGTTGGATTAGCACTTCATAACCAATCCACTAATGCAAGTTTCTGGGATTCAATATTCTTATCTAACTATCACCAAATGGTTACAGGTCTTATTCCTGTCCCAGGTAGTGCGGGTGTCTCCGAATACTTCTTCTATCAATTATTCGTCAACTCCGCTAGACCAGAGAAAGGATTCTTCTGGTGTGGTTCTATTGACCCAATTACATTAGAAGGTATTGTAGACCAAGCTGTTGCAAGTAAAGCACTTTGTAAAGCTGCTTTAATTATTTGGAGAAGTATAACCTTCTCCCTCCCTCTTTTAATAGCGGGCTTTGTATCAGCATTCTACAGAGCGTCTCCAAAAGACGAAGCACATCTACATGGAGATTTACCAAACAGAGAAACCTTTGTTGCGTTACAAAATGAAACCTTTATCCAAAGACAAGCGGAAGTTATTAATGCAGAACAGACTAATAGGTTATCTAGAACTGCAGTTATTGAGAGATTAAAATCTCTTAATAAGAAAAGAAATAGTTCTAAAAAACCTAAACAGTTATCTGATAGTGAATATGATGATGTTAATATCAATAGTTTTGATGAACTATCAGATGAAGATAAAAAGAAGGACAATGATTAAAATATATGAGAATAGTAATGTTTACTGATGCATTTCCTCCATATATTAATGGTGTCGCTACATCTTGTTATAACTTATATCAAGTTCTTAAGAAGAATGGACATGATGTTTTAGTTATTGCTCCTCAAGCAGATGATGGTCCTACTAAAAAAGTAGGAGATGTTATCTATATGAAAGGTGTACCACTTAAAAAGATGTATGGATATAGAGTAACCGCACTCTATTCTTCAAGCATCTTTAAACAAGTAAAAGCGTTTAAACCTGATGTTATACATATTCAAACTGATTTCACTATTGGACAGTTTGCTAGATTTGTTATAAGAAAACTAAAACATGTACCTACTATATATACATATCACACTGCATATGAAGACTATACTTACTATGCGGTTAAAGGATTACTCGATAGAGTAGCAAAAAGATATGTAAGAAGTTATGCGAAAAACGCTGCTAAAACTATGACAGAATATATAACTCCTAGTGATAAGACTAAGTTATATATGAGATCTGTTGGTAGTGATGCTTATATTAATGTCATTCCTACTGGTCTAGATTTTTCTATCTTTAAAAAGGAGAATATAGACTTCAATAAGATAGAAGAATTTAAACAACAACATGGAGTAGATAAAGACACTAAGATTTTCTTAATACTCGGTAGAGTAGCGCAAGAAAAGAGTATGGATGTCTCTATTAAAGGATATGACGCTTTTAGAAAAGCGCATCCTGAAATTAAATCCAAAATGTTTGTAGTAGGAGACGGTCCTCAAAAAGAAGACCTTATGAAACTCTCTGAAGAACTTGGAGATAAAGACTATATCGAATTCTTAGGTAGTGTACCTGCTAGTGAAGTTCCTTTCTATTATCATCTTGCAGATATTTATACATCTGCATCCACGACAGAAACTCAAGGTCTTACCTTCATGGAAGCTATGGCCTCAGGCACACCAGTATTAGCGAGATTTGATACACAATTAGAAAGTGTCATTATTGATAATGAAACTGGCTACTTCTTTACAGATTTAGATAGCTTTGTCTTAAAAGCGTATCGTATCTTAACAAGTTCTAAAGAAGAATTAGAACAACTAAGAAATAAAGCTTATCTAGAAGTAGATAAGTATTCTATAGATAAGTTTTATGAAAACATAATAAGGGTATATCAACGTGCAATTAGAAAGAAATGGTAATAACAAACTATTAGAATACGCTTATAAACTTCTTAGTAAGAAAGAATATTCTTCTTACTCTTTAAAAGAGAAGTTAGTTTTAAAAGGTGCCTCTGAAATAGAGGCTAATGAGATAGTTAATCATCTAATAGATAAGGGATATCTAAACGATGATAAACTCCTTAGCGATATCATCTCTAGAGATAACGCTAAACTATATGGGAAGTATAAAATACTTACTCAACTTAAAAAGTACCATTTAGTAACATCTGATTTAAATGATAGATTCACTGAAGAAATAGAATTAGAAAAAGCTAAACAATTAGTGAGTGAACTAGAAGATAAATATGTTGACTTATCTTATCAAAAGAAAGTTAAACAAATTCATACTTATCTAGCTAGATATGGGTATGAGACATATGTCATATCAGAAGCTTGTGAATTTATTAAACCTATTGATGAAAATAGTGAACATATAAATTTAATTAAAGATTTAAATAAAGCCATTTTAAGAAACGAAAATATAAAAGATAACTATTTGCTTAAGCAAAAGGTTATTAAAGCTCTAATGGCTAAAGGATATAGATATAACGACATTCTTATAGAATGGGAGGCATTACATAATGAAATTAATTAATGAACTAGTAGAACAAGAAAGAATTAACATGCAATTCTTAGTTAATAACGCTGCTAAAGGGACTAACGCTATGGGTAGTCAATATATTACATGTGAACTAAGAGATAGTAGTGGCACTATTAACGGAAAGAAATGGGAAATATCTCCTGAAGATGAATCAATCTTTGTAGCAGGTAATGTTATTAATGTAGTAGGGGAAACTCTTAAATATAAAGAAGCTTTACAAATTAAAATCTTAAAAGCAGATTTAGTGCCTCCTAGCGAAATAGAAGTATCTAGATTCTTAAAACAACCTCCTGTACCTAAAGAAGAACTTATGAATAGATTTTATAGATATGTAGAATCTATTAAGAATCCAGATTGCAAAGCAATACTAGATAATATTATAGATAAGGTATCTCCTAATCTATTTGATCATCCAGCAGCAGTATCAATACATCATGATTATTTATCAGGATTATTAATGCACACTCTTACAATGGCGGATATCGCTACTACTTTAGTGCCTATATATGATGCTGATTATGATTTATTAATTACAGGTATTCTTTTACATGATATGGGTAAGACTATAGAGTTAGAAGGACCTGCTATCTTTAAATACTCTTTAGAAGGTAAATTAATTGGTCATATTTCTATTCTCTCTGCGATGATCAAAGAAGCCGCAGATGAACTCAAATTAACTGGTGAAACCCCTCTATTATTACAACACATGGTCTTATCACATCATGGACAACATGAGTTTGGCTCTCCTGTTTTACCGTTAACTAAAGAAGCAATGCTCCTTTCTTTAGTGGATAATCTAGATTGTAAAATGGTCGCGCTTAACAAAGCGCTTGAGACCACAAAAGAAGGGGAATTTACCAGTAAAATATTCTCTTTAGATAATAGAATGTTCTATAATCCAAAGAAATAATTTATACTGATAGCATCCATTTGTTTACAAAAATATAGACAATGTTTATTTCTAATTATAAGATTATTAAGGGAATTTAAAAGAAGGGATTACATAATGAAAACTAGAACAATTTTCACTACTTTAATGATTGGTATGTTATCACTTACAGCATGTGGTGGCTCCAATTCAAAAG
>CAMJAG010000068.1 GCA_946403545.1 uncultured Caryophanales bacterium | reverse complement strand
TTGTTCCCATTAGGAGACATTGTTAAAGAAGATGTTAGAAAGATTGCTCATGAGTTAGATTTAACCTCTGTTATGGATAAGAAGGATTCTACTGGAGTCTGTTTTATTGGCGAAAGAAACTTTAAAGAATTCCTTAAAAACTACATTCCTGCCCAAAAAGGAAAAATCATTGATATTTCTAATGGAAGAGTGTTAGGCGAGCATGATGGTGCTATGTATTACACAATTGGACAACGCAAAGGTTTAGGAATTGGTGGAATTCATGGTGAAGAAGCTAAAGGCTGGTTTATCGCTAGAAAAGACGTGAAAAAGAACATTCTTTATGTCGCTAGTGGTGATGAAAGTGAATATTTACTTTCAGATAGATGTACAGTTCAATCTTTAAACTGGATTACTGATGTTCCTACTGAAGGAGAGAAAATACAAGTTAAATTCCGTTATAGACAACCTGATAATATCGCATACATTCACTTTGTGAATGAAAACGAAATTGAATTAATATATGAAGAACCAATTAAGTCTGTTACACCTGGTCAAGCGGCAGTTTTATACAAAGGTGATGTTTGCCTTGGTGGTGGTTTAATTGACAAAACATTTTATAAAGGAAAAAGAAACGATATATAAGTAATTTATTAACTTCTTTTCATAAAAAAGAAATACTTATATAATAAGAACTGGAAAAGAAACTTATAGATTTCTTTTATAGAGAGTGCTAGATGGTGGAAAACGCACAAAGAAATATAAGTGGGCTACTTCCCTAGGTGTGGGTAATGCCACCGTAAGATTGACGAAACTAATCAAAATTAAGTGCTTGGGCAATAGCCTAAGAATAAGGATGGTACCGCGATAACAATCGTTCCTTAAAGGAACGTTTTTCTATATTTAGGAGGTCTTTTTATGAGATACATGAAGGCTAGTGAGATACGTAGAATGTGGTTAGACTTTTTCAAAAGTAAGGGTCACCACGAAGAACCAGGAGCAAGTTTGATTCCTAAGAATGATCCAACTTTACTTTGGATTAACGCTGGTGTTGCAGCGCTTAAAAAATACTTTGATGGTAGCGAAATTCCTCCATCAAGAAGAATTACAAACGCTCAAAAATCAATTAGAACAAACGACATTGAAAATGTTGGTAAAACAGCAAGACATCATACTTTCTTTGAAATGATGGGTAACTTTTCTATTGGTGATTATTTCAGAAATGAAGTTATCCCATGGGCTGTTGAACTTTTAACTGATGAAAAATGGTTTGCTATTCCTAGAGAAAAACTTTTTATTACATATCACCCAGATGATTTAGAAACTAAAAAACTTTGGATGAATGGTGGTATCGCTGAAGACCATTTAATTCCTTTAGAAGATAACTTCTGGGAAATCGGTGAAGGTCCTTGCGGACCTGATACTGAAATCTTCTTTGATAGAGGAGAAAAATATGACCCTCAAAATTTAGGTATTAAAATGCTCAAAGAAGATATCGAAAACGATAGATATATTGAAATTTGGAACATCGTTTTCTCTCAATTCAATTCTGAACCAGGTAAAAAGAGAAGCGAATATAAAGAACTTCCAAGTAAAAATATCGATACTGGTAGTGGTCTTGAAAGACTTGCTTGCATTATGCAAGGAACAGATTCTAACTTTGAAACAGACTTATTCTGGCCTGTCATTTTAGAAGCTGAAAAACTATCAGGCAAAAAATACGAAGATAACAAAATGGCATTTAGAGTTATCGCTGATCATATTAGAGCAATTACATTTGCTTTAGCAGATGGCGAAACTTTCTCAAATGAAGGAAGAGGCTACGTTTTACGTAGACTTCTTAGAAGAGCAGAACGTTATGGTAAGGTTTTAGGAATTGATCATCCTTTCTTATATAACTTATGCGATATCATCTATGACATTATGAAAGACTTCTACCCATATGTTGGTGGTAAACTCGAATTCCTCAAGAAACTTGTAAAAGCAGAAGAAGAAAAATTCTTAAAAACACTCACTAATGGTGAAGCAATGTTAAAGAAAACAATTGCTGATAACAAATGTTTATCAGGTGAAGATATGTTTAAACTTTATGACACATATGGATTCCCTAAGGAATTAACTATGGAAATCTGTGATGAAAATAAAGTTCCTTATGACCTTGAAAAATTCCAAGAACTCATGAAGGCTCAAAAACAAAGAGCTAGAGAAGCTCGTGGTGAAATGCAATCCATGAACAAGCAATCTAAAGACTTAATGGAATTCACAAAAGAAAGCAAATTCTTATATGTTGATGAAGTTGTTAAGGCTAAAGTTATTGCATTATTTGAAAATGGTGTCAAAGTTGATACATTAAGTGGAAATGGTGAAGTAATTCTTGACCAAACTAATTTCTACGCTGAAATGGGTGGCCAAGTAGCAGATACAGGCTCATTAGATAATGATAATGCTTCCGCTAAAGTAACAAATGTTACTAAAGCTCCAAATAAACAACACTTACATCATGTTGAAGTTTTATTTGGCGAACTCAAAGTTGGTGATGAAGTTACTTGTAACTTAGATTTAAGACGTAGAAAACTCATTGAGAGAAACCACTCATCTGTTCACTTACTCCAAACAGCATTAACTGAAGTTTTAGGTGATCACATTGCTCAACAAGGTAGCTATGTCACAGATGAATATTCTCATTTTGACTTCAATCACTTCCAAAAAATGACACCTGAAGAGATTCATGATGTTGAAAAGAGAGTTAATGAACTCATCTTTGAATCTATTGAAGAAGAAACTAAAGTTTTGAATATTGAAGACGCTAAAAAACTTGGCGCTAAAGCATTATTCGATGACAAATATGGAGACACAGTCAGAGTTGTTTGCTTTGGTGATGCAAGTAAAGAATTCTGTGGTGGTACTCACGTAAAGAATACTGAAGAAATCGGATTATTTGTTATTGAATATGAAGAAAGTGTTGCTGCTGGAACAAGAAGAATTCAAGCAAGAACAAGCCAAGGTGCATACGAACTTTTAAAGAAGAGAGAAATGATTCTTTCTAGAGTTAGAGATACATTAGGCTTAGCAAGCTATCAAGATGTTACAAGCAAATTAAATGCTTTAATTACAGAAAAAGACGGATTAAAGAAGCTCTCTGAATCATTAAATGATAAGCTTGCTTATCTCTCTAGTGAATCTATGAAAAAAGAATTCGAAGAAGTTAATGGTTTAATGGTCTTAACAAAATTCTTAAAAGACAATAAACGTAATAACTTAGTCTCAATTGTAGATAATTTAAAAACAGTCTATCCAAATAGCTTAATCGTATTAGTTGGTGAAGAAAATGGTGGATATCCAATCGTTGTCGCTGCTAGCCAAGACGCAATTAAGAAAGGCTTATTAGCTGGTAAAGTTGTTAAAGAACTTGCTACAATGCTATTAGGATCTGGTGGTGGACGTCCAGATATCGCAAGTGGTGCTGGTAAAGATATTTCTAATATCGAAAAAGCATTCGCTAGCGTTAAAGAAATGGTGAAATAATGGAAAAATATTTAGGTTTAGACTTAGGAACAACAACTCTTGGAATAGCCACTAATGACTATCTCGGTTTTGTTCATGGGGTAGAAACTTTCAGATTTGATAGAAACCAATACATCGTTGCACGCAAACACGTATTAGAACTTTGCGATAAAATGATGATTAATAAGATTGTTATTGGCCTACCAAAACATTTGAATAACACTCCAAGTGAAATGAGTGAAAACGTTCTTAGATTTAAAGAAGATTTGCTTAAAGCAAACCCTAATCTCACTATTGACTTATGTGATGAAAGATTATCTACTGTAAGTGCCCATAAATCACTTAATGAATTAAACGTAAATCACAAACAAAGAAAAGATAGTGTAGACCGTATTGCGGCTTGCATTATCCTTGATACATATTTAGCGATGAAAGGAAACAAATAATATGGATATTAAAGACAATTCTCAAATGGTCGTTACTGACTCAACAGGCAAAGAACATCTCATGCAAATTCTTTTCACCTATGATAACGAAGAAAGAAAAAAATCTTACGTTTTCTTCTATGAAGTAGGAGATGAAAACGAAGATGTAATGGTTAAAATCTACACTGATGATGGCGATTTAGTGGAGATTGAAGATGACGAAGAATACGAAGAAGTCGAAGAAGTTTTCAACGCTTGGCAAGACGATCCTGAAATTCAAAAATTAAAGAATAACTAATAGAAAACAATTAAGCCCAATACTGCAGTAATTAACAAGACTGATAAAGTGTTGAGGCTTTTTTTGTTGACCTTTTTATATACAAACAAGAAGCAACTAACTACTAACAGTAGAGCAAGTGATTTTCTATCAAAATCAATATCTTGACTGAATAGTGCGTTTCCGCGATAAAGAATTGTTCTAAACAAGAATGAAAGTGCTGTGAATAAGATGAGTGCTAAAATAACTGGTCTAACACCATTTAATGCGCCTTTCACATATTTGTTATTTATGAATTTTGAAAGAACAAAAGCAACTAAAAGAATGATAATAAATGATGGTAAAACGACACCTAAAGTAGTGCAAACAGAGCCTAAAACTCCACCAACTTTATTACCAACAAATGTTGCAATGTTGATTGCAAAAGGACCAGGTGTAGCTTCGCTAATAGCAATGAAGTCTGTTAGTTCAGTAAGAGTCATCCAACCATTTCCAACTACAGTATCTTGAATCATTGGAATCATGGCATAGCCACCGCCAAAAGTCATAAGGCCTATTAAGAAAAATGTATAGAATAATTGGAAGTAAATCATACATTTTTCATAAGGCCTATTAAGAAAAATGTATAGAATAATTGGAAGTAAATCATACATTT
>CAMJAG010000067.1 GCA_946403545.1 uncultured Caryophanales bacterium | reverse complement strand
TCTTAGTCGCTGAAAAAGCTGAAGAAGATTCAGTCGTTGATGTCAAATTATCTTATGATAAGAACAAATATAACATTGAAGGTGTTTACGCTAACGGTGTTAGATGTGGTACAAAGAACTCAGACTTCTACTTCGTAATGCCTAAAGAAGCAGTTACAATGGAAGTTCGTTACCACGAAATCCCAGCTGCTAAGACATATAAAGATGTCTTCACAAATGATGAAGGCGTCATTATTAGAAACGTTCTTGGTGGTCGTGCTGAAGTTGGTACTAAAGTTGAATTTGGTATTTCCTTAGAAGCAGGCTTAGATTTCACAGGTGAAATTTCCGCTAGTGCTAATGGCGCTGATGTTCCATTAACAAAAGAAGGAAGCAACTCCTACTCATTCGTTATGCCAAACGAAGATGTTGAAATCTCTGTTGGTACAAAAGCACAAAATATCCCATTTGGTTTCTATGGTGATCTCGCTAACGATGTCATCGGTTCAATGAAAGTTAATGGTGAATCTTGGTATAAAGATTATGTACCTTATGGTGCTACAGTTGAAATCCATACATTATCTCCTAGAAGTGGATTATATGACACATATACAGTTGAAGAATTAGCTATCTGTGATGCTGCTAATGTCTACATGGGTGAAAAGTATGCTGATTATGGTGTTACACCTGCATTCTTCGCTGAAAACTTTGCTGAAGCAGAAGATGATGGTTATACATTCTTCTTCGAAATGCCAGCAGTCCAAACATGGATTGAACCAGTCGAAAATCCAAGATATAACGAAATCGAAATCGTTGATACTGATAACGTTACATTAGTACCAATCGAAGAATACAATGGCAGCTATTATAGAACTGATCCAGAAGTTATCTATGGTGAAACTCTCTTATTCGCTCCAGCATTTGCTACTGGCTATGCACCTAGAAAAGTTTATGTAGAAGCTTACGAATACTATAGATATTATTTCGATAGCACATCTACAGCAACTCAATCTAGAAAAGAATTAACATTGAACGCTGATGGTTTATATGAATTCACACTCGATCAAAGACCAGTCGGCCCAATCACAATTACTGTTTCTGAAAAATATGAAACAGAATTAGAAGGTGCTCCATTCCAAGGCGATTACTTAGGTGTTTACGCATATGGTACAAATAGAAGTGATAACTTAACAAGCTTCACATATGCATCTAACGTTCTTGAAATCGCTGCTGATGGTGATATGAATGTTGGTGGCGATGCACGTGCATTCTATGACTTCAACGATATTACTGGTGAAGGCTATATGTTCGATCCAGCTGATGAATCTAGAGTCGATGCATTCATCTACAAGAATGGTGTATTCATGACAAATAAGAAGTCCGCAAACTTCGCAGATGTATATAAATACATTTACTTCCAAAAACCAGCAAATGCACCAGAAGACGCTTCATACAAATTAGTCTATGAAAACCTCGAATCTGGTAAAGCATTCATTGGTAAATTCTATTGCAACGATCAATTAGTCAATACAGTCTACATTAACAATGACACAGCTGAATTCATCCCAGGTGTTACATTCAATATGTTAAGCGGTGCTGAAATTACTGATGCTGATGCATCTTACCAAGTCTTAAACGGTGTTAAAGTTGTCGCTACAGTCTCTTATAAGGGTAGTGGTGCTGCTAACCGTGGCTTAGTCAAAGCAGACGCATTATACGGTACATTCAAACACGATCTTGGCACATTAGGTGATATCGTCGCTGATGGTTTAGGTGGTATGACATTTGGTGGTGAAGCTGCAACAGTCAGCTCTTACGATCCACAAACAGGCAGATTAGTATTCTCTGACAAAGATGGTAACATCTTCGAAGTCAAAGTTGCTTCAATGCTTGGCTTATACACACTCGTTGCTAAGAAAGATTCTCCAGCACTTGGTTTAGTTGGCAAAGCATACGCAGCAGAAGGTTTCTACTACAATGATTACTCTTGTACAATGGAAAAAGATGCTGCTACATACAAAGTCGAATTCTTCGATGGCGGTGTTGCTAAAGTCACAATCACAGTTGCAGGTAATGATTACACAGCAACTCAAGCAAGTAAAGCTGGTAAATTTACAGTCAATGGTTATGAAATCACAGTTGAATTCTATGCTACAAATTCATCTTCTAAGACAACTTGGAAGTTCACATTAGCAGAAGACTTCTCTAAGATTACTCCAGCAGATAATAACAATGCATGTTACTTCGAAATCTCTGGTAGCTACGCAGACTGGAACTTCAAACCAAAAACTGCATTAAATCTTCTCTAATATTAATTAGAAAGAAATAATCAGTCTAATACTAACTAAAACAATAGGACTACTCATTTGAGTGGTCCTTTTGTTATATATAAAGAAGATTAATGATTGATTATTTACGCTTTCTTGAGTAAATTAATTATGCGTAATTAATTATTTAATTAAGAAAAGAGGATTATTTTAATGAGCAAAAAGTTAAAAGGAATCATGGGCTCCAGTATTGCCTTATTTTTACTTACCGCTTGTACAGGTGGAAAACTTCCTCCAATGGATGAAGAAGAAGCTAATGGAATTAAAGAAAATATTGCAGTTGTTACAGACAGCGACAATAAGGTATATGGAAACATTCGTTTATTAACAGAATATGAAGGCGCTTCCATTAAATGGAAAGCAAGTGTTAAAGACGTTATTTCTACCCAAGATAATGGCGATTTAAAAGCAGGTGTAGTTACTCGTCAAGAAGAAGATACAACTGTTACATTAACCGCAACAATTGAAAAAGATGGTAAAGGTGCTACTTATACACAAGATGTCATAGTAGCAGCAGCTGCTCCTGAAATCTATGATGATGAATACGAAGCATACTTATTCGGTCATTTCGTTGGTGAAAGTTATGGTAAAACTGAAGGTGGTGTTAAGATTGCTACTGGTGAACAAATGTTCTTCGCTTTAGCAGATGTTGGACAAGGCCTTAAATTCAAAGATTTAAATGGTTCTACAATGAATAACTTAAAACCAGTATTATCAAGTACTGTTGGTGAAAGAGGCGTTAGAGACCCATTTATGTTACGTTCTCCTGAAGGAGATACATTCTACTTAATCGCTACTGACTTATCCGTTTATACACGTGGTGGTTGGGGACAAAACAATGGTGAAACAAAATTCACTATTAATGGTAGCCACTCTATTACACTTTGGGAATCTCACGATTTAGTCAATTGGACTGAAGGTAGATTAATCGAAGTTGCTGCTCCAAATGCAGGTATGGCATGGGCTCCAGAAATGATTTATAGTGAAGAAACTGGTGAATACGTAATTTTCTTCTCTTCCACTCAAATTGGTAGAGATGAAAACGGTGAACATCCATTCATTGAATACAGAGACTGTATTTACTACACAACAACAAGAGACTTCCATCACTTCACAGAAACCAAGAAATTCATTAAGAATCAACCATATCCAGCAGGTCAAGAAGACCCACAAAAATCTTCTGACTCTCCAAAAGCATTAAATAATGACGAAAGAAAGATTATTGATGCTTCTGTTATGAAGATTGGTGATTGGTACTATTCCGCTTGTAAAGATGGTGATAACCATGAAAACAATGGTGGTATCTTAATCCAAAAGACACAAAACTTATTTGATCCAGATTCCTGGCAAAAAGTTATGCATTTAGCTGACTTAGGCATGCAAGTCCAATCAAGAACTGCTGACAACAAGTGTTTAGAAGGACCAGAATGGTTCTGGTATAACAAAACTGATAGAGCAAGTGAAGATACTCCAGAAATTGGCTTAATGGCAGACTTCTACGCTAATACAAGTATTGGTTATATTCCATTTGCAACAACTGATGTTGAAGATACAACTAATGCAAATTCATCCTGGAGACTATTAAAATCTGGCACAGATTATAGCTGGGATAAACAAACAAAACGTCATGGTACAATTCTTAGAATTACCTATGATGAAGCTCAAAGATTAAAAGAAGCTTACAAAGGATAATTAAATCTTCAAAAAGAATGGGGCATGTCCCCATTTTTTTGTTGCTCTTATTTAATATATTTATATTGAAAATATGGTGTATATACCATATAATATATTTAGAAAAGGAGAGTGTTATATGCCTACAATAAGTGAGTTTTATGGAATTATAATTAGAATGTATCTAAGAGGCAAGGAACACAATCCTCCTCATATCCATGCATTTTACGGAGATAAAGAAGCATCCTTCTTTTTAGAAGATGGAGAAATCTATGAGGGTGAGTTTCCAAAAAGCGGAAAAAATCTTGTTAGAAAGTTTATTTTGGAAAATAAGAATGAATTATTGGAAATGTGGAATTCTGGTGTATACAGAAAATTGAAAGGATTAGAGTAGTATGACAGTTTATGCAAAAAATGTAAGGTTTTTGGACGATGTTTGCTTAGAGGTGCTTTTTCAAGATGGCAAGATTATTCAATACGATATGTCGAATTTGTTTGAAAAATACCCTCAATTGGAAGAACTTAGAAAAAATCGAATTCTTTTTGAATTAGGCCATTTAGATTCTGCTGGTTGTGGAATTATCTGGACTGATGAATTAGATATTGATGCTATGACAATTTATGAAGAAGGGAAATTAATTGGTTTTGCAGAAACTACTATTAATCAAAAAATAGGCATAAAACTCGCTCAAACTAGAGAAAAAAAGAATATTACACAAAGCGAATTGGCAAAACTTTCTCATATAGATCAAGGCGATATTTCTAAGATTGAAAAAGGATTAGGAAACCCAACAATTGGGAAAATTGACAAGCTATTCAAGGCTTTGGGAAAAAGCATTGACATTACTGTAAAATAGTTGAATATTTATGTCTTTTATAAATAAAAGAATTGTGAATTATAGTTCTCTATGATTAAATAATAAAATAGAAAAGAGAACAATTATGAAGAAGAAATTAT
>CAMJAG010000066.1 GCA_946403545.1 uncultured Caryophanales bacterium | reverse complement strand
TATCCAACTTCGATTTTTATCAACCTGAAGCATATATTCCTAAGAGCGATACTTACATTGATAAGAACGCTGTTATGAATGAAGAAATTGAAATGCTTAGAACTTCTGCAATTAACTCAGTTATTGAAAGAAGAGACACAATTATTGTTGCTTCAGTTGCTTCTATTTACGGTTTAACCGATCCTGATGAATATAGAAACTTAGTATTTGAGTTAAGACAAGGCGAAGAAATCGATAGAAATAAACTATTTAAAGCATTAGTGGATGCTCAATATAAGAGAAATAATTTAGATGCTGCTCCAGGTACTTTTAGAGTGCGCGGTGACACAATTGAAATTGTTCCAGCAAGTTTTGAAGCAAATAACGTAATTAGATTAGATACTTTTGGTGATGAAATTGAAAAAATCATGCATGTAAACCTATTAACTGGTGAAGTAGTGCATACATACAAAAGTTATCCTATTTTCCCTGCATATGACCATGCTTCTACAAGAGAAAGAATTAAGGAAGCCTGCGAAACAATCGGTCAAGAATTAGAAGAAAGATTAGCTTATTTTAAATCTGAAGGAAAACTCCTTGAAGCTGAACGTCTTGAAATGAGAACTAAGCAAGATATGGAAAATATGATGGAATTTGGAATGTGCCCAGGAATCGAAAACTATTCAAGACACATCGATAAGAGAAAACCAGGTTCTAGACCTTTCTGTTTGCTTGACTATTTCCCTGATGATTTCCTATTAATTGTCGATGAATCTCACGTTACATTCCCTCAATTAAGAGGTATGTATTTGGGTGATAGAAGTAGAAAAGAAACTTTAGTGGAATATGGATTTAGACTTCCTTCCGCTTTGGATAATAGACCATTAAACTTTGATGAATTCGAAACATTAATGCCACAAGTAGTTTGTACTTCAGCTACACCCGGTGATTATGAATTAAGTAAGACTGATGGACCGATTGTTGAACAAATTATTCGTCCAACCGGACTACTCGATCCAAAAATTGAAGTTAGACCAACGCAAGGTCAAATTGACGATTTGGTTGCTGAGATTAAAAAGCGTATTGATCGTAATGAAAGAACTATGATTGTTACTCTTACAATCCGTATGGCGGAAGATCTCACAAATTATCTTAAAGAAAGAGGAATCAAGGTTGTCTATTTACATCACGAAACCAAAACTTTGGAGAGAACTGAAGTCATTTATCAACTTAGAAAAGGTAAATACGATGTTTTAATTGGAATTAACCTATTACGTGAAGGTTTGGATATTCCTGAAGTCTCATTAATTTGTATTTTAGACGCTGATAAAGAAGGCTTCCTAAGAAGCACAAGATCTCTAATTCAAGTTACTGGTAGAGCGGCCAGAAACCAAAATGGTATGGTCATTATGTATGCCGATACTGAAACTGATTCAATGAGAAATTGTATCAATGAAACCAACAGAAGAAGGGCAATTCAAGAGGCTTATAACGAGGAAAACGGTATTATTCCTCGCACAATTATGAAACCAATTCGTGCTCCAATTCATATTGCGGATGACACTATTACTGAAGCAACAAATAAAGCAAAACACGCTTCAAGAAGTGAACTTGCAAAACAGATAAAAGAGTACGAAAAACAAATGAAACAAGCTGCTAAAGAATTTGACTTTGAAAGAGCAGCGGAACTTCGAGATATTATTCTCGAATTAAAGATGAACTTATAAAAATAACATTTGCTTAAATGGAATACATTATGTATCATAATATACGCTAATTAGAAAGGACGGGATTTAACGTGTTAAATTGGTATGACTGGATTTTAATGGGATTTGCGATTTTGATTATCGTCCTTTGCTTATTACAAGGTGGTAAATCAGAAGGTGCTTCTGGTGCTATTACTGGTGGTGGATTTAACGTTTTCGTTAAAACAAAAGAAAGAGGCGCTGAAAAAGTAGTTTCAATTCTTACTTTAATCGCTGCTGTCATATTCTTTGTAGTCGCTATCATCATTGAATGTGTTGGCGCTAAAAACGCTTCCGCTGCTACTGATGCAGCTATTGCACTTCTCTAATAATTATTTAGTTAAGTAAAAATGCCGAGAATTATCTCGGCTTTTTTATTTCTTTATGTTTACTGACTCGATAAACATTGAAAACACTATTTAAGTGTTATATATTAAAAACGATTCAAACAAATATAAATCAATACAGAAAGGAAGATTTGTTTATGAAAACTTCTCTAGTCGACAAGACTAAAGCAAAGCTATTTCCTGAGGGTGTATTAGGTTATTTAGCCGGCCCAGTTTTAGCTTTAATCAGTAACTCCTTTATTGCTAACTATTTGTTAAAGTATTACACAGACGTTCTTGGATTACAAAAATCCGCTCCTGTCTTTTTAATCCTTTTACAAGTATTATCAGTTATTTTAGTTGTTGCTGGAAATATCATCGTCGGTAAATTGATGAACAGATTCAATACTAAACATGGTAGAGCAAGACCATTATTATTAGTGGCTATTCCTCTCATTGCTTTAGCGTTCTTAACAATGTTTATCTTTACTCCGTTCCCTGCTGCAGATGGTAGCAACCAAACTCTTATTTTAATTCTTGTTGCGGTTGGTTATAACTTATACTACGCAATTGGCTATCCATTCTACTATGCTTCTCACGCTGCATTAGTTGGTTTATCAACTCGTGATAGCAAAGCTAGAGGCTTATTAGCTACTCTCTCCAATGGTGCTGTTTTAGGTGCTATGGGTGCATGTACAATGATTTTGCCATTCTTTATCGATAAATTATTCCCAACTCCAGATAAAGCATATGGCGTTTTACAAATTGTTTCCGCTATTTTAATTGGCGTTACTGCTATTGGTATTGTTGTCGAATTCTTATTCACTCGTGAAAGAATTTCTGAAGAAGAATATGAAATCGCTCAATTAAAACAAAATACAGAAACTCAAAAGATTAAGACATCAGATCAATGGAAGATTTGTTCTAAAGACAAATTCTGGTGGATTATGATTGCATTCTTCTTCTTATATCAATTAGGTGGTATGCTCAAAAACGCTTCTCAACTTTACTACTGTAACGCTCTTTGGGGTGAAGGCTTAACAGCAGAATCTGTTAACGCTGCTGGTGGTGCTAAAGCTGGTTTAATCGGTATTCTTGGCGCTATCCCTACAGGTTTAGGTATGGTTATTATTTGGCCTCTTTCTAACAAAATTGGTAAAGGAAAAGCTATTTTATTCGGTGGCATCTTAGCTGTAGCTGGTGGTGTTCTTGGTTTATTAGCAGGAAACAACTATGGTTTAGTTATCGCTGCATTTATTATTAAAGCATTAGGTGGCGTACCTGCAATGTATATCTCCCTTGCTTTACTTGCTGATATTTCTGATCACCAAGAAGCAAAATATGGTATCCGTTGTGACGGTCTTTCTATGACAGTCTATGGTGCTATCATGGTCGGCATGACAGGTATTGCTAATGCAATCATCTCTGGCGTTTTAAGTGCTGTTAATTACAATACAGAAACAGGTCTTAACTTCAACATGTATGGTGATGGTGTTAAAACTGCTATGACATGGATTTTCTTCGGTGGAGAAACAATCTGCTTTGCTATTATCGCAATTCTCTTCATCTTCATGAATGTTGAAAAATATTCTAAAGAAGACCAAGAAATCTTAAAAGCAAAGAAAGTTGCTGTAGAAGGTGAACAACCTGTTGAAGAAGCAAACGCTGAATAATTTAAATTATTAAGTAATGAAAAAGCTTGAGTTATTCGCTCAAGCTTTTTGTTTGTTCTTCTTCAATCTTTTTAGCGTATTTATCTAAGAAGAATATCAGTCCTAAATAAATCGATACAGAGATTATTCCACCTGCAGCAACATCGCTCAAATAATGCGCGCCTGCTAGTATACGTGTATATGCTAAGAAAAGGATATATGCGCATGTTACATAGAAGAATATTCTCTTCCACATTTCTGGTTTTTTCATTTCTAATAACATTGGAATATAAACACTTAGGAACATTGCAGATGTTATTCCAACGTGACCACTAGGGAATGATTTGAAATCTTCTTTAGAAATGCCATAAGTTTGAATTAAAGTATCTTTTTCTTTGCAAATCTTCCACCAAGGATAGAAATCTACATTTGGATTTGAAACGACAAGTCTATATCTTGGTCTATCTGGAATGTGTTTGACAATAGTAACTAATCCAATCGAAATACCGATAGCGACAAGACCGAAGAATGTGATTCTCCATAACTCTTTATTGTGTGCTTTGTTACCAAAAAATAAGCCCGCTAAAACAGGAAGAATCATTAATCCTGTACCTACTAAAAGGCCTGGGAAAAGTGTCTTTTCTACCATGTTGTAAGCATTAATGCTATAGACTGCTTTTCCCTGAAAGAAAGCAGCGCAGCCAACACCTATTACTGCGGAACCCATAAGGACCCATCCACCCCAGACTTTACGGTAGTGTTTTAGGCCTAAAATGAATGTAAATCCACTGAAAAATGATAAAACTGCATAGCCTGGCCATTCACCAAAAGCTGCGAAGAATATGCCTAAACCATTATTTTTTTGCACTAAAAATGTGCTTATTTGATAGTCAAAAAACGAACCTATAATTAAACCGACAATAAGCACTGCGATAACTATTGTGAAGGCTTTTTTGTTAATCATAATGTCCACCTCATTTTCAAATCTATGATAAATAAGTTTTTTAAAAATATAAAGGAAATGTAGAGTTTTTAAGGCTTAAATAGTATACTATCACGGGAACAAATTATGAGATTTAGAGATCCTATCTTTAGAGTTTACTTATTCATCTGGGTTGTAGTTTTACTCCTTAGTGGTGTAATACTGTTCCAAGGTTTTAGAGACTTTGGCGCCGACTATTTTTTAACCTTTGAATTCTACAAGAACCTTACATATATGGTGTGTTTAACCTTACTGTTTATCGCGTTGATCAAGGGAATTCGATGGCTTATTATCGTGTCTTTTG
>CAMJAG010000065.1 GCA_946403545.1 uncultured Caryophanales bacterium | reverse complement strand
AACTTCTTATATAAGACAGTTACCAAAACTAGAATCAATAACAAATAACAAAAAAACACTTCATCGCGAAGTGCTTTTCATTTACCTTAAGAAGTTATCTTCCTTCGCCTTTAAGGCTTTCTTCAAGCATTAAAGCGTGATTTTCACCATTGAAATACTTATCAATTTCAAGAGCGAAGGAGATTGAATAATACATTGATTTAGCAGTGATGAAGTTAGAATCACGCACTACTCCTTTTTCTCTTAGATAATTTCCACCAAAGCAGAATTGTTCAAATCCTGGATGAACGGTAAAGTTTTTACCTTGGAAATAACCAAGTTTTCCCACTAAATGAGGAGCAGCACAGATACTTGCCACTAATTTATTGTTATCAGCGAAATATCTAATAAGAGATTCCACTACTGGAATTGATGGCATGATTTGGAAACTTCCAGGACCACCAGGAATAACTAATCCATCATATTCTTTATAATTGACATCTTCGATTTTAGCGTCTGCTAAAACTTGTTTTACATATTTAGGGTTAACTTCTTCTCTTTGCATAACAGATGCTGTAGTGACTTCAAATCCACCTCTTTTAAGTACATCTAAAGTAGCGATAGCTTCTGTATCCTCAAAACGATCTACAAATAACATTAATAGTTTCATAAGATATTTCCTCCGTAATAATTATAAGAAAAATTTTTAAATTTAGGTATTTACAATCAAAAATATTGTGTTATTATAATTGACCACATTAAAAGTGGGTGCCTCCTCCGTCCACCACGACGTAAAACTGGAGAAGAAGGAGGTATCGAAAATGTCAAAGTACTATAATTTGACGGCTGTGGTTGATGGTGATACTAAAGTATTCCATAAACAATTCTGTTCTAGAAATGAAGCAATCAATTATATGTTCAAGTACTATAACAAGAACACATTAATAGATGCCCAACTTGAAGACGAATTCGAAATAAGCAAACACAACATTGAATACGTAATCGATTATAAAAATAGATTCCGTGTAAACCGTGTTGTGGTTGCCTAAAACCACTTCCAAAAAATAAATCCCTCGCAGTATTGAATGCGAGGGATTTTTCTTAAGTTTAATGAGTTAGATTATTCACCTAATAAGTTATTATCGAGAATAACTTTAGCATAGCCTAATCCAAGTCTGAATGAAGATTCGCAATTGTAGTGCATGCTATCGCCACCTGGGTTACCTGGTTTTAATTCGTTAGCAGCAATTGGTTCATCATTACCATAGATATCAACGATGTAGTTATTATCAGCGGAATCTGCAAAACCTTGTTTAACATTGTTCATGTCTTTAGATGTTTGAGCACCCCATTGAGTACCACTACCTTGGTAAATCATACCATCAACAAATGCAATGTTATCTTTATCTTGACCATAAGCATATTCTTCATAGTCACTTCTAAATTGAGCAACCATATCGCCTAAACGTTTTGCGTATTTTTGAATCTTTTCTGTAGCGGAATCAGATTCACCTTGGTGCCATAACCAACCACGGATAACTGGTTTTAAACCTTCATCTTTTAAGATTTGTAAGTTGTTATCGATGAATGGTTTGCAGAATGTAGAATACATATTGATTTCTGGCATTTCACCGCTTTCATTAAATACTGGCCAGTTATATTGTGTTCCGGATTGTTCAAATCCTGAACCACCTGAAGCCATCTTAATGAAGTAGATTGGTTTTTCAGCGGATGCATGATCTCTTAAGCCATAAGCACAACCGAGTTCTGGCCCCATTCTGTTAGCGTTTAAACCTAAGCCAACTTTTGTATCAACGAATTTACCTTGGATTTGGTTTTCTGTATTTGTAGCGTTAACTGAACTATTCTTTGTTAAGTTATTATGATTAAGTTGACCATAACCAGCGCAATATAAGCTTGTTTTAACTTCAGGAATACCATCGTAACAAACTTGTGGATCATCATATCCAAGTTTTGTGAAAGCGTTAGCAATTAAATCAGTATTACCATTTTTGAAAGATGTATTACCTTCCATGTTGGATTGACCACTTAAAACGAATACGTTAACTACATTTTCATCTTCTGGTTCTGGTTCTGAATTATTGTTATTGTTTCCACCACAAGCTGTGAGAGCTAAGCCTAAAAAAGCAGCGCTCATAACAAATAATTTCTTTAAAGATTTCATAAAAATATAATCTCCTTTAGATTTTTAGAAATAAATATACTATTTACTAATCAAAATATTATCACAATTAAGGATTTATAGTTAGTATTTTATTTATACACACCTTATAAACAAATAAAGTCCTCATTTTATTGAGGACTTTTATATTTATTTACTGTCTTTATTAAGTATTGCGTCTAGTTCCGCGACATCTTCTTTAGTAGCGCTATATACATAAGGAATGTTTCTTCCTAATTCGTTATAGTCAAGACCATAACCAATTAAGAAATCATTCTTTTCTAATGTAACTCCTACAAAGTCTGTATGGAATGGTTCTGGACGAGCATTGATTTTATCAAATAATGCACAAACGAGTACTTTAGCAGGATCATGAGACTTAATATGTTTAATTAAGTATTTCATGGATGTTCCTGTATCGATGATATCTTCAACGATAATAACTGTTCTACCTCTACAATCAAAAGATAAGTCTTTAACTAGTCTAATAACACCAGTGGAACTTGTTCCTTCATAAGAAGAGATTTGAATGTAGTCTGTATATACTGGAGCATCAACATATTTAAGAAGGTCCATCATAAAGTTCATGGAACCTTTCATAACTCCAACGATTACAGGTACTCTATCTTCTTTTTTAACTAAATCAGTAATTTCTTTACCGATTCTAGCGCAGATAGATTGGATTTGTTCATTTGATAATACAATGTTTTTCATAATAATTAGTTCTTTAATGCATCTTCCGCTAATGATTGGTGAACATCCGATAATGATTTACCATCTTCAATAGCACAAATAATTTTTGCGTACATAGGTGCTAAACCTAAGACATCAATCTTATCACATTTCTTTTCTTCACTAAGAGGAATTGAATCTGTAATAACAAGTTTCTTAATGCAACTATCTTTAATTCTTTGGATAGCAGGATCACTTAAGACACCATGAGTAATTGCAGCATATACTTCTTTAGCGCCTAATTCTTGTAATTTATTTGCAGCTAAACAAAGTGTACCAGCAGTATCAACAATATCATCAACGATAATACATGTTTTACCTTTAACATCACCAACGATACCAAACATTTCAGCTTGGTTTGGTGCAGGTCTACGTTTATCAATAATAGCGATAGGAGCGTTGAGTTTATCTGCTAATCTAGATGTTCTAACAACACCACCATGGTCAGGAGAAACACAAACAACGTTCTCTAAATTTAAATCTTTGAAATATTTATAGAAAAGAGGAAGTGGAGACATATCATCAACTGGAATGTTGAAGAAACCTGCTAATTGAGCAGCGTGTAAGTCTGTAGCAACAACTCTATTAGCACCAGCAACAGTTAGTAAGTCTGCTACTAATCTAGCGGAAATTGGTTGTCTTGCCTTTGCTTTTCTATCTTGTCTTGCGTAGCCAAAGTAAGGCATAACACAAGTAATTGTTCTAGCGGAAGCTCTCTTACATGCATCGATAGCGAGTAAGACCTCCATTAATCTGTCTGTAACTGGATTACATGTGGATTGAACGATATAAACGTTATCACCACGGAAGGATTTTTGTCCTTCAAATAAGATTTCGTTATCAGCGAAATGAGTAACTTTACAAGGGAGAAGTTCAGCACCTGCAATATCAGCGATTTGTTGAGCTAATTCCTTGTTTGCATTTAATGCAAGGATTTTTAATCTATCGTACATATAGAATTCTCTTTCTCCTCCTTCAACACGGAGGATACACATATATTTTATTCTCTTTAAAGTGAATAAAAAAGGGACTTTCTTGCTATCGGTCCCTTTTTATTTTTTGTTTTAATTATTTAACTGTACCGAAGATTCTATCGCCACAATCGCCTAATCCTGGGCAAATGTATGCTTTTTCATTTAAACATCTATCGAGTGCGCCAATATAAACTGGAACATCAGGATTTGCTTCAGCGAATGCTTTAACGCCTTCAGGTGCTGCAATAATGCAGATGAATGTAATTTTCTTTGCACCATGGTTTCTTAGCATTTTGACTGCGTCAATAGCACTACCACCAGTAGCGAGCATTGGATCTAGTAAGTAAACATCTTTTTCTGCGATGTCGCTTGGAAGTTTGCAATAGTATTCAACTGGTTCATGTGTAACTTCGTTACGATATAAACCAATATGACCAAAGATTGCACCTGGAACGAGTTCAGCAAGGCCATCAGCCATACCTAAACCTGCTCTTAAGATTGGGACAAAGCAGAGATCTTTTCTGTGAACTTTTGGTTGAACTGTTGGTTCAACTGGAGTTGTAATAGCACAATCATACATTGGAAGGTTTCTTAAAGCTTCGTATCCTTCTAAGATTGCGATTTCTTTAACCAATAATTTGAATTGGTTTGTTTTTGTATCCTTATCTCTTAATTGAGTAATTTTGTGTGTGAGTAAAGGATGTTTTAATACTGTTACGTTTTTATACTTTGAAATGTCAATTGCCATAATTATTTTGCTTCTTCTTTATCTTTCTTGAAGCTAACTAAGAGGTTAGCGAGAATACCAAGGACTAAAGCACATGCAACTTCTGTTAATTCGATGTTGCCTGTGGAACCAAGAACAAATTTCATACCGAACGCACCAACACCAGCAATTAAGATGACAGAGACAACGAATAAGTTTTTGTTATTTCCAAGATCAACAGGTTGAATCATCTTTAAGCCAGATACAGCGATGAAGCCATATAATGCGATACAGACACCACCCATGACTGCTGTTGGAATACTTGCTAAGACTGTGGAGAATGGTAAGAAGAATGATAATACCATTGCCATGATAGCAGTTACGAAGATTGTTCTAATTGAAGCGTTACCAGAGATAGCGACACAGCCAACGGATTCACCATATGTTGTGTTAC
>CAMJAG010000064.1 GCA_946403545.1 uncultured Caryophanales bacterium | reverse complement strand
TCATAATAATCAGGATCTTCTTTGTTACGATATTTGTAGTAAGTTCTACGAGATATCGCTAAAGCCGCACATAAATTACATAATTTGTAATCATTTATATGAATCGTTATAAATGTTACTTTTTCTCTCGTCGTGCTTGTAAGAAGGCCTGGTATTTTTTTAAGATTTCATACCTTTCTTTATAATCTTCTAATGTTAAATTCTTGGATTTTTGTCTGCCTTTCTTTCCACCAACTCTGCCATGTTTAAAATTGAATAACCACATTCTTATCGTGCATTGAGAAATTCCGTATTGTTTCTCTAAAGTGGTCGATGATTTTCCACCAATATACTCTTTAAGTATTTTCTCCTTTAATTCCGGAGAACACTTTTTGTATTTTTGTCCTTTACTAGCCATATAAAAAACCTCCTAACTATATATTATGTTAAGAGGTGTTTTTTTATTATTGTGAACTAAATTGGGTTCAGTCCATTTTGTCTAGCGTTTTTTTATATCTTAAGCGATTGAAATATCAATTCTTCCAGTGCTCGATTCTAATTGGCAAAGTGGAGCGCCGATAGTTGGATCTGGAACGTGAACTGAACCAGTACCACTATGAGCAGAGAATGTTTTACCAGTTAATAATGTACCTTTAATATCACCTGTGGAAGTCTTAACTTTGATTGATTCACTAGCGTCACAGCTATTGAAATTAACATTTCCTGTACTTGCGTGGATATCAATTTTAGCTGCAGTAGTTCTTGTAAGTTTATGATTACCTGTGGAACTATTTGTAGTTAATGTTTCTGTAACTGTAACATCTTCAACAGTGATGTTACCTGTAGATGTTTTGATACTTGCGTTTTTAGCAGTAAAGTTTTCTGCCTTAATATTACCAGTATCGGAACGAAGTTCTAAAGATTCTGAAACTGGTGATTGGTAATTAATATTACCAGTTGAGGTTTTTACATATGCACTAGAGAATGTAAATCCTTCTTCAAAGTTAACATCTCCTGTTGCAGTTTTTGCTTTCAAATTGTTATATGTTGCTGTTGGAAGATAAACTGTTACATCAAATCTTCTAAAGTTAAATGCGAAGATGTATTTTTCATACCATCTACGTTGATCGATAGTTTTAATCTTTAAACTACCAGATTCAACTTTAACATCTTGATATAATTTTTCTCTTTCGTTACATTCGACTTTAACGCTTGTATCGTTACTTTTCTTTATATATAAATCTGCTGTTTCTAAATCGATGTCAATATTTTCAAATGCATCGGTGATATCATATCTATTTTCAATAACTTTATCGTTTGCGGCTTTGTTATGAAGACCAACTCCGAAACAAATGCCTCCTATTGTAAGAGCGACTGTACCTACGATAATAAGTGCTACAACTGAACCTTTCATAATTATTTTCTATCTCCTTTTCTAATGAACCATGATTTAATACCTAAAATAATTGCTTTTGATAATTTTGCTGTTGCTTTTGTAATACCAGAACAGCCAAACGCTAAGAATATTGCGCCACCTAATGACATAAGTGCAATACCAATGTAGAAGATTGGGAAATCTCCATTCATAAGTGCTGCTGTCGAGGCTGCAACTCCTGCAAAAAAGCTTGCGGATAAAGCGATTTCAGTAACATAACTGACAATAACGCCAATCCAGACTAATAAGATTGCCACCATCACTAATAAAAAGAATGTGATTAATAATGGGAACCAAAGTGGGAAACCTAAGATTAATAACACTATTTCCCAACCTCTAAGACCACGTTTAGGTCTATATCTTTCTTTAACTAATGTTGTTAAAGTTGTTTTTTGTGCTACTTGCTTGACTACATCATCAATGCTACCTATGTCGGCGATAGCTTCTTCTTCTGTCATGCCATCTTCCATACGATCAGATATGCTTTCATCATAGAAATTAATTCTATCTTCGATATCTTCCTTTGGAAGACCAGCAAGTGATGTTCTAAGCTGCGCTAAGAATTCTTCTCTTTTCATATGTTTAATAATCCCCTTCCTTTTCAATAAATGAATAGATTGACATAATTTCTTTCCATTCATTTTTAAATTCTTCAATTCTTGCTCGACCATTTGGAGTTATGTGGTAATACTTTCTAAGCCTACCTTCATGCTCTGCAGTTCTCACTATCAGCATGTTGTTTTCTTCTAATCGTTTAAGAATTGTGTATAGAGTGGATTCTGATAATTCTAATATCGGTTTTAGATCTTTGATGATCTTATATCCATATGAATCTTCGTTCTTGATTGCCGCTAAGACGCAGACATCTAGCACTCCTCTTTTTAATTGTGCATCCATACCATACTTCCTTTCACGGTATACATCATATCACGAGGTATTACGTAAAGCAAAGTATTTTTTAACATTTTTTAGATAAAGAAAAGCCACATTTAAAATGTGGCAATTACTTATATGGTTTTTGAAGCTAATTATTATCTTAATGAAACAGGCAAAAATAGAGATAACGCTATTACAAATTGTGCTGAATAATAGAAGATATAATTCAAAACGAAGTCTATTGGAGTTTCGTGGCCTTCACCAAAATAAGTTCTGCTTAAAACTAAATCTGAAATAGCAAATAGAACCCCACCAATAAACATCATTACAAAGAATTGATTAGTAAAGTTATTTAATATAGAAAAGCTTAGCGCGTATAAAGGTGTAGAGAATAAGCAAATGGAATATAAGAAACAAGCAAGTTTCATATCTCCAAATACTAATTTCATTGGTTTTTCTAACGCTAAAATAGCAAAGCCAATTAAGCATGCGCCTAATACAGGAAGAATAAAATATAACGCATGGGCGTCTGTTCCATTAGGAACGACCGAGATCATTGCTGCAATAAAACAAAGATGTCCTAATCCGAAAACTAAAAATCCTAGATTAGTGAACAATTTACATTTTTCTTTGCAAACATACTTTAAATCTAAGAGAATATCACCACTTAGTCCAAAAACAAGGCCAGCAACGATAATCCAACCTGGTAAATAAGTCTTATTTGCAAGCAAAGTGATAATCGCGCAAGTTATAAATAAACAGGAAAGAACTCCCTTTACCACTACCTCTTTCCAATCATAACTTTTAATTTTGAGCATTAAATATATAACTAAAAGAATAACAGCAGGAATAACTGTCCAAAATCCTGAATGAGTAAATAAATCAACCATAAAGCATACCTCCTATTTCAAGAATTTGGAGAAAAGTTTCTTCTTTTTCTCAGTATATGGATGCTCTCTAAGAGATAAGTTAAAGTGGGTTTTGCCAAATAAAACTGTGGAAGGATGGGTGAATTCTCTAAATCCCCAAATACCATGATAAGCACCCATACCAGAATGACCAGTTCCATTGAATGGAACTCCTTTAACCATTATGTGTAGGCAAACTTCGTTAATACATCCACCACCATATTGTTGAGTAGACATAACTTTCTTTGCCCATTTCTTATTCTTAGTAAAGATATAAAGAGCTAATCCATGTTCTCTTCTTGCAATAACATCTAGGAGATCTTCTACCTTATCATCATCAAACGGAACGATAGGTAAAAGTGGTCCAAAGATTTCATGATTCACTATTGGTTCATTGATATCTACAGGATAAATAAGCGTTGGAGAGTATTTGTCTTTAGTATCATCTCCTTCTCCACCAAAGACGATTCTATCCCTATATTGTTCCGCTTCGTTTGCGATGTTTTGATAAGCAGAATGGGTAATCAATTTTGCGTACTCTTCATTTTCATAAGCTTTCTCACCAATTTGAGAAATAATAGCTTTCTTTAATTCATTAATGAATTCATCTGCCACTTCTTTAGCGACAGCAACTTGGTTAATATTGATGCATATTTGACCTGAATTACAAATCTTAAAGAAAGCTATTTTTCTTGCAGCATCCTTTAAATTTGCATCTTTTCTAACAATACACCAGTTACCATTTTCACCACCTAATTCAAGAGTGACTGGAGTAAGATTCTTACTAGCCATTTCCATAACATGTTTTCCTACTTTAGGAGAACCTGTATAGAAGATTTTATCCACTCTTTCTTCTAGGCAGAAATCAGCAACATCATGTCCACCATCAATAACTACGACATAATCTTTAGGGAAAGTCTTATCAATTATTTGTTTTAAGGCCTCTGTTGTAGCTTTTGATTTTGAAGACATTTTAATAATCGCAGTATTTCCTCCTGCTATAGCAGCGGCTAATACACCGATAGAAAGTAATACTGGGAAATTAAATGGAGAGATAATCAAACTAACACCATAAGGTAATTTATATACTTTTGTGGTAAAAGAAGGGAAAGCTGCTAATCCAGAGAAGTGTCTTTCTGGTTTATTCCACTTTTTAATACCTTTTAGGTATTCACTGATTTCCATGACAGTGTCTCCAATGTCACAGAAAAATGCTTCAGCATCGCTTCTTCCTAGATCTTCATGCAAAGCATCTTCTAATAATTTTTGGTTATCAATAAGTGCTTGTCTTAATTTCTTTAGTTGTTCTTTTCTAAATTTAACATCTAGTGTTTTTCCAGATAAAAAGAACTCTCTTTGCGAGTTGACAAAATCATGTATCTCTTCTCTTGTATATGGCATATGATTACCTCTTTATGTTTGTATTTTTATTTTAGCATAAAGAAGTTTTATATTAAATAAAAAATGCCGAATTATTCGGCAATATAATCGTAATTGAACATTACTCCATATCCACAGAAATCCATGAAGTATTTTGAGCAATTTTCAAATACTTTTTCAGGGCAATCCATATAGCCTATAGATGATTTAGAAGTACCATCTTGGAATCTAATAAATAGTGTCCATTCTGTTCCATCACAAATGTTTTCATTCCAGTACCTATCCTTAATAGAGAATAGTTTAGAAGAATAAATACCATCAATTAATGTCTTTTCAGCTTCTTCAGTGAAAGTTTGTTCAAAAGTGTCCACACTTGGACCACTACCACATCTTAAAATATTAGCGTCTTCATCTTCCGCTGGAGGAGTTTTAGTGCAATCTCTATAGTAGTCTCTTTCTTCTCTAACGAATGTATTTGTTTCAAAATCTATTACATTATTCCTGCCAAAACCAGAAAAACCATTTTCAATT
>CAMJAG010000063.1 GCA_946403545.1 uncultured Caryophanales bacterium | reverse complement strand
GTTAACGTTCGTTTATTAGACCCACCACTACATGAATTCTTACCACAAGAAGAAGAACTCATTGCTGAACTTGCTAAAGCTATTGGCAAAACAGTGGATGAAGTCAAAGACAGAATTGCTGAACTCCACGAAGCAAACCCAATGATGGGTCACCGTGGTTGTAGATTAGCTGTTACATATCCAGAAATTTGCAAAATGCAAACAACTGCTATCGTAAAAGCTGCAATCAATGTCACAAAGAAGACAGGTACTAAAGTTGAACCAGAAATCATGGTACCACTCGTCTTAGAAGAAAAAGAATTAGCATTCGTTAAGAAGATTATCTGTGAAACAGCAGACAAACTCATTAAAGAAGCTGGCTTAGATCTCAAATACCATGTTGGTACAATGATCGAAATCCCACGTGCTGCTTTATTAGCAGATGAAATCGCTAACCACGCTGAATTCTTCTCATTCGGTACAAACGACTTAACACAAATGACATTTGGATTCTCTCGTGACGATGCAGGTAAGTTCTTACCAGCATACTATGACACAAAGATTTTCGAAGAAGATCCATTCAAGACACTTGACCAAAAAGGTGTTGGTAAACTCGTTAAGATGGCAGTTCAATTAGGACGTCAAACAAGACCAGATTTACACATCGGTGTCTGTGGTGAAACAGGTGGCGAAGCAAATTCCATCGAATTCTACCACAAAGCAGGTCTTGACTACGTATCTTGTTCACCATTCCGTGTTCCAGTCGCAAGATTAGCTGCAGCACAAGCTGCAATTAAATTCCCTAGATAATCTAGGAATCAAAACTAAAAACAAAGACTAAGTTCTCAAAGGACTTGGTCTTTTTTTTGTAACTTGTAATTGCGAAACCATGAGTTTCTTGTTAATAAATCTCGATTTCTATTTAATAATCTAGAAAGGAGAAACACTATGGTTTTTGCAATTATCGGCGCCGCTACATTTTCTATCGTTATCATATTATCAATCTTACTTATTTGCGGCGCCCCACTCGGAGAGCTCACTTTAGGAGGGCAAAATAAAGTTTTACCTGGAAAATTAAGATGGATTTTATTAGCGCAACTCCTACTTCAAATATTCTTTGTAATAGTTATTCTTCAGCAAGGTGGGGTTATGCCGCTTTGGTTCCCTAAGTTAGCTACAAAGATTATTTGTATAGTTATGGCAGTGTATTTAACTGCTAATACATGTGCAAATGCATTTTCTAGAAGTAAAAAAGAGAGGTACATCATGACCACTCTATCCTTAACTGCTACAATTTGCTTTTGGGTAGTAGCACTTTCTTAATAAGATATTTCACCACTTTGGATATCAACAGTACTTCCGTCTTCTTTTTCTACTTTTAAAGAGAAATCATCGTTGATATCCACTACTACACCATATTGGGTTTTCTTACCTTTAAGGTAGTTATATTTTCTAATTTCATTTATAGGATTATATAGACCGTTTTTAAATAGGTCTAAATGTTCGTCTATATAAATGAATAATCCTTTGTTAAACTTCGCTAAATCAAAGATTTGGTTAGTTTCTAAATATAGACTTGTAGGAGTGGCTCTATATTCTCCAACAAATTCCTTTTGATTAACATTAATTCCTATTCCGATAACTAAATATGCTGGAATTTTACCTTGTAGAAGTATTCCGCATATTTTTTTATCGCCAACATAAACGTCATTTGGCCACTTAATAGTGACTTTATCCATGACATAACTAGATAAGTAGTTTCTAACTAGAAGCGCTGCTAAAATGCTTAGCGCAGCGTAGTCTTCTACTAGTTGCTTATCCTTAATTAATATAGAAAACATTGAATTCTCGCCTCTTTGAGCAAGCCAAGTTCTATTTTCTCTACCTTTACCATTTGTTTGATAATCAGTTTCTACAAATGTCATATCATCATATTCGGTGTTCTCTCTAATTAGATATGCATTCGTTGAATCTATTTGGTTTAAATGAATAATTTTCATATATCTTATTATAAATAAAAAGGGTTAGGAATCAATCCTAACCCATATTTCGTTTTGTTAATAATTAGATAATAGTTCCAGAGAACAACATCAATAAGACACCTGCTGCAACAGCAGAACCAATAACACCAGCAACGTTTGGTCCCATAGCGTGCATTAATAAGAAGTTTGTTGGATCTTCTTTTACACCTTCTTTATGGACAACACGAGCTGCCATTGGAACAGCAGAGACACCAGCAGCGCCAATCATTGGATTGACTTTGCCTCTTGTGCATACACACATGACTTTGCCACCTAAAATACCAGCAGCAGTAGCAATTGAGAATGCCAAGATACCTAATCCGAAGATTAATAATGTTTCAAGTGGTTTTGCTAAGAAGTGACCTGCGTCTGTCTTAGAACCAACAACGATACCAAGGATAATTGTAACTGTGTACATTAATCCACTGGATAATGTCTTTGTGATGTTTGGAACAACACCAGATTCTTTAATTAAGTTACCTAACATTAAGCATCCAATAAGTGGAGCACAGCTAGGAACTAATAAACAAGTAATAATTGTAACGAGAATTGGGAAGATAATCTTTTCTGTTTTAGAAACTTCTCTAGGAGTTTCCATTTTGATTTGTCTTTCCTTTTTAGTAGTTAAAAGTCTAATAATTGGAGGTTGAATAATTGGTACTAATGCCATGTAGGAATATGCAACAACCGCAATTGTACCTAACATTTCAGGTGCTAATTTAGTTGTAACTAAGATAGCTGTAGGACCATCAGCACCACCGATAATACCGATAGCGGATGCTTGTTCAGCACCAAATGTAGTCCAACCTAAGCAGTTTTTACCAATTGCAATAGCGCCAATAAATGTAGCAAAGATACCAATTTGTGCAGCAGCGCCTAATAACATTGTCTTCTTATTAGCAATAAGAGGTCCAAAGTCGGTAGTCGCGCCGATACAAAGGAATATCAAACATGGATATATTGGTAAACCTTTTGATAAGAAAGCGATAAACGCTGTATCTTCCCCTAATAACTCCGTTCCTGCGTATGGAATGTTAACAAGTAACATTGCAAATCCAATAGGAAGGAGCAAATATGGTTCGAAATCCTTTTTAATAGCAAGGAAAATCAAAACTAAAGCAATAGCCATCATGATGAGGTTTTTCCAACCACCATCAGCAAAGAATCCGGCTATACCAGAGCTTTGAAAGAACTCGCCAATGAACTCAAAAAATTTGCCCATAATTATTTGACCATGATTAATGGAGCCTTAGATGCGACAGATGCGCCTTTTGTAACTAAGACTTCGCTGACAATACCATCTGCTGTAGAAACAACTTCGTTTTCAAGTTTCATTGCTTCAACGATACAAACAGTTTGTCCTTTTTTGACTTTATCTCCAACTTTAACTTTAATATCTAAAACTGTACCTTGAATTGGAGAAACGACTGGTGTGCCATTACCTTCACCTGTAACTTGTGCTGCAGGTGCTACTGGAGCAGCTTCAACCTTCTTTTCTTCAACTTTTGCAGGGGTTTTTGAAGCAACTTCATCCATTGCTTCTAATTCGACTTTGTAAGTTTTACCATTAACTTTGATTTTATAGATTTTCATAATTAATCCTCTACTTTCGTTACACTGACAACTCTTACATCTTTGCCAGTTTGTTTATTGAAATCAATAATTGCAGCCATAACTGCAGCTACTGCATCTTCATCTTCATCCAAGAGTTTATTTTGTGGTTCAGGCAAAATCTTTGTGGATGCATTGATTTTGTCCATTGAAACTTGGAATATCCAAGAAATAAATATGATCAAGGCAAGAATGAAGAAAACGATAACAACCGCAATCAAAGATACTAATAAAGCATCAGTAAGATTGAAGTTTGTTGTTTCGCCCCACTTACCCCAATTTGGTTCAGCGGAAGTAGCCTCGTTTGCTTCTAATAACCAGTTCATCATAATAAACTATGCCTTTACCTTAATTGTCTTTGGTTTTGCATCTTCAATTCTTTGCTCTAAAAATTTAATAGCAACGTCACCAAATAATGCAATAGAAAGAACATCTTCATCTGTCTTAGCGATAGATTTATATTGTTTCTTTAAACCTTCAAACTCTGGTTTTAAATCATCAGCAGGTCTATAAGTGATGACTTTGTCATCGCCAATGATTTTTTTACGAACATCTTCATCAACTGGAGCTGGAGATTGTCCATATTTACCATGTAAGTATTCGTTGATTTCCTTTGGAACCATCTTGTATCTCTCGCCTGTAATGACATTCATAACAGCTTGAGTACCCACCATTTGAGAAAGTGGAGTAACAAGTGGAGGATAACCCATATCTTTTCTAACGTTTGGAACTTCGTTTAAAACTTCATCAAGTCTATCAGAAGCGCCTTGTTGTTTTAATTGATTAATTAAGTTAGAAAGCATTCCACCAGGAACTTGGTATTTTAAGATGTTTGGATTAACACTTAAAACCTTTGGATTTAATAATCCGTTATCTAAGTATTTTTGTTTAACAGGCATCATAATAGCGCTAGCTTCATTGAGTTTAGCGATATTGAGTTCTGGATCATATTTTGTACCTTTTAAAGCAGCACAAATAGATTCTGTACATGGTTGAGATGTACCACCAGAGAATGGTGCCATAGCGCAGTCTACGATATCGCATCCTGCTTCAATAGCTTTCAAATATGTCATTTCACAAACACCTGCTGTGCAGTGTGAGTGTAATTCAATTGGAAGCTTTGTATTTTTCTTAAGTTCGCTGATAAGTTCATAAGCAGCGTCTGGTAATAAAACACCAGCCATATCTTTAATACAGATGGAATCTGCACCTAAAGATTCAATCTTCTTAGCGAGTTCAACATAGTATGCAACTGTGTGAACTGGAGAAGTTGTATAACTTAAAGCGATTTGGCATTCACCACCATATTTCTTTGTAGCTTTAACCGCAGCTTCTAAGTTACGGATATCATTTAAAGCATCAAAAATACGGATAATATCAATACCATTTTTAATAGATTTTTCGACAAACTTTTCGACAACATCATCAGCGTAGTGACGATATCCCAAAATGTTTTGTCCTCTAAAAAGCATTTGTAATTTTGTATTTTTACAAACCTTTTTAGCTTGTCTAAGTCTTTCCCATGGATCTTCATTAAGGAATCTTAAACAT
>CAMJAG010000062.1 GCA_946403545.1 uncultured Caryophanales bacterium | reverse complement strand
ACGCATTGACATATATTATTAACATCCTTTGTTACATAAATGATTATTTATAAATGAGAATAAAATACTGTTTATTTCCATGTATAAATCTCTTACTTTAGAGTAAGCGTCTAAATAGGTTCTAACTGATTCACATTTATCTAATTCTAGCTTTGCTAGATGTAACTCTTCTTGAGCTTTTTTAACTTCTTTAGAGTCTTTAGGAAAATGAGAAATAGCGAAGTCATAAGAATCCACTGCTAAATCTTTTTTATATGATAATTTCATCGCGGTTTCATCATTAGACATTATCTTTTCCAATTCATTACATTTAATTACTCTTTCATCATTATCTAGTAATGATTTAAGTTGGTACGCTAATTCGAATACTTTTTCCATGTTTATAGTGTAAACAAAAAAACAGGATTAATAAAGATTAACCCTGTTAGTTTTATGCATATATGTGTTCGTCACCAATATGTTTGACTCTGAAGTAAATTCTATCATTGACAACTTCTACTGCAGGACCACCATGATTAGCTACCGCGAGAATGAATGTTGTACAGAAGAATATCACTATCACAACACCAACACCAATGAATATGTATTTTAATAGTCTAATTTTGTCATCATATTTATCTGTTTTCTTAGCAAATACTATGATTCCAATTCCAAAGATAATTTCAAGACCAGACAATATCATTGTAGCTATTGGTAACCATTTTTGATAATCATATAATGTGCCAAATGCCGAGAACATTTGGGTGGATTTTTCAAAGAATGAACCATTTGAATTATGAAAACCCATGACAATGATTCTAGTGTCACCTTCATAGTAAACTTTGCCATATCCTTCAATAGGTATCATTCTTATAAAGAACATAAACAACGCTAAAAGAGAGACTAATAAGAAAAAGGCAAAGACTGACATCAATGTTTTATCAATAGTTTTAACTGGTTTCATAATTAGTACCTCCTTATTTGTTGTGTATTATTATAAATAAATAAGATAGAATGTAAAGAATTTATTTTTATTTCGTTTAACTTAATTTATTAATTATATTTTGATAAAATATATGCGTATGAAACTTAAAATCTTTAAAGATACAAATCCAATAATGAGAAAGAAGTCTCTACCAGTAGAGCTTCCTTTAAATAAAGAAGATAAAGAATTATTAGACTCCATGCTTGACTATCTAATTAGATCTCAAGATGAAGAATACGCTGCTAAGCATAACATCAAACCAGGTGTTGGCATGGCTGCTATTCAAGTAGGAGTGCTTAAAAGAATGTTTGTAATTTATTACAAAGACAGTGAAGAAAACGAAGTTAAATATCAATTAGTGAATCCTAGAATTATTGAAACATCTGTTAAGAAATGCGCTTTAGAAAATGGAGAAGGTTGTCTATCTGTTGATGCTGAGCATAAGGGACTTTCACATAGGTTTTTCAAGATTAAACTAGTAGCGTATGACGCTTTAAGAGATATGGATATTGAGCTAACCGCTAGAGGATTTGATGCTATTGTATTGCAACATGAATACGATCATTTAGATGGAAAATTCTTCTACGATAGAATTGATCCAACTAGACCAAATACACCACTACCTGGTGAAGAACTTATTTAATTAAATAAGATATTAATAAATAACTAATAGAGAAAATGCTTAAACATTTTCTTTTATTTTATATTTTTGTTGCTATAATATAGGCGAAACCAAAAACATATTTATAATGTTTTAAGGAGGCGCAAATGAACAGAATTATTTCAATGCCAATTTCGATATATGCATTAGGTGGCTTAGGTGAAGTTGGTAAAAACATGTATTGTATAGAAAATGAAGAAACACTCATCATTATTGATGCTGGTGTTAGATTCCCAGGAGTAGAACTTCCTGGTATTGACTATATCGTTCCAGATTTTACACATCTAAAAAATAATAGAAATAAAATCAAAGCACTATTTATCACTCATGGTCATGAAGACCATATTGGTGGTATTCCTTTCTTATTACAAACTGTTAATATCCCTGTTATTTATGCACCTAGATTAGCCGCAGCCTTAATTAAAAATAGATTAGAAGAATATAGAATTGGAGATAGAGCAAAGATTGTTGAATACGATGATAACTCTGTATTTAATGTAGACTCAATGAGAGTTTCTTTCTTTAGAGTAACTCACTCCATTCCTGACTCCTTTGGTGTTGTCGTAGACACTAAAGAAGGTAGAATTATGTCCACTGGCGACTTCAAAGTGGACTTAACTCCAATTGGACCAGATATTGATTTAACTAAGATTGCACAATTAGGTAATGAAGGTGTAGATCTTCTCCTTAGTGACTCCACTAACGCAGAACAAGAAGGATATACTCCTAGTGAAAAGAATGTTTTAGATTCTATTAAAGAAGTCTTTGAAAACGCTCAAGGTAGATTAATTATCTCTACTTTCTCAAGTAACATTTCTCGTATTCAACAAATATGTGAAGTTGCGGTGCAAATGGGAAGAAAGATAGCAATTGTTGGTAGAAGTATGGAAAAAGCTGTCGAAATCTCTCGTGGATTTGGCTATATCCATGTACCAGATAATTCAATTATTCAAGTTCAAGATATTAGACAATATAGAACTAGTGAGATATTAATTCTTTGTACAGGTTCACAAGGTGAACCAATGGCAGCTTTAAGTAGAATCGCTAATGGAGAACATAAAGATGTTCATATTCAACCTGGTGATACAGTGGTCTTCTCTTCTAGTGCTATTCCAGGAAATGGAATCATGATTGAAAGAGTTGTTAATCAACTCGCAAGAGCAGGTGCTGAAGTAGTTACAAATTCTATTTTAAGTGATATTCACTCATCAGGTCACCCATCTAAACAAGAACTTAGATTAATGCTTAAGCTTGTAAAACCTAAGTATTTTATGCCAATGCATGGAGAGTATAGAATGCTTAGAATCCATAGTGAACTCGCTGCAACAGTGGGAGTTCCTTTAGAAAACTCCTTTATCTTAGATAACGGAGATACATTAACTTTATCTAAACATAAAGTAACTCGTAGTTATCCAGTTGAACATGGTAATACTTATATTGATGGTAAAGACATTAATGGTTTAGTTAATGCTGTTATCGAAGATAGAAAGAACCTTACAGATGATGGAATGGTCGCTATCACTATTTCTATTGATAGCAAAAACAACAAGATTGTTGTCCCACCAGAATTCTATTCTAAAGGTTTAATTAATCAAGGAAGTGTTCACTTCATTGATGAATGTAAGCATTTAGTGGAAAAAGCAGTTAGAGAAAAATTAATGACAAAAACTAACTTTGCAGAACTTAAGACAGTTATTAAATCTGTCGCAAGTGCAGCAATTTTTGATAAAACTAACTGTTCTCCAATGATTATTCCTGTAATCATGTCTAAGAATTAGTATGTATATTTTAGCGAGTCAGTCCCCTAGAAGAAAATGGTTAATGGAGAGAGATATCTCTCCTTTATTCAAAGTGGTCATCAGTAACGCTGATGAACATTTTCCTCATGAATTAACTGATCCAAAAGATATAGTTAAATTCATTGCTAAGGAAAAAGGAGAGATAGTCGCTAAAGACTATCCAAATGACGTAGTCATTTCTGCTGACACAATTGTGGTTATTGATAACAAGATTATTGGTAAGCCAAAAGATAAAGATGAAGCTTATAAAATGCTACGTATGTTATCTGGTAGGTATCATGTTGTTTATACTGGGTACGCTATATTTAAAGAAGATAAGATTATTAATAAAGTAGTAGAATCTAAAGTATTATTTAATGAGCTATCAGATAAGTTTATCTATGATTATATCGCTACTGGATCTCCTATGGATAAAGCGGGAGCGTATGGTTTACAAGATAAAGACTTCCCAGTGGTAAAGGAAGTTATTGGAAGCATAGAAAACGTCATTGGTTTTCCAACAGCAGAGATCAAAAAAGACTTAGAGCAAATCTAAGTCTTTTATTTTATAAAACTCTTTCTAATCGAATTGATATAAGAGTAAGTTTTTCGTCTAATAATTTTTACTTTTTTGTTACTTAAGAAGATATCCAAAGCAACAGGAGATTCATTCTTTGATGTAGAGAAGTCAAATCCCACTACTGCGTTTTGAGTGAATTGTCCTTTTAATAAAACGTGTGTGTCAGCGTCAAATATTAATGAAGAGCCAACAGAATTAAATGCGTTATTTTGGATTGAAACAATTTCAGTCAATTCTAATAAATCCATTTTATGAGGTAATAATGCGCCACCTAAGGATTTGTTATACGCACTACTACCTAAAGAGGAGCAAGCGAGCAAACCATTACCTCTAAATGTTTCAAGATATTCCCCATTTACAAATACATCACATATTAATGTATGGAATGGGTTTTCAATCCTAATCTCATTCACACCATAGATAGTTTCAGATTTCTTTTCATAATCAATCTTGGTCTCTAAGATTCTATGTTCTGAAATATCATAGTTTTCTACTTTTAAGTCTTCTATTAAAGCTTTAAGATCATCTTTTTGATAATCATAGAAAAATCCTAATGTACCAATACATAGACCTACGAATTTAACTGAATCTAATTTATCTATATAGTTATGTACACTTCTAAGGAATGTACCATCTCCTCCTAAGTGGATAACTACATCAGGATTTTTATCATCAATAGTAAATCCTGCTTCTTTTAAAGAGGATATCACTTCTTTTTTAAAATCAATATCATTCCTATTAGGGGAAGTAAAAACTGTCACTTTCATAGAAAATATTGTATCATATAAAACAAATAAGGATTAGAAAAATGTCTCTTAATATTGAATGTGAAGATAGAGTGATGATCTCGGAGAGTAATTATTATGATATTCTTACTCCTTTACTTAGAAGAAGTAATGAACATCCTTTTATATTACAAACTAATATCTATATAGATACAGAAGACCACTTTATTAAAAACAATATAGGTGTTCTTAGATTTAGAATTATTCAACCTCTAAATATTGAACTTACTTTAAAGATTAAGAATAAAGATGGTGATAGAGAATATAACGAACCAGTTTTATTCCAAAACTATCAAGTATTTAAAGAGACTAATGAACTTCCTGAAGGAGAAATAAAACAATTATTAATTCATTTACTAAAAGTAAGTGATTTAAAATCTGTTTTAAAACCTATCACTAGCTTAGACACTAGAAGATATGAAGAGAAAATAGAAGA
>CAMJAG010000061.1 GCA_946403545.1 uncultured Caryophanales bacterium | reverse complement strand
TAGAACCGGTGAAGAAGGTTACGACGCTTTACAAGATGTAGAATAAAACGAAAAATGGGGAATTTTCCCCTTTTTCTCTAGTTATTTTTTATCATACGAAAATCGTATGGTAATACTAATATTATATGTATTAGATTTATGATTTTGCTTTAAGTAAAATCGAATAGTAAAAAGATCATTATCCTTTTTAAATTAATGAATAGGAGGAACCAAAATGGATAAGGAATTTGAAACATTATTCGGCTCAGATGTTTTTAATAAGGCCGTGATGAAAGAGTATCTTTCAGAGAAAGCATATGACCAACTCCAGTCCACAATTAACGAAGGCAAAGAACTTGATATTACTGTGGCTAATGAAGTTGCTAACGCTATGCGACAATGGGCTATCCAAAAAGGTGCCACACATTTTACGCACTGGTTCCAACCTTTAACAGGTATTACAGCAGAAAAACATGATGGTTTTATTGGATTTGAAAATGGTGAAGCTATTACTGAATTTTCTGGAAAAGAATTAATTAAAGGAGAACCTGATGCATCTAGTTTCCCTAGTGGTGGACTTAGATCTACTTTTGAAGCTAGAGGATATACTGCATGGGATCCAACAAGTTATGCATTTGTTAAAGGAAATACATTATATATCCCAACAGCATTCTGCTCCTTTGGAGGAGAAGCTCTTGATAAAAAGACTCCACTTTTAAGAAGCATGGATGCTTTAAATAAAGAAGCTCTTAGAGTTCTTAAATGCTTAGGAGTTAAAGCTAATAAAGTTGTCCCACAGGTGGGACCTGAACAAGAATACTTCTTAATTGATGAAAAAGTATTCAAACAAAGAATTGATTTAATGCTTTGTGGTAGAACCCTCTTTGGAACCGCTGCTCCAAAAGGACAACAACTTGAAGATCATTACTTTGGAAGTATTAAACCAAGAGTACAAGCTTTCATGGAAGAACTTAATGAAACTTTATGGAGATTAGGAGTACCTGCAAAAACAGAACATAACGAAGTTGCTCCTGCTCAACATGAATTAGCACCTATCTATGAAAGTTGTAATATCGCTACTGACCATAACCAAATCACAATGGAAGCAATGCAAAAAGTAGCACAAAAACATGGATTAGTTTGTTTATTAACAGAAAAACCATTCGCTGGTGTCAATGGTAGTGGCAAACACAATAACTGGTCTATGGGTACTGATACAGGTACTAATTTACTCTCTATTGGTAAGACTCCTGAAGATCATCTTAGATTCTATTTATTCCTAACTGCTGTCATTAAAGCAGTGGATGAATACCAAGATTTAATTAGAATCTCTGTTGCAACCGCAAGTAACGATAATAGATTAGGTGCAAATGAAGCACCTCCAGCAATTGTTTCTGTTTACTTAGGAGATGAATTAACTGACGCATTATTCGCTATCGATCATGATTCATTTACTAAAGACAGTAAGAAATCATTACTTAGCTTAGGAGTAAGTTCTATTCCATCCTTTATCAAAGATAACACTGATAGAAATAGAACATCTCCATTCGCATTTACTGGTAATAAATTCGAATTAAGAATGTTAGGTAGTTCTAATTCAATCGCAGGTAGCAATATCGTACTTAACTCTGCAGTAGCGAGTGTATTAAAAGAATTCGCAGATGAATTAGAAAAAGATAATTCTAAAGAAAATATTGTTAAGTTAATCAAGAAAGAAGTATCCACTCATAAGAGAATCTTATTTAATGGTAACGGATATGGAGATGAATGGGTTATTGAAGCTAAGAAACGTGGCTTATATAACTTAAAAACTACTCCAGATTGTCTCCCTTACTTAATCAGTGATAAGAACATCAACATGTTTAAGAGTGTTAATGTCTTCTCTGAAAGTGAATTACAAGCTAGATACGCTACTCAAGTAGAAAGCTATATTGAACATATGCTTATTGAAGCTAGAACAATGGTGGAAATGGCTAATGAAAACTATTTACCTGCTATTGCTAGATTCTCTAAAGAGATTGCAGAAACTATCTTAATTAAGAAACAAGCTTACGCAAATGTAATAGTGGATTATGAAGAAGGCTTATTAAAGACACTTTCTACATTATTAACTAACGCTAAAGATAATGTTTCTGAATTAGAAGGATACCTTACTTCTATCAATAACAAAGAAGGAATTGAAAAAGCAAACTTTATCAAAGATAATTTAATCCCAGTTATGGCTAAACTTAGAGATAATATTGATGCTGCTGAACGAATCACTCCAGAAGCTATTTGGCCATATCCGGGATATGGAAAAATCTTATTCTCAGTACTTTAATTAGAAAGTCAGGCAATAATATGAAAAACTGTGCGATTGTAGGAATAAATTGGGGAGACGAAGGTAAAGGTAGAATTGTAGATTTACTTTGTAAAAACTATGACTTCGTTGTTCGTTATCAAGGTGGGGGTAATGCAGGTCATACTGTAGTTAATGAACTTGGTAAATTTGCTTTACACTTAATTCCATCTGGTATCTTCCATAAAGGTATAGTGAATATTCTAGGTAATGGGGTAGCGCTAGATCCTGAAAGTTTATGGGAAGAAATTATTTCCTTACGCAATCGTGGAGTAACAGTAGATGAAAATAATCTAAAGATTTCAGATAGAGCATCTTTGTTATTCCCATGGCATAAAATGTTAGATGCTTTAGAAGAAGAAAGACTTAAAGATAAAAAATATGGTTCCACTAAACAAGGTATTGCTCCTTTCTATAGTGATAAATATCAAAAGAAAACAATCCTTTTAGGAGAACTTATTTATTCCAAACATTTAAAGGAACACGTTAAAGACTTATTAGAATGGAAAAACCTTATTCTTAGAGGAGTCTATAACGCTGATCCTATTGAATTAGAAGAATTATATAAATGGGTAGAAGATTATACTGAAAAACTTAGACCATTTATTTGTGATACCGGAAAACTCTTAAAAGAAGCAGAAAACACTGGTAAAAGTGTATTATTTGAAGCACAACTTGGTTCTTTAAGAGATTTAGATTATGGTATTTATCCTTATACAACTAGCTCAAATACATTAGCAAGTTATATTCCTTTAGGTAGTGGTTTAGCTAGTGTTAACATCGATGAAACCATTGGTGTAGTTAAAGCATATTCTACTTGTGTTGGTGAAGGACCATTTGTTTCAGAATGGTTTGGAGAAGAAGCGGATAAGCTTAGAGAAGCAGGTGCAGAATATGGTGCAAAAACTGGTAGACCAAGAAGAGTGGGACCAATTGATATCGTTGCTACTCGTTATGGCGTAGAAGTTCAAAACGCTACATGTGTCGCTCTAACAAAGTTAGATGTCCTTTCATACATGGATAAAATCCCTGTTTGTGTTAAATACGAATTAAATGGAAAACAAATAGATGAATTCCCATTCCCATTCTTACTCGAAGATTGTAAACCAGTCATTGAGTATCTTGATGGATGGAAACAAGATGTCTCAAATGTCAAAACTTGGGATGAATTACCTACCAATGCTAAGAAATATGTAGAATACATAGAAAAGAGTATTGGTTGTCCTATAAAATATATCTCTGTAGGACCAGAAAGAGATTCATATATAAAAAGGTGATTAGTATGAGTAATAAAGATATCTATGTAAGCCCATTCTCAGAAAGATATGCATCAAAAGAAATGCAATATCTTTTCTCTCCTAATAAAAAGTTCTCTACTTGGAGAAAACTTTGGGTTGCTTTAGCAGAAGCAGAAATGGAGTTAGGTTTAACTCAAATTACTCCTGAAATGATTGATGAAATGAAAGCGCATATCTTTGATATAAATTACGATAAAGCAGAAGAATATGAACTCAAATTCCGTCATGATGTAATGGCACATATCCATGCTTTTGGAGATCAATGTCCTAAAGCAGCAGGTATTATTCATTTAGGTGCAACAAGTTGCTTTGTAGGAGATAATACTGACATTATCGTAATGAAAGAAGCACTAGATTTATTAAAGAAAAAACTAGTAAATGTCATCGATATCCTTGCTAAATTCGCTTTAAATTATAAAGATTTACCAACACTTGCATATACACACTTACAAGCAGCTCAACCAACTACTGTAGGTAAAAGAGCCACTTTGTGGCTTCAAGATTTCTTAATGGATTTAGAAGACCTTGAATATGTATCAAGTTCTCTTAAATTATTAGGAAGTAAAGGCACTACAGGTAGCCAAGCAAGCTTTGTTGAATTATTTGGCAATAAAGAAAAACCAGTAGAACTTGATAACTTAGTTGCTAAGAAAATGGGTTTTAATGGTTGCTATCCAGTAAGCGGACAAACATATACAAGAAAAGTAGACGCTAGAGTCTATAACGTTTTAAGTGGTATCGCTAGTAGTGCTACTAAATTTACTAATGATTTAAGATTCCTTCAACATCTAAAAGAAATTGAAGAACCATTTGAATCTAGTCAAGTCGGTAGTTCTGCAATGCCATATAAACGCAATCCAATGAGAAGTGAAAGAATTGCATCTATTGCTAGATACGTAATCGCTAACTCACTAAACCCATATATGACTGAATCTAGCCAATGGTTAGAAAGAACTCTTGATGACTCTGCTAATAGAAGAATTGCTATCTCTGAAGGATTCCTTGCAATTGATGGAGTGCTTGATTTATTAATCAATGTCACTGATGGATTAGTGGTTAACTCCAAAGTAATAGAAAAACATTTAAAAGAAGAACTCCCATTCATGATTACCGAAAATATCCTAATGGATATGGTAAAAGAAGGTGGAGATAGACAAGAACTTCATGAAGAGATTAGAAGGCTCTCCATAGAAGCGGGTAATAGAGTTAAACAAGAAGGATTAGAGAATGACTTATTCGAAAGACTTTGTAACTCTAAGAAATTAAATATCTCTAAAGACAAACAAAAAGAATATTTCAATCCTAGTAAATATATTGGAAGAGCTAGTGAACAAGTAGTGGACTTCCTCACTAATAAAGTTAATCCAATCTTAGAAAAGAATAAGGATTTGCTAGGAATTAAAGTGAAAATAACAAAGTAGGAGATAGTTATGGATAAGATACTTGTATTAGATTTTGGTGGACAATATAACCAGTTAATCGCAAGGAGAGTGCGCTCTTTAAACGTCTATGCTGAAATTAAAAACTACAACAATATAAGTGTCTCTGAAATAAAAGAAAATGACTATAAAGGTATCATCTTTACTGGTGGTCCTAATTCAGTTTATGATCCTACTTCTCCTCATTATTCTCCTGACATTCTTTCTTTAAATATTCCTATT
>CAMJAG010000060.1 GCA_946403545.1 uncultured Caryophanales bacterium | reverse complement strand
AACACTGTTACATATCGTAAGTTTGGTCAAAAAGATCAAATCACTGTGCCATTCGCGGATTTCGTCAAATTACTCCATGATGAAGTCAAAAATAAGACAAAATAAGTTTTATATAATAAACTAATTGACACATATCATTTCAAATGATAATATAACAACGCAAAAAACGTAGAAAGCAGAGGCACCCGCTTCTCGCCAGACCGAAATATATTGGTTGGCTAACGCTACAATCTAGGGGTTAGATTTGTTAACGGGTGCTGAAAAGCATCCGTTTTTGTTAGTAAGGAGTGATGAATTATCATAGACAACAAATATGCTGGTAAATCCAATAAACCAAGCAACCAAAACAAAGATTTAGTTAATGACGCTGTTCGTTTCCCAAAAGTCCTTTTAATCGGACCTGATGGTGAACAACTCGGAACAATGACTTCGAGAGAAGCACAATTAAAAGCAAATGAATACGATATGGACTTACTTTGCGTTGCGCCTAATGCACAACCACCAGTCTGCAAAATTATCAACTATTCTAAATATCGTTTCGAGCAACAAAAGAAAGCTAAGGAAGCTAAGAAGAACCAGCATGTAATCGAAACCAAAGAAATTCAACTTACACCTCAAATCGGTGGACATGATATGGAAACTAAAGCTCGTGCAGCTATTAAGTTCTTATCCGCTGGTAACAAAGTTAAAGTTGGAGTTAGATATCGTGGAAGACAAATGACACATATCGAAGTTGGTGAAGAAGTCATGAACAAATTCATCGAATCCTTAAAGGATGTCGCTGTAGTTGAAAAACCAGCTACAATGGATGGTCGTTGGCTCGTTGCAATTCTTGCACCAGTCAAAAAGAAATAACAAATTGAATTATTAGAAAGTAGGAGGAAAATCTTATGCCAAAAATGAAAAGCAAAAGAGCTCTCATGAAGAGAGTTAAGATCACAGGCAGTGGTAAAGTTGTTCGCCATCATGCTTATGTTTCACACTTAGCCCCACACAAAACAACTAAACAAAAGAGACACTTAATGAAACAAACATCTGTTCACCCAACAGATTACAAGAGAATTAAGTTCCTTATCGTCAAATAAGAAGGAGGTCACTAGATTATGGCAAGAGTTAAGGGTGGCACAGTCACACATGCACGTCGTAAGAGAGTATTAAAAAGAGCCTCTGGTTACTTCGGCGCTAAACACTTATTATTCAAAACAGCTAAAGAACAAGTCATGCACAGCTTACGCTATGCATATGTCTCCCGTAGAGAAATCAAGAGAGACTATCGTAAACTCTGGATCAGACGTATCAACGCTGCATGCAGAATGAACGACATTTCTTACAGTGTATTCATGCACGGTTTAAAGAACGCTAACGTTCAAGTTAACCGTAAGATGCTTTCTGAATTAGCTATCAATGATGCAAAAGCATTCAGCGATTTAGTTAAATTAGCAAAAGACAATCTCAAATAAGAAATAAACTTTTCTTTAAAATTAAGGGCTTGAAAAAGTCCTTTTTTTGTACGAAATTGTGGGAATTTTTTTGAATTAATTAAAACTTAAAATTTTTATTTTATTCTTTATATTCTTTATATATAATCAAAATCAGGGAGTTTTAAAAATTATATGAAAAAATCATTCAAATTAGTCGCTAGCGTATTAGCAATCCTATCCTTATCCGCATGTGAAAGTTTAGGCGAACCTTTAGAATATAGAGAAGGTTTAAAACAACAAGCTCATTATGAAGCACAAGCAAAGGATCATTTAAAAAATGTTTATGGTTATAACAATAAACTTACATTAAAAATGAGTTCTGGTTCCACTACTATGACAAGTACTTCAACAGCGCAACTTCATTATGACTTAACTGCTGTTTACTATCACTCAAAAGCTAAAGCTACAGTTTCCATGTCTGGTGAATCTGCATCTGCTACTCAAGAAGAATATATCTATTACAAAGATGGTGTTTTAATTGATGCTCTCCAAAGTGCAACAGGTACTAAAACATATTCTTCTGTAAAAATGTCTCAATCTGAAGCAAAAGAATACTTATTAGATAACTACATCACAAAATCTTCCGATTTATCTAGCTTAACTGATGGCACTATTAGTTCAGTAGATACTACAAATGAAACTTCTCTCGAAAAATACTACTTAAGTGTTTACGAAAAAGATGAATGCAAATTCTACTCTAAAGGCGAAGGCAATTTAACTTGCAAAGTTAAGATGAATGTTCGAGGAAAATCTGGTAATACTACATTAAATTTCGCCATTAAAATGACAGGTGTATTTAACGATTATGTAATGACCAAAGTGTCAATGGATGCCACAGCTTCATATAGCGGTGTAAAAATCACTTTAAAATTAAGTTCCAATGGCAGTGAATCTTGGAAAACTACATATCCAAATCTTAGTGGATACGCTAGATCACTTAACTAATTCCATATAACTTATTTAAAAATATTTAATTAAAATAATTAGACTATAATGAGAGATTTTATAAAGACCTCAAAATAGTCTTTTTATTTACGATAAATAGTCTATAATAGAGACATAAGGAGACATATTTAATATATGAAAAAATCATTAAGAATTTTTGGCGCATTTTTAGCACTCGTTTCTTTAACTGCATGTCAAGACCTCGGCTCTGAAATCACAGCTAATGAAGCAAAAGCTAAACAAGCCGCAATCTTAAACCCACCAGAAGACAAAGTTCCACACGCTTACACAATAACAGTCAAAGAGACAATCAAGATTAGTGCTAGCGGTGAATCATCCGGCAATATGGATGGTACTGTAACAATGAAAACTGGATACGACATGGATAAATTATTCTTATTCGAACAAATTGATTCCGTTGAAAATTCAGGTGGTCAAAAAGAAACTGAAAAAGGTACAAGATGGGCTTACTACAAAGACGGCTACTTCCATGAAGTTAGCAGCGATAAAGATGGTAAAAACACTGGTACAAAAGCTCAAATGACAGAAGCTGAAGCTAAAGTCGCATTCCAAGCATATCTCGGAGAATCAGAATTAGCTGAAGCAGATATTGAAAACATCACCGATGGTATTGGCTCATTAGCTGGCAATATTGAAGGTGCTGTTGCAGGATTAAAAATAGAATCATCCGAAAAATGGTATTCAAAAGGCGATGGTAATTTATCATACCAAGCAAAACAAAAAGGTAGCTCTAATGCTAATGGCGTTAAGATTAACTACTCATTCAATTGTTTAGTTACAATTAACGACTATATGCTTTCTAACCTTTCCTATAAGATAGATTATTCAGGAAGTGGTCAAGGCTATACAGCAGCACTTAAGCTCAATGCTTCAATGTCTGGTTCTAAGAGCTGCGCAGTTTCTTATCCAACATACACATTAGTATCATAATTAGAAACTAATATTTAAAAAAGAACGCTTCGGCGTTCTTTTTCTTTTATAGCAAGTTATTTGAGTCATCTTCATCTGATATGAATTTCACTTCTACATTAGCAAGAGCTTCGTTTATGAGAGATTCATAATCAAATTTAGATTCAAACTTCACCACTTCTTCCTCTTGAGGCATTGTCTTAGGATTCTTTGGAGTGAAGATTGTGCAACAGTCTTCATATGGTCTAATTGAGATTTCATATGTTCCAATCTTTTTAGAAAGATCAATAATATCAATCTTATCCATAACAGCGCATGGTCTAATCACTGGCATATTAGTTACTGCATTAATAACTCTCATTGATTGAAGAGTTTGGCTAGCAACTTGTCCTACTGATTCACCAGAAGAAATAACTAAACATTTTCTTCTACGTGCTAATCTATCTGCTAAACGGAACATCATTCTTCTCATAAGAGTTATACAATAACTCTCAGGAGCGTTATCATAGATTGCTTCTTGAATCTTGGTAAATGGAATAATATGTAATCTAATCTTTGCTTGCCATTTATTTAAAACTCTTAATAAGTCTTCAAGCTTATAGATGACACCCATTTGAGTGTATGGAGGAGAAGCAAAGTGAATGCATTCAATAGTAACTCCTCTTTTCATCATGAGGAATGCTGCTGCTGGAGAATCAATTCCACCAGAGAGCATATGCATTGTTTTACCACCTACACCAAGAGGATATCCTCCCGCGCATATGTATGTTTTAAAGAAGATATAAGCAGCTTCATCTCTAACTTCGATATTTAAAGGAATATCTGGATTATGTACATCAACCTTTAAAGTTGTGTTTTTTAAGATGTTTGAAGCGACTGCTCTAGTGATTTCTTCACTAGTCAATTCGAATTTCTTATCGCTTCTTTTAGCTAAAACTTTAAAAGTTTTACCTTCTTCGTTCTTAATCAGTTCTAAGGAATCTGCTTTGATCTTAGCTATATCTTTCTCTAATCGATAAACTAGAGAAACACTTCTAATGCCAGAGATATCTTTTAAAACAGAAATAACTGGATCATATGGAGTGTCGTTAAGAGCGATATAAATATGGTCATAACGGATTTCGTAGGATAAATTTTCGTATTCTTTTAATCCACGTTTAATATTTTCCGCTAAGATACGGATAAAGTCTTTTTTATTCTTTCCTTTAGTGGATAATTCACCAAAGCGAACCATAATATGAGAATAATTAATCATTGTTTAATTTCTCCCACTATTTTGTCTAATTTTTCTAAGAAGATTTTAATTTCTTCTTCAGTGTTTGTTTCATCAAAAGAAACTCTTAATGTATTTCTATATATTTGTTCAGGTTTACCTAATGCCTTTACAACATGAGAGTATTTTTCGTTTTTAGAATGACATGCTGAAATAGAAGAAATCATAATGTTCTCATTGCTTAAAGCTTCGACAACAACACTTGCTTTTCTATTTAATAAAGAGAAGTTGATAATATAAGGATTCTCTAAACCACTATTGATTTCGTATAAATCTTTATGATTTTCAACGTAATTCCATACCAAATCTCTAAATTTAGAAACAATCTTGAATGATTCTTTCTCATTTTCAATTGTGATTCTAAGAGCTTTAGCAAAACAAACAATTAAGTCTACAGAAGTCGTTCCACTTCTAAGACCACCTTCTTGACCACCACCATTATTTAATGGAGTAATATCTAAATTCTTTCTTTTAATCAAGCATCCAACACCTTTTGGTCCATGAACTTTATGAGATGTTAAAGTTACAAGATCAACATCTTTGAAATTGATATCGATTTTGCCGACAGATTGAACCGCATCAACATGGAAAGCAATCTTTGGATAGCCTTTTAGTTTCCTAGCAATTTTCTCGATTTCATTAACACTACCGATTTCATTATTAGCGGCCATAATACTGACTAAAATTGTATCTTCGGTAATAGCGT
>CAMJAG010000059.1 GCA_946403545.1 uncultured Caryophanales bacterium | reverse complement strand
TTTTGTCCATCTCATGATAAAAACCCCTCCAGTTGGTTGTCCAACTTTTGGGGTTCATATCAAATTGATGGCATCTTTTATTTTTGTTAAATTTTTAGATTATGATCTATCAGTAGCTTTGACGATTTCATCAATGCCGACAGCTTGATAGTCTTCTAATGTCCAAACGTTATTGGAATGAGCACATGCATAGAGAATATTCTTACATGCTCTTCTGAATAACTTCATAGCGTCGTTTGGAGTCTTACTATAGACTTGAGCAGCACCATAGGATGAGTTCTTTAAGAGCCATAAGTCATTACCTGCTCTTAAGCCAACGTTAGCACCCATAGTTGCGGAATAGCAATAGTCAGTAACAACAACACCATGGAAGCCCCATTCTTCTCTTAATAAGTTAGTTAATAGAGGTTTGCTTGCGCCTGCCCAATAAGAACCAACTTTGTTGAAGGATGTCATTAAGCCTAATCCACCAAGATTGACATAATGTTCAAATCCACGAGCGTAGATTTCTCTAATAGCTTGTTCGCTTGCCCAACAATATAATTTTTCACGATTATATTCTTGTTCGTTAAGTGCGAAGTGTTTTGCATATGCGTAAACACCATATTTAGATAAACCAATTGATGTATAACCTGCCATTTGGCCAGAGATTAGTGGGTCTTCTGAATAATATTCAAAGTTTCTACCACCATAAGGTGAACGGTGAATATTAATACCAGGAGCATACCAACCAGTAATACCTCTAGCAGCACCTTCTTTGCCAATGGAATTACCCATGATTTCTGCCATATTTCTATTCCAAGTGGAAGCTAGTAATACTTCACTTGGGTGACCTGTACCAGAGTGGAATGCACTTGCAGGACCATCGTAATCTTTAGATTCTTCTTTAGCAATGCTAGAAACTTTGCTTGTTTTAAATCCACCATTATCGATTAAGTCTTGCATTTCGCTACGGGACATATTGTCTAATAAGTCTTCCCATCTATCATCATCCCAATCAGCGTCTTTTAAATCTCTTAATGTAATCGCGTTACCTGCGCCTGTTGTAGGTGCGTCACCTTCGATTTGATTATCAGAGAAGTTCCAATCACCAAGAGCTTTGCCACCTTCTAAGTTAGCAGCAACACCTGCTCTATTGATGTCGTTTTTATTTGTCCAAGTGCCTGTCCAGTCATTACGTGATAAGTATTGAATTGGAGTGTCATTTGGTCCTTGTTCAACTTCTTGGAAGATATTTTCATATTCATGACCAGTTTGATAACTTGTTCTATATTCGATATCATCTGCTAAGTTGATGTTAACAATGTTCTTATTTTTGCCACCAGTTGCTGGTTCAAAATAATCCCAAACATTGTGTCTTAATGAGATTTCATAATCACCTTTATCTAGGATATAGCAACCTTTTTCTGTTGACCAGCTAGCCATATCTCTGAATGTGAATTCAATCTTATAACCTTTTGTTTCACCTGGATTAAGAACTGATGTTTTAGCGAATTCTTGTAAAGAATAGTAAGATTTTTCTACTCCACCTGGAATATATGGAGCGTGTGTATAAACTTGGATAACATCTTTTCCTGGAACATCACCAGTGTTTTTAACACCGATAGTGAGTTCCACTGTTTGTTTATCTTTATCAACTTTATAAGAATCAATAAATTGATCAAATGTTGTGTAACTTAATCCATGACCGAATGAGTATTGAACTTGTTCATCATAGTTGAATGAATCATCAGTCATTGCACGAGTTACATAGTAACGATATCCAACATAGATACCTTCAACGAATTCTACAAATGGTTCACCACTTCTTCCACTTGAGAATGTAAGAGTTGTGTCATTACCAAATGATTGATAGCTAGGAGCACTCTTAGCGTCATATGCCCAAGTATCAACGAGTCTTCCTGAAGGATTGACTTTACCTGCTAAAACTTCTGCAATAGCTTTAGTGCCTGTTAAACCTGGATGGCCAACATATAAAGCAGCATCAATTCCTTCTTCGTTTAAGAATCCTGCTTCAATAGTTTGAGGAACGTTAAGAAGAATAATAACTTTTTCAAAGTTTTTCTCTAACATTGTGATCATATTTCTTTCTTCTGTTTTAATTTGCATTTCAGAAGTCTTCATATCTTGAGATTCTGTGCCGTATCTAGAAATGCAATAAATTGCAGTGTCAGAATATTCTTTTGCTTCATCTAATAAAGATTGACCACTTAAACCAGGTAAATTTGCATTAGTGTATTGTGCTGCAGGAACTTCATATTCATAAGGAACACATGTAGAAACGATTTCTGCATAGTTATATGTATTAACACCAGTGTTAATCTTATAATCTCCAGGATCTGCCGCTGTATATGTACCTTTTCTCTTAAAGTTATTAGCAACTACGTTATAAAGATGTTCGTTATATTCAAATCCGATATCTTCTAAAACCATTGCTTCATTAAATCTAAGAGCACGTCTTTCAACGATACCATTAGTCCAGTTAGTAGCGAATGTACCTGAACCACCATTACCATACATCATACCGAAAGCACATGAACCAAAGATGTTAACTTTGTTATTTGCTTCTGTATTAAGTGGTAAACAGTTGTTTTCATTTTTAAGAAGAACAATACCTTCTTCCTCAATAGTGACAACGTTTTCTCTTGCTTCTGCTGCAGCTTGTTTACTTGTTTCAGTATCAATAACTTTTACGTGAGAACCTGATAAAGTAACCATTAATTGTTCCCAAACAACTGGTAAGACTGCGACTGCTACTAGCGAGACAACGCAAACCACTGTTAATACTGGAATAGACCAAGGTAAACTTCTTTTAACAAAAGCAACTCTTTTGACAGGCATTGAAACTTCTTCTTTCATTGCCTTTCTTTCGCTCTTTTTAGCTTTTCTGTACTTACGTTCCATTTCTTTATCGCCAGAAATGTATTTAAATCTACCTAAATACCATCTAAAGATAAAGTAAGGAATAGATACTGCTAATAGGATTAATCCTACTACTAGAAAACCTAATCCCCATAAGAAGGAACTTGCTGGATAGCCCGCGATAATAATTCTATCCAAAAAGCTTTCATAAACATTAAACATAAAAAATCCCCCTTTTATGTTTTCATTTGTTATGTATTTTTAATACAAGCCCATTATATTAAAAAGATAGCCATTTGTCACAATAATTTAGTAAACAAAGCAAATAAAAAGACAACTTCATGTCGAAGTTGCCTTATATTTATATAAATGTTTAGTCTTCAATGACGAAGAAATCGTACATTGTAGCGGAACGGCTACCTTTTCTAGTAACTTTAATTGTGTTTGTACCATCTTGTAAACTTGCTGCACAAACTTCCATTAAAGCTGCTTTTGTTTCATCTGTATCAGAGCCTTCTTTGCATCCATTATCAGCGTAAGATTTTGTGTTTGTAATAGTAGCGACAGCTCCATTAATAGAGAACTCTAAGTTAGCAGCGTTGTTATAGAAGAATCCATAACCAGAGTTTTGATTCCATGTATCGACACCTGCTAAAACATATAATTTTCCACTTAAGGTTCCTGTGTAAGTAACTTTATATTCAAAGAAGTTACCATTTGTAGAAAGTTTTTCGCCTCTTTTTGTTGTAGCTTGTCCACTTGTATTTGTGTTAACAGACCATTTAACAGCCTTTTTACCACAAGAACAAGTACCTTCGTAGTGAGTTGATGTTCCGCTTGCTTCAATAGCATTACCATATGTAAAGTTATGTTCATGAGTTTCGGTTCCACCACCTTGACCACCTTGACCAGAACCACCAACACCAAATACACCAATTGTGCCTAAATTGTATTTAGTATTACTCTTACCAGCAATTGTGATTGTGTGTTCGCCAGCAGTTAAACCATATTTGCCTAAATTGATGAACATATAGCCTGTACAACCTGTACGTGATGTAGTACCAAAGCCACATCTCCAGTGGTTTCTATCAATAATTGTTTGAGAAACACCGTCAATTTTAAGATCAATACCACTTGCTAATTTAGTTGTAGAAGATTTGTCAGTACAACCTAAGAATGCAACAACATTTGCATCACCAGCGGAAACATTAACTTTAAAGCTAGCGGATTTGCCATTTGTTAATTCAACGTAAGTTGCTGGATCTTTGTAATCAGAACCACCAGTTTTCTTAGTAGCACCACCTTCAAGTGTCATATCATTTGCTGTAGCAAGGCTATATGCAGGGATTTCTGCTTTATTACCTTCAGTCATAATATCGATGACATTATTTAATGTAGCAGCAGGAATACCTAAAGAAAGTAATGAATAATATGTTTGTTCTTGGAAGTTTTTACCTGGCATAGCTAAGATTTCAGCGATATATTTTGCTGGATCATCACCATTACCATCTTGGCTAGCACTTTCAGTTTCTGCTGCAGGGAATTTATTTGGATATCTTTGTCCATCAATTGGAGCGAAGTTAGAGAATGCATAATCTTGAATAACTTCGTTAAATGGAATACCTAATAAACCGCCTAAGCAAATACCAACGATACCAGTTCTATCTGTACCGATACGGCAGTGATAATAAACTGGGTAATTTGCTTCGTTACCTAAGATTTCAAATACTTGTCTAATTCTTTGTGAGTTTCTAGACATATTGGAATATGGAGTTTTTCCATAATCCATGAATGCAGTTTTAACACTTGTGCCGCTAATGGAAATGTTATAACCAGTGTTATCTGCAACGTTAATTTCTGTTTTAACTTTCAATACATCTTTTAAGATGGATTTAGCTGTAGCATCTGGTGCACTGCTATTATCAAACTTATTACCACTTGTACGGTAAATCAAACCTTGTTTAATTGTGCCACCAGCATAAGTTGTTCTACCACCGGTATCACGGCAGTTTGGTAAATTACCAACACTTAAGTTACGTGGAGCTTGTGTAGTTACTTTAAATGTTTTAACAGCGGATTCTTCTGTAGTTCCATCATTTAATGTAGCAATAACTTTGAAATAGTTAGTGCCTAAGAATGAGTTATAAATGGAAATAGATTGAGCGCTTGTTCCATTAACTGTAAACGAATTGCTTAAATCTTGTTTTTGGCTAACAGCTACTTTAAAGGAAGAAACAGATTTACCGCTTGGAGCTGTGTAACTCCAGTTAAGTTTAACTGCTAATGGAGTGGAGCTATTTGATTTACCACTTGCTTGGAATCTATCTAAATCACTAGCGGTAATCTTATAGTATTCGCCATTCCAATTTAAATATTTAAGTTGGTTTTCTGTGTGGATTTCTTGAGCAGTGTTTAATTGACTATCATCAAATGCGAAGCCACTTGCTGGAGCAGGAATGCTTGTTGCAGGTGTTTTTGATGTAGCACCACCACCTTGAGATG
>CAMJAG010000058.1 GCA_946403545.1 uncultured Caryophanales bacterium | reverse complement strand
TGGTATTACTTTGTTAACGCTAAAGATTTCGGAATTAGATATCACTCAGAAGCTCTTAAAAAAGCGGATGAATTAGGCTTCAAAACAAATAAAGAAAGAAGAATTTGTAAAGGAATTGATGAGGTTATTGACTATATTAACGAATATACAGAGAAAAGACCAAGCCTCCCGTACGACATTGATGGTATTGTCATCAAAGTGGATGATATGTCCTTATATGACAAACTTGGATATACTGCAAAAACACCTCGTTGGGCAATTGCATATAAGTTCCCACCTGAAGAAGTTATCACTAAACTTTTAGATATTATTTATACAGTCGGTAGAACTGGTAAGATTACTCCTAACGCTGTCTTAGAGCCAGTTAGAGTCGCTGGATCTACAGTTCAAAGAGCAACCCTTCATAATGAAGACTTTATTAAAGAAAAAGACCTTAAAGTTGGTGACTATGTCGTTATTAGAAAAGCAGGAGATGTTATTCCTGAAGTTGTTAGGGTTGTCTTAGAAAGAAGAGATGGCACTGAACAAGAATATAAGATGATTGATAGATGTCCTGTTTGTGGTGGTGAACTAACAAGAGTAGATGCAATGCATTTCTGCACTAATCCAAACTGTGATGCAAAGATGATTGAACAAATAATTCACTTTGCAAGCAAAGACGCTATGGATATTGAAGGTCTTGGGGAAAAGGTTTGTGAACAATTTTTTAATCAAGGATTCATCCGTAATGTCCAAGATATCTACGAATTATATAACCATAGAGACGAAATCATCGCTTTGGATGGTTGGCAATCTAAATCAATCGATAACCTTTTAGAAGCGATTGAAAAATCAAAAGGAAACTCTTTAGAAAGAGTGTTATTTGGCTTAGGAATTAAAGAAGTTGGTTCCAAAATGGCTAAATTCCTTTCTAGAGTTTATAAAAATATTGATGCTTTAAGTAACGCAACTGAAGAAGAACTTATTGAACTTCCAGATGTCGGTCCGGTTGTTGCTAAATCAATTGCAAACTTCTTTAAAGATCCACATAAGATTGAACTTATTATGGGTCTTAAGAGTGAAGGACTTAACTTTGAATTTTTAGGTTCAACTTCAATGGCTGCTAATTCATACTTCTCTGGTAAGACAGTCGTTTTAACAGGAACTCTTTCTAGCATGGGAAGAAAAGAGGCTACTGAATTATTAGAAAATCTCGGTGCTAAAGTTACTGGCTCAGTTTCTAAGGCAACAAGTTGTGTTATCGCTGGAGAAGAAGCTGGTAGCAAACTAGATAAAGCTCAAGCATTAGGCATTCCAGTGTTAAGTGAAAGCGAGTTCTTAGCACTTGCTAAATAACAAAGAATTAAATTATTATTTAAATACTGAAAAGGATATTTAACCAATTAAGGAGATATAAATATGGCAATTTTAGTAACTGGTGGAACTGGATATATTGGTTCCCATACTGTAGTTCAATTACTTCAAAACGGATATGATGTTGCAATCATTGATAATTTCTCAAATTCAAAACCTGAAGTTTTAGAAAGAATCACTCAAATCACAGGTAAAACCCCAAGATTTTATGAAGGTGACATTCTTGATGGCAAGAAATTAGATATGATTTTTGATAACGAAAACATCGACGCTGTTATCCACTTTGCTGGGCTTAAAAGCGTTGCTGAAAGTGTACAAAAACCTGAACTATATATTTCAAATAACGTCGGTGGCACAATGGTGCTTCTTAAATACATGGCAAAACATAACGTTAAGAATTTAGTCTTCTCAAGTTCTGCTACTGTTTATGGTGTACCAAAACATGTTCCGCTTTGTGAAGATGATGAAGTTGGTGGTTGTACAAACCCATATGGACAAACAAAACTTGATATTGAATTCTTACTTAAGGATTATGCAAAAATTCATAAAGATGCAAATATTGCTATCTTAAGATACTTCAATCCAATTGGTGCTCATCCATGTGGCTTAATTGGTGAAGATCCAAATGGTATTCCAAATAACTTAATGCCATACATTACACAAGTTGCTGTTGGAAAACGTGACCACTTAAATGTATTTGGTAGTGATTATAAGACTCATGATGGCACTGGTGTTAGAGACTATATCCACGTTGTGGACTTAGCTCGTGGTCACTTATGTGCTTTAAAGAAATTAGAAGAAAAACCAGGTTTAGTTATTTACAACTTAGGTACAGGTAAAGGAACATCTGTTTTAGACTTAGTCAAAGCATTTGAGCAAGTTAATAACATTAAGATTCCTTATGTAATTTGTGATCGCCGTCCAGGTGATGTAGATGAAAACTATGCAAATTGTGATAAAGCATACAAGGAAATGGGATTCAAAACTGAGTTAGATATCTTTGATGCTTGTAGAGATTCCTGGAATTGGCAAAAGAAAAATCCTAACGGATACGATAAATAATTATAAGGCCTTCTATAAGAAGGCTTCTTTATGCGCCCGTAGCTCAATTGGATAGAGCACTTCCCTCCTAAGGAAGGGGTTGGACGTTCAAGTCGTCTCGAGCGCGCCAAAATAGTGTATAATATGAATAATCTAGGAGATTGTTTATGTCCGAATATAAAATTTTCACTGACTCAGCAAGTGATTTAAATACTGAGATGAGAAAGGAATTCGATATTCCTTATTTACGCATGGGCATTAAAGTAGATGATAAAGACTACCATGCAGATTTAGATTTTAAAGAGTTCTCACACGAAGAACTTTATAACTGGCCAAAGCAAGAGAATTTAAGAATTACTACAAGCTTAATCTCTTCTGAAGAAATTAAGGAAAAGTTCATCCCTTATTTAGAAAAAGGAATCGATATTGTTTATATTGGCTGCACAAGTGTATTAAGTGGCTCAGTTAACTTTGTTAGAGTGGTTATTGAAGAACTTAAAGACCAATTTCCTGAAAGAAAGATGATCGCTATTGATAGTAATAGAGCAGGTATGGCTTTAGGTCTATTAACAGTAGATGCAGTTAAAAAACAAAGAGAAGGCGCATCATTTGAAGATGTAGTGAAGTTTGTTGAAGAAAATAAACTTAAATATAATTTAGTCGGAACTTTAGAAACTCTTAAATACTTAAAGAAATTTGGTAGAGTCAGCGGTGCTGCAGCATTCTTTGCGGATTTATTTGATGTTAAACCAATTATCATTTCCGATACATTAGGACATAACTATGTTAAAGAAAAAGTAAGAGGCACTAAGAAAGCTCTTAATAGACTATTTGAATTAGTACAAGATATTACAGAAGGTATTGAAAACCCTGTTATTTATATCGGACAAGCAGTTTGCCAAGCTACTTCTGATTACTTCAAAAAGAGATTTGAGGAAGAGCTCCACGCTAAAGTAGTGGAATATTGGGTTGGACCTATCATTGGTATTGCTTGTGGACCTGGCACAATTCACATTGTCTGCTATGGCAAAGAAGTGACAATAACAAGTCCTAAAGACTAGAACTAAAGGGGTAGTAAAACTACTCCTTTTTGTTGCATTTTACATCATACTAATTTAAAATCAATTTGCTTATGGGCCCGTAGCTCATTTGGAAGAGCATTTCCATGGCATGGAAGGGGTGGCGAGTTCGATTCTCGTCGGGTCCACCAAATAGTTTTTCAAAGCCCTTTGGGCTTTTTCTTATATTTAGAGATAAATTGTTTTATAATATAAAAGTACAAGGTATTTAATATGGAAAAATTATTTTTAAAAAGCACAAATGATTACAATCTTTCACTTGCTGTTTTTGCTTGTGAAAAACCAAAGGCAGTTATTCAAATCATCCATGGTATGCAAGAACACAAAGAAAGATATTACACTTTTGCAGAGTTTTTAATGAAAAATGGTTATGCAGTAGTGGTATCTGATATGAGAGGACATGGTGAAGATGCTCCTATATTAGGGCATATTGCTGATAAAAAAGGTGAAGTTCTTCTTCTTGAAGACCAAAAAAGGATTTACGAATATATCAAAGAACGTTTTGGTGATGTGCCTGTTTGTTTATTAGGTCACTCCATGGGCTCTATTATTGGTCGTGTTGTTTTACAAGAAAGATCAAAAGATTATAATAAGGTAATCCTTTCAGGTTATGTCGCTCCAAATCCTGTCAGTGGATTAGCAGTTATCTTAGGTAATATTGTTAAGACATTTACCGGAAAGCAAAAATCATCTAAATTTTTAGCTTCTTTAGCCCTTGGCCCATACACAAAAGCAGTTAAAGATAGAAGAACTGATTTAGACTGGTTAAGTTATAACGAAGAAAATGTAGATAATTATATTAAATGCCCACTTTGTGGCATCAAATTTAGTAATGGTTCCTTCTCTGCTTTATTCCATGTTCTTAAATATATGGGAAAAGCAAAGAGATACAAAGAAGTTAATCCAGACTTAAAGATTCTCCTTGCTGGTGGTGAAGAAGATCCATGCACAGGTGGAGAAAAAGGAAGAGCTAATAGTAAGAAAGTATTAGAAAAGGCTGGATTCAAAAACTTATCAGTTATTACTTATAAGAAGATGAGACATGAAATCCTAAACGAAAAGGATAATCAAAAAGTCTATAACGATATGTTAGAGTTCTTAGAAAAATAGTAATTTAAAAGCCGTGCGGTTTTTATCGCAGGGCATCTTTTTATTTAAATGGATTTTCGTTTGGATATGGAAGTGAAGCATGTTGATTATAACCAATCTTTTCTGCATTCAAATATTTAAATACTTCAAAGATTGCTTTTCCATAATGACCAAATGCAACAGCACCATGATGTGGGAATCCGTTTTCAATTAATACATGGCGATAGAAACGTTCCATTTCTTTAATTGCAAATACACCGATTGAACCAAAAGAGTGGGTTTTTACTGGTAAAACTTCACCTTCTGCTACATAAGCATATAAATGATTATCTGATGTGCTTTGTAATCTATAGAATGTAATTTTGCCTGGTTTAATATCACCTTCTAAAGTACCGTTTGTAACTTCTCTAGGAAGTGATCTTGCCATAATCTTTTGATATTTCATTTCTGGTTGGCATAAAAGTGATGCACATGTGTTACCACAATGGAAGCCCATGAATGTATCTCTAAAGTTGTAATCAAATTTACCTTCAATGTCTTGTTTATAAAGTTCTTTAGGTAATGTGTTATTGATATCGAGTAATGTAACAGCACTTTCTGAAACACATGTTCCGATAAATTCACTTAAACATCCATAGATATCAACTTCACAAGAAACAGGAATGCCTCTTCCAGTTAATCTTGAGTTGACATAGCAAGGAACAAATCCGAACATTGTTTGGAATGCTGGCCAGCACTTACCAGCGATAGCAACATATTTACGATAGCCTTTATGTTTTTCAACCCAGTCTAAAAGTGTTAATTCATATTGTGCTAACTTAGGTAAGATTGATGGGATTTTGTTTCCAACACCTAATTCTTTAGTCATATCTTCAACAACATTTTGAATTCTTGCATCGTTTTCGTGTTTTTTGAATGATTCAAATAAATCAAGTTCGCTGTTTTCTTCTACTTCAACATTGATGCTATAGAGTTGCTTAATAGGAGCATTACATGCTAAGAAGTTTTGTGGTCTCGGGCCAAATGTAATGATCTTTAAATTGTTTAAACCAATAACAGTTCTAGCGATTGGTAAGAAATCATGAATCATATCAGCGCAATCTTCTGCATCA
>CAMJAG010000057.1 GCA_946403545.1 uncultured Caryophanales bacterium | reverse complement strand
TCTATATTAATAGAGATTTCAATGTTGCTTTTGAATTTAAAAGTATTAAATAATTCGGTGAAAATTTCTCTTGCTACATCAGCGTTTTTATATTTAACGAGAACTTGTTTCTCAAAAGTGCCATTTCTTAAAGAGAAGAATGGAGAAATTGGACCTAATATGATAGCTTTTTCATCTCCAAAATAATCCTTTAAAAAGTCAATAACAAGTTCTGCATTTTCAATAGCAGTTTCCTCTTTTTTCGCTCTGATATTTACAGATGACAAAAAGTAAAATGGAGGGTAATTTTGTAACTTACGATTTTGCATTTCTGTCATGTAAAATCTTTCATAATCTTGTTTCGCTGCAAGCGCAAAAACGTAGTGAGTTGGCATATAAGTTTGAATATAAGCAACACCCTTAATTTCGCCTCTTCCACATCTTCCAATTGCTTGCGAAATAAGTTGGAAAACTCTTTCACTAGATCTATAAGAAGGCATAGCTAAGCCGATATCTGCAAGCACTACTCCAACAAGCGAAACACCAGGGAAATCGTGCCCTTTTGCTATCATTTGTGTGCCAATAAGTATATTTGCTTCCTTTTTTCTAAACTTTTCAATTAGTGTTGGAATCTTATTTCTAGACTTAGTTGTATCGCTATCAATGCGGATGGTTTTAGCGTTAGGGAATAGTCTATTTACTTCCTCCTCAACTCTTTCACATCCAAAGCCTAATTTGATGAAATGAGTTCCACCACATTTAGGACAAATCTTTGGGTATTCTTCAACGTGTTCGCAATGGTGACATTTCAACATGCTATCAGTGCGATGATAGGTTAAAGCGATACCACAATTTTCACACTCAAAAGTATATCCACAATTCCTACAAGTTATATTAGTCGAGAAGCCACGTCTATTAAGCAAAAGAATAACTTGTTCGCCTTTGTCTAAAGTCTCTTGAATTGCTTTTCTTAATTGAAGAGAGAAAATGTAACTTTCTCTATCAATATTTCTTTTATCGCAAAGATTAATTATGTGAGTTTCTGGAAGTTCTCTTTCATTGATTCTCTTTGGTAATTTGAGAAGATGATAAACTCCTTTAATCGCTCTTGCTTTTGTTTCTAAAGATGGAGTTGCACTACCAAGGATGACTTTTGCATTATTCATCTTGCTTCTCATCAACGCTACTTCTCTAGCGTGATAATAAGGAGCGTTATCTTGTTTGTAAGATTCTGTGTGTTCTTCATCAATAATGATTAATCCCAAATTATGAACAGGTGCAAAGATTGCACTCCTTGCGCCTATGACAATTTGACATTCACCTTTCGAAATTTTTCTATATTCATCGTACTTTTCTGCAGGGGTAAGTTCGCTATGAAGGATGGCAACTTTGCCCGCAAATCTTCTTAAAAGATATTCCATCATCATTGGAGTTAAGCTGATTTCTGGAACTAAAAAGATAGAAGATTTGCCTTCTTTTAGTGTCTTTTCAATCATTCTTAAATAGACTTCGGTTTTGCCACTTCCTGTGACACCTTGAAGTAAATACACTAAATCAGACGAGTTATTTATTTCATCAAATACTTTTTGTTGATCGTTAGTTAGTTTAGGTGGGTTTTGATATTCATAATGTGGGACTTTTAGTCTTCTTTTTTCTTTTCTAACTAAACCCACTCTTTCGGCTTTAATAAGGTTTTCTAAAATTACTTTAGATTTAATATCCCTCTTATTTATTTCACCTTCTCTATCAATAAGTCTTAAAAGTTCTATTTGTTTAGCGGTTAATCCACTTTCATCGTAGTTTTTAATAGTAGCGAAATATTCATAAGCTATTTTAGGTGCTTTTAAAGATGAGCTTTTAGGAGATAGACTACTAGGAAGCATTGTTTGAAGAACTGAAATCTTACTAGCTACATAGTAGGAAGTGATTTTGTCACATAATTCTAATAGTTCATCATTTAAAAGTGGAGCGTCATCAATTACTTCGGTTACTTCACTTAAGTCATATCCAAGAGAAGATTCAAGTTCTTCTTTAGTTTTAGAAGTTTCTTCAATAGATAAAACATAGCCAACGAGTTGTTGGTTATGAAAATCTATTTTAACCCTATAGCCGGAATCTATTTTCTTACTGCCATTATAAAGGTAAGAAAAAGGACGATCTAAGTGGTTATTGCGATGTTCTACTAGTACTTGTAATATCTTCACTTTATTCGTCCTATTTATGCTTTTTGTTTTTCTTTAATGATTGAGATGATTTCTTCAGCGGCTCTATCGATTTCATCATTTAATATGACATAGTCATAAGCCTCAGTCATAGACATTTCTTTTTCACCTTTTTCTAGGCGTTCTCTAATGACTTCTTCTGTCTCAGATTTTCTCTTTCTAATTCTATTCTCTAATTGTTCAATGCTAGGAGGTTTAAGGAAGAAAGAGACTACCCTATCATCTTTGACTTTGCTTAATACTTGAGTAGCACCATTGATTTCAATTTCAAGGAATACATTTTTTCCTTCATTTCTAAGTTGATCCACTTTATCTTTTGGAGTGCCATATCTATTACCAACAAATTCTGCCCATTCTAAGAAGTTGCCTTCATCAATGTTTCTTTGGAATTCTTCTTTGCTCACAAAATAATAATCTCTTCCATTGACTTCTTTTGCTCTAGGTGCTCTTGTAGTCATAGAAATAGAATATGTTAGACGCACTTTATGTTTAGCCATGATAGCTTTTCTAACAGTGCCTTTTCCAACACCAGATGGACCAGATAGAATAATGAGTAAACCTTTTTTAGCCATAAGTAATTGTTAAAATAATAAAACTAAATTATATTTAGGTCAACCATTTGTGGTAAAATATTAAACATGAAACGCTTAAGTTATAATGATTTCTTACTAATTCAAAAGGAATTAGCATCTAAAATCATAGGATGTCGTATTAATAACATATCCTTAGTAAATTCAAGAGATTATATCATTACTTTATCTATGATAAAAAATGAAAAATTATTAATCTCTTTAAATCACGCTTTTCCTTTTGTGTGTTTAGCAAATTTAGATAACGTACCTCCTACAATCGTAGGAAATATGAACGATAACTTAAGAAAATATGTTAGAGACGCTTTTATTGTTAACATCTCATTATTTAATGAAGATAGAGTATTTTGTTTTGAATTACAAAAAGCTAATGAATTATATGAAAAAGAGAAATTCTATCTCTACATAGAATGTATTCCACAAAGACCTAACTTAGTTATTTGTAACGATAAAAATATTGTCATTTTTGCCGCTCACTACTCATCATTAACTTCGTCTCGTGCAGTTGTGAAAAATCTAGAATATCAACCACTTAACAGCAACTTAAAGGCAAATAATGACGCACCTACATCTATAGATGAAATCAAAAAAGAGGTAGAAAAATACTATTTAGATTCGTTAAACACTAGAGATAAAGAAAAATTTGAAGAACTATTTAAGTTCATCAGAATTAGAATCAAATCTTTAACTAAGAAATTAACCACTCTTGATAATGCAATTAAAGATGCAAATGAGAAGATCCACTACTCTGAAATTGGATCTGCGATTTTAGGATATTCATATTCCCCTGAGGATTTAGATAACTACATCAAAGAAATCGGAATTGAATATGACACTAAATTATCTCCTGGTCAAAATGCTGAAAAATATTTTAAAAAATATAAGAAGGCAAAACGCACTATTGAGATGAATGAAATAGAAAAAACTAAAGCAATTCAAGAGATAGAACATCTCAATTTCGTTTTGACTTCCTCCGCTTACATGAAAGAAGAAGAATTAATTGCTTTAGCAAAACAATTAGTGCCTAATAAATACAAATCTTTAAAGCTTAAACATGAGCCTACTTTTATAGGTACAGTTACTATTGGAAACGCTAAGATTTCCTTTGGAAAAAACGCTAAAGCAAATAATGAATTAACTTTTAAATTGGCTAATAAAAATGATACATATTTACATATCAAAGATATGCATGGTTCTCATGTTGTAATCCACAACGAAAATCCAACAAACGAACAACTTTTAGTGGGTGCTGAAATTGCTTTAATTCTCTCAAATCAAGAAGCTGGAGACATCTACTACACCCAAATTAGAAATGTTAAAAAAGGCTCCTCACTAGGAGAAGCTAATTTACTTTCATATAAGACTATTACTTTAAAATCCGTTAGGGATTCCACAAAGATTTTATTAAATAAATAATTACTTTTTAGTTTCGTTAATTAAGAAATCCTCACCCTTAATTGCTTCGCTTGTGGAGAGTTCAGGGTATTTTTGTTGCCTTAAAACTTCATAGGCAACAATAGCGACACAGTTAGAAAGATTTAAACTTCTTGCCTCAGGCACCATTGGGATTCTCATAAGTCTATCAGGATGACTTCTTAAGATATCGTGAGGAATTCCTGTGGATTCTCTACCAAACATAAGTCCAATATCATTAACTGGATTTGATAAATCAAATGAGGAATAAACTTTGTTTGAATATCTTGTGATGTAGTAAACATTATCAAGTTGACTACGTTTTACAAAGTCTTCATAGTCTTCATAATATTCCATTTTTAAATCATCAATATAGTCCATTCCCACTCTTTTAAGATCTTTAGAATCGATAGAAAAAGTAAGTGGTCCAATTATGTGTAATTTTGCGTGAATTGCTACGCAAGTACGCATAATATTACCAGTATTTTGTGGTTTTTCAGGTCTATATAAAATGATGTGTAACATGTTTATTTACCAGAAACAGCAATTCTATTGAGCGCTCTTGCTAAAGCGGCTTTTGCTCTAGCAATATCAACATCTTTTGAATCTACTCTTGAAAGGCGCTCTTCCGCACGTTGCTTTGCAGCAAGTGCTCTATCAACATCAATTTCAGAAGCACGTTCTAAAGAAGAAACAATGAGTTTAACTTCATTATGTTTCACATTTAAAACACCTTCGCCTACTGCAAAGGCTTCATCAACGCCATTTTTTCTAACTAGAAGTTTAGAAATAATAACATCAGAAATAAGTGGAGCGTGTTCAGGCAAAATACCTAAATAGCTATCTGAAGTGTGAACTTGGACAAAGTCCACTTCATCATCAAATTCCTTTCCTTCTGGAGTATAAATCAAAAGTTGAAGAGATTTCATTATTTAAGAGTCTCCGCTTTTTTCTTGGCTTCTTCAAATGTACCTACATACATGAAAGCCATTTCTGGAAGGTCATCACCTTCACCATTTAAGATTGCTTGAACTGATTTAACAGTGTCTTCACGTTTAACATAAATTCCTTCTAAACCTGAGAATTGGCTAGCAACATGGAATGGTTGAGACATGAAGTTTCTGATTCTTCTAGCTCTTTCAACGATTTTCTTGTCTTCAGGAGAAAGTTCATCCATACCTAAGATAGCGATAATATCGCTGAGTTCTTTATATCTTTCTAAGATTTCGATAACTTTACGAGCTGTTTCGTAGTGTTCTTTACCAACAATTGCTTCTTCCAAAGCAGTTGAAGAAGAGTTAAGTGGATCAACAGCAGGATAAATACCTAAAGCGGCAGTTCCTCTATCAAGAACTGTTTTAGCATCTAAGTGAGAGAATGCTGTAGCAGGAGCTGGGTCAGTTAAGTCATCAGCAGGAACATAGATTGCTTGAACTGATGTAATTGAGCCATCTTTTGTTGAAGTAATTCTTTCTTGGAGTTGGCCCATTTCAGTTGCTAATGTTGGTTGATAACCAACAGCGGAAGGCATACGTCCAAGTAAAGCGGAAACTTCACTACCAGCTTGAGTAAATCTGAAGATATTATCGATGAATAATAAAACATCAGTTTTCTTTTTGTCTCTAAAGTATTCAGCTAAAGTAAGGCCTGTAAGACCTACTCTCATTCTTGCTCCTGGAGGTTCATTCATTTGTCCAAAGACAAGTGCAGTTTTACCTAAAACACCAGAAGATTTCATTTCATAATAAAGGTCATTACCTTCTCTACTTCTTTCACCAACACCAGCGAAAAC
>CAMJAG010000056.1 GCA_946403545.1 uncultured Caryophanales bacterium | reverse complement strand
AGACCAATCTTTCCACCTTTAACATATGGGCAAAGAAGGTCGATAACTTTAATACCTGTTTCAAAGATTTCTGTTTTAACAGATTGATCTTTAAATTTTGGAGGAAGTCTATGAATTGAAGCTTTTTCAGCTTTTTCTAATTCAGCATTATCAAGTCCATCAATAGGTTCACCTAAAACATTAAACATTCTACCTAAAGTAGCTTCTCCAACTGGAACAGTAATTGGTGCGTCAGTCGAGATAACGTCCATCCCTCTAACTAAACCTTCTGTTGGTCCCATAGAAACACATCTAACAACGTCATCACCAATATGTTGAGCGACTTCGATTGTTAATTCTTTTCCTTCAGGGAGTTTAATTTTTAATGCTGTTAGTAATTCTGGAAGATGTTGGTTAGCAAATTGGACGTCAATAATTGGTCCAACAGCTTGTACGATTTTTCCTACATTTTTCTTTTCCATAAATAACCTCCTATACGTTTTGGCTACAAGCCACAATTTCAATGATTTCTTGAGTAATTGCACCTTGTCTTGCCTTGTTAAATTCGATGTTTAATTGATCTAGCAATTCTTCAGCGTTCTTCGTTGCGTTTTCCATAGCGTTACTTCTACTTGCTTGTTCACAAACTTCACTTTCTAGAATCTTGCTATAAATAGCGCTTCTTAGATAAATTGGAACAAGTTTATCAAGTAACACTTCCTTACTTGGTTCCATAATTGGAGGAAGTAAACCTTTACCTTCATATTTTGGAATTGGGAGTAAGATAGAATCTTTCGCTCTAAACACTAAAGCGTTGACATATTCGGAATAAATTAAATGGATTTCTTTATATTCGCCACTTAGATATTTGCTCGTAACTAAGCTATAAAGCTTCTTTAAGAATCCACTTTCGATGTGATTTGAAACTTCTTCAAATCCTTCGATTAATTCGTTTTCTCCTTCTTCAAAATGAGTAATACCTTTTTGACCGACAACAAGTATGTCATCTTTAGGAGTAATCTCTTTATCTGCAAGACGGAGAATGTTGTTGTTATAAGAACCACATAAGCCTAATGTGGAAGAAATAATTACATATAATTTCTTATCAGTTTTTGTATTTACTTGGAAGTAAGGATTATTAACCTCTTCTGTGTATTTAAAGACTTCTTTAACGACACTAGAAAGTTCTTCTGCATAAAGCTTGTTATCTAACATTGAATTACGCCACTTCTTAAGTTTGACAGCAGAAATAAGCTTCATCGCTGAAGTTACTTTGTATGCTCCCTTAATTGAGGCTATTCTCTTTTTTATGTTAGTAACTTGTTGTGGCATAAAAACTAGTTAGCTTGTCCTTTCATAAAATCTTCAAGTAATTCTTTAAGTTTCTTTTCATTAGCATCAGAAATGACTTTTTCTTCTTCAATTTGTTTGAAGATTTCTGGTGCTCTACCTTTTATATCGACATAAGCCTGATCCATTAAGGAACGGACTTTATTATATTCAACGTTATCAAAATAACCATGATGAGCAGCAAATAAATCAAACACTTCGTGTTCCATTGATTTTGGCTCATATTGTCTTTGAGTTAAAACACGCATTAAAACTTCACCATGTTTTAATACTTGTAATGTGGCCTTATCTAAGTCACTTCCAAATTGAGAGAATGATTTCATTTCTTGGAAGTTAGCAAGTTCAATCTTTAAAGATTTCGCAACTTGTTTCATAGCCTTTGTTTGTGCGTTACCACCGACACGGCTGACTGAAAGTCCACTATCAATTGCAGGTCTAAATCCTGCGTTAAATAAGTCTGTAGTCAAGAAGATTTGACCATCAGTAATTGAAATAACATTTGTAGGAATGTAAGCAGAGATATCTCCAGCTTGAGTTTCTACGATTGGTAAAGCGGTAATTGAACCACCACCATTTTCATCAGATAATTTGCAAGCTCTTTCAAGTAATCTTGAATGTAAATAGAAGACATCACCAGGATAAGCTTCTCTACCAGGAGATCTCTTAAGTAATAAGCTAAGTGCTCTATAAGCAACAGCGTGTTTACTTAAATCATCGTAAACGATGAGAACATCTTTTCCTTGATGCATGAATTCTTCTGCCATAGCGCATGCTGCGTATGGTGCAACGTATAGCATAGGTGCAGGTTCGCTTGCTGTAGCTGCCACCACGATACTATATTCCATTGCGTCATGTTCTTTTAATTTAGCGACGATTTGGGCAACAGTAGAATTCTTTTGTCCAATAGCAACATAAATACAAAGAACGTTTTTACCTTTTTGGTTAATAATTGCGTCAACTGCAATAGCAGTTTTACCAGTTTGTCTATCTCCAATAATGAGTTCTCTTTGTCCTCTACCAATTGGAGTAATTGCGTCAATCATAGTAGTTCCAGTTTCTAAAGGAGTGTTAACAGATTTTCTTTCCATAACTCCAGGAGCGATAACATCAATTGGACGAGATGATTTAGTTTCAATTTCACCTAGTCCATCAATTGGTTGACCAAGTGCATTAACAACTCTTCCAAGCATAGCTTCGCCTGTAGGAACTCTCATAACAGTTTTGCTTCTTTTAACAACGTCACCCTCTTTAATTAAATTTGCGTCTCCAAGTAAAACAGCACCAACATTTTCTCTCTCTAAATTCATTACTAAGCCATAAATGTCATTAGGGAAAAGTAAAAGTTCACCAAGCATAGCTTGATCTAGTCCATAGACAATAGCGATACCATCACCTACAGATACCACTGTTCCAACATCATTTGAGTCAAATTTATGTTTGTAATCTTTGATTTGTTGTTTAATCAAAGCACTGATTTCTCCAGTATTGATTTTCATATTGAAGACCTCCTATTTATTAAGGGTTAAACGCATTTGTTCAATCTTGTTTGCGATTGAACCATCATAGACATGGCCATTAATGGCCACTTTCACGCCACCGATTATAGTAGCGTCGATTATGTTTTTAAGTTCACAAGGAACTTTTTCAATCTCAGATATCTTGCTTTCGATATCTTTAAGTTCTTTTTCTTTTAAAGGATAAATTGTGTAAACCAAACCTTCTAAGATGCCTCTTTTGTGGTTAACTAAAGAATTAAATTCTTCAATAACATTTGGAATAATAGCGGCTCTTCTATTCTTACAAATTACTTTAAGTAAAGATCTAATATCTTCGTTAAAACCGTTTAAAACCTTATCAATAATCTCTTCTTTTTCTTCTAAAGATAGAAAACTTGAGCATAGTAAAGAAACAAATTCGTTGTTCTCAACGATAACTTGTTTAAGTGCTTTCATCTCGCTTTGAAGTTCTAAATAATTGTTATTATCTAGAGATAGAGAATATAAAGCTTCAGCGTAATTCTTAGCAAGGCTTTCGTTCATTATTTAACTTCCTTTAAAAAATCTTTAACAAACTCTTCAGAGTCACCTTCATTGATTTCTCTTTTTAAGAGTTCTTTAGAAGCTTCAAGTGCAACATTAACGATTTCGTTATGTACATCATCCATAGCTTCTTGTTTTGCTTTTTGTATTTCTTCTTCAGCATTAAGTTTGAGTTTACGCGCACTATCATGTGCTTCAGAAATAATTTGAGCTTTTTGAGCTTCTGCAATTTTGTTTGCGGATTCAATAATCTCACTAGATTTCTTTCTAGCGTCAATTATTTCTTGTTCTGATTGAACACGATTTTGTTCACTTAATACATTATTTTCTTTTGCTTGTAAAATTTGTTGTTCAATGTAGTCATTTCTCTTATTAAGAGTCTTTTTAACTGGTTTAAAAAGTAAGACCATAACAATAATAATTACCACGATGAGCGCTAATAATTGCACGACAAAAGAGAAGAAGTTAGGAATTAACTTCGAACCAATCTTGCTAAGCTCCTCATTAATGCTATCAATGAATGATGCATATAAAGGAGTGACAAATAATTGTTCCATTTTGTGTACCTCCTATTAGTGGACAAATAAGCAAAGAATACTAATTAAAAGTGAATAAATAGCGGTAGTTTCAACTAAAGCACAACCTAAGATCATTGTTGATCTGATTTTTGAATATGCTTCTGGATTTCTTGAAATACCTTCCATAGCTTTAGCACAGACCATGCCTTCACCTAAAGCAGATGGCATAACACCTAAAATAGCGATAGCAGCAGCGATATAATAACCAGCTTCACCCATATTAATTTCCTCCTTTCATAGAAATTTCTGTTGTTTGGACATCCGTAATATCTTCAGGTCCTTCTTGACCAATATAAATTGATGTTAAGGAAATAAAGACTGTTGTTTGGATGAATCCAGAGAATAAATCAAAGTATAAATGGAATATACCTGTGACAATTGGTGTTCCGATTGCACCACCCCAAGTTCCCATGAAAGAGAATATCATTTGGTTAAGTGCTTCTAAAGCGGTATACATAATTGTCATCAAAGCAAATCCTGCGATTGCGTTACCAAATAAACGGAGAGTTAATGAGAGCAATGGAGCCCACATACTCATTAAATTAATTGGTAAAAACACAGGGAATGGATCAATATAACGTTTGAAATATTTCCATTTTTGATATCTAACCGCAGTCGCATGTATCATGACAAAACTAACTAAACCTAAAGACAAAGGTATAGCCATATAAGTCATAGGAGAAGGAAGTCCTGTTAAACCAAATATAAAGGATAAGAACAGATACATGGCTAAAGCCATGACAAATCCACCCATTCCTTTAAAGGCAGGTCCCATCATATCAGTAGCGAACTTATCAAAGAATTCCACTCCATATTCCACTACGGACATAAATCCATGTGGTTTTTTAAGTGGATCTCTATGCTTAGAAATGATTGCGATAACAATGCTAAAAACAATAATGATAAAACACACGATTAAAGAAGAATAGACTTCTGGTGCAATATCAAAATCAAAGAAATGCTTAGCAGTATGTTCTATTAAGCTTTCATTTTCTGGCATTGTTACTCTCCTTTCTTGATACGAATATTAATACAATCGTTGGAATTAAATACATCACCATAAAAGCAAATGGATTAAAAATCTTTACATCAGCCTTATAGTAAAGAAAACATATTCCAACAAACGCTATTACATATAGTAGTGTCTTTCCTATAAGCGCCACTATTGTATAAGACATTTTTCTTCCTTCAAACACCCCAAAAACTAGATATATTAAAGAGCCAAAAATTCCCCCTAATAAAATGCCAAGAGGAATTTCCATCAGTTTGAAGAAGAAAAAAGCAATAGCAAGAACAAATAATAAAGCAGTTATTAATAAATTAATAAAACTGGTTTTAAAATATATGTTCTTGCTTAATTTGTTCATTCTTATTTAACGAGTTCTTTTTTAAATTGTGCCATTTGGGCAACACCGTCTTTATAGACGAGTTTTACTTCACCAGAGATAAGTGGAGTAATGTAATCACGGAATTCTTGTGAGAATCTTGTTCTATCTACCATTAAGTTTGGTGTGATAACGCTTTCAGCATTAGCAACTTTTGTTAATGGAGCGAGTTTATATTGAATCTTGTATGGATTGTTACTTACACGTTTGAAGATAACCATCTTACCTGTTCTACCTTTTAAAGCAGCTTGGACAGCTTTTTGACCTGTCTTAATAGCTTCTTTTCTATCAGTTAAGGAGATAGTTGCAGGGAACGCTCTTTGAGTTAAAGAGAATTCAACAGCACGTGTTGGTAAATCTGTTCTATCTTCGATAATTCTACAAAGGTCTGCTGCAGCACCACCTAATTGTGCATGGCCGAAACCATCAACACGTGTGGATTTTGTTTCTCTTGGGAATTCAATACCTTCAGAGATTGCGACCATTGCGTAGCCTTTTCTCTTATAGACTTCTTGGACATCTACTAAGAATTGTTCTAAATCGAATGGAACTTCTGGGATGTAGATGAGGTCTGGTCTAGTTGCTTCTGGAAGGACATCTGCTGCTGCAGTTAACCAACCAGCGTTTCTACCCATGATTTCAACAACATGGACTTTACCAATTTTGAAGCAGCTAGCATCCATTGTCATAGCGTTGATGCTGTTAACAACGAATTTAGCAGCACTTGGGAAACCTAAAGAGTGGTCTGTACAAGCGAGGTCATTATCAATTGTCTTAGGAACACCAACGACAACGATGTCTAAGCCTAATTCTTTAACGAGTTTAGCCATTTTGTTACATGTATCCATGGAGTCGTTACCACCATTGATGAATACGTAACCAATGTTGTGTTTTT
>CAMJAG010000055.1 GCA_946403545.1 uncultured Caryophanales bacterium | reverse complement strand
TAAATAATTGTGTGGCAAAGAAGACTAAAATACCACAATAAATTACGTTGGATATCGCAGTAATACCTAGCATAAGTGCCATATTACTTGATTGCGCCATTATTTGAGATATACAAGCGGATAAATTAAGAATTGGTATAAATCCTACCCATAAATCATTTAATCCTGCTATAGCAGGCACCATAGCTAGTACCATGATAAGCACTGATAAAGGACCCATATACGCTGTTGCTTCTTTTACTGAATTTGCTAAAGCGGATATTAATACACCAAATCCTACAAATACCAGTAATGTAGAAACAATAATTACCAGTAATAGCAACATCTCTGGAATTGTAAATGGTAGAGTGGACACTCCTATCAGTGTAGGCAAAGACGCAATTAAGCCTATAAATGTAGCAGTACCTGAGAGAACCGCTACTAAAGATAAGGCTAAAATCTTACCTATAACAAACTCACTACGTTTAATAGGAGTTAATAGTAAGTTAGCAAGAGTTCCTCTTTCTTTTTCACCTGCAATTGATTCTGGACAGAATGAGAGGACTGTTGCATAAAGTAATGAAACAGTAACCATTGGAAGAATAAAAGCCAATATCTTGCCCATTTGAGCGTTTTTCGTGCCAACATCACTAGTGATAGGCATGTTAGTGTCTAAATCAATGTTTTGTTGATAGTTATTATAAGTTTGAGATACTAATGCATTAGCGATGGAATAAATGTTTTCTGATTCAGTTTTTTCACCATTGAAATACATGTTAATTCCGTTTTTGCTATTTTCTAGAAATAAGTTATTTTCAAAGTTATCTGTAAAAGAAATAACAAGATGTAATTCATTTTTCTTAAGTTTATCTACATAAGTAGTAACTTCATCTTTATTAATTGGAGTCGCGACCACACTATTACCTTTATTTTCAGTGGAGAAATAACCATCTAAATAGCTTAATAGTTTAGGCTTATTTGATTTATCACTATTGTAGTTATCTGTATATGCTACTTGATATGTGACATTTTTTGTAGCAGTTGAGAATGTTTGGTTTTTAAATATGTTACCCATTAGTGTGTACACTAAATAGATAGCAAGACCAGGGATGAACATAGAAAGAAGCATTCTACGATCAGTGAAGAATCTTTTAAGTTCTTTCTTGAAGATAACAAGTATATTTTTCATTATTCAATATCCCCCTTATCTACGATTGAGAAGAATACATCTTCTACGCTACCTTTTTTATGAACTTCTTCCATAGTAGTGTCTAAAATCATCTTTCCTTTAACAATGATTCCAACTTCATCACATAACTTTTCTACTAAAGAGAAAATGTGAGTGGAAATTAAAATAATATGATTTTCATCTTTCATTTGAAGTAAGAAATTTTCTACTTCTTTAGCCGCTAAAACATCTAATCCATTAGTAGGTTCATCAAAGATGATAACGCTTGGAGAGTGACATAAAGATACCGCTAGAGAAACTTTTTGTTTCATACCAGTGGATAAGTCTCTAATCTTAATATCTCTAAAGTTATTGATTCCAAAGGAATTGAATAACTCATTTTTCTTCTTATCAATTTCTTCACTACTCATTCCATAAAGTTGACCCATATATGTAAATGTTTCACTTGGAGTGAAGAAACCATCTAATTTTAATTCACTTGTGAGGAAACCTATTTCTGAACGGTATTCTTGAATATTGTCATTAATCTCCTTTCCGTCATAATAGATTTTTCCACTTTTAGCCTTAATCAATGAGGCAATCATTCTTAGTGTTGTAGTTTTACCCGCACCATTAGGACCGAGTAAACCATAGATAATTCCAGGCTTTAAAGTAAAAGAAATATCATTAACCGCTACAAGAGTGTTACTTGTAAGCTTTTGATATAATCTTTGCTTTCTAGTTACCTTGAACTCTTTAACTAAGTGTTCTACTCTTAACTCTTTCATATTGATAATATTATTTGTAAAAATTGAATAATAGTCAAAATAAATCGAAAAATTTTGATAATAAAAAAACTCGCTATTTTTCAAGCGAGTAATTTATTGTAGTTTAACTGAATTATTCAACTGTAACTGATTTAGCTAAGTTTCTAGGTTTATCAACATTCAATCCCTTTGCGAGAGATACATAATACGCTAGATAGAATGCGATAGAACTAATCGCGATAGAGGATAAATAATAAGCATAATTTTTAACCACTATTGCATCTCCTGGTTTTGATAAGTTTTCAGTAGAAGCAACATAAACATGTGCACCTCTTGATTTAACTTCTTCAATATTGCCTCTCATACTAGCAGCGGTTTCTGGATCAGTAATAAAGACTAACGTAGGTGTATCTTTTTCAATCAAAGCGATTGGACCATGTTTAAGTTCACCACCAGGAATAGCTTCAGAATGAATATAACTAATTTCTTTAAGTTTTAAGCTAGCTTCTAAAGATAAGTAGTAATCGAAACTTCTACCAAGGTAAAAGAGATTTTGTTTACCTTTAATTTCTTCTGCTATTGCTTTGATTTTTTCTTTATAGTTTTCTCTGATATCTTTAACAACATCTAAGCAATGTTTGATATCTTGAACAACGATTTCATTTTTCGCTAATGCGCCAGCGAGTAATGCGAGTAATGTAACTTGTGCGACATACGCTTTTGTGGACGCAACAGATACTTCAATACCAGCGTGTAATAAACAAGAGAAATCACATCCTCTATCTAATGTAGATCCACCAGTATTAGTGATAATTAAACTCTTAATTTTCTTTTTCTTAATGATTCTCAAGCAGTGAATTAAATCTGCAGTTTCGCCAGATTGAGAAATAAGAATAATAAATGGTTTATTTCCTGGTGTTGTAGGATGGAATGCCCATTCACTAGCGATATATTTAGTTGTGGAAATACCAACATCTTCGAAATATCTACCACCTACTAAAGAAGAGTGATAGCTTGTTCCACAAGCAATGAACATAATATGGTCACTAGTTTTTAGTGCTTTTAATAACTTTGGATCAAATTGATATTGGTTATCTCTAAAATATGTATTAATGAGTTTATTAACAACTGGTTCAATTTCTTCAATTTCCTTAAGCATATAATGAGGGTATCCCTTTAAATCATGGGAAATTGCTTCAACATCTTTATAGATATAATCTTTTTTAACCTTTGTTCCTTTAGTAGAGTAAACATTCACTTCTGTAGGAGTGACGATTCCATATTCATTATCAGCAAGTTCAATGAACTTTGTTGTTAAGTTAATCATTGGAGAAGCATCGCTTGCTACTAATGAGAAGTTTTCCCCAATTCCCACTACTAATGGGGAAGTATGCTTAAAGATATACATTTGGTCATCTCTATCACACAAGAAGAAACAGATAGCATAGCTACCCTTAACCATATGCATAACTTCTTTAATTGCACCGACTATGTCGTTATTTGAAATATAGAAATGTTCTAATAAGTTAGCGACAACTTCAGAGTCGGTTTGGCTATAGAATTCATAGCCCCAACTTAATAAGAATGATTTAATTTCTTCGAAATTTTCAACAACACCATTATGAACTAAGCATATCTTTTTATGGAAAGAAACATGAGGGTGTGTATTTTCTTTACTAGGAACACCATGAGTTGCCCATCTAGTATGTCCAATCATGACATTAGTTTTAATGTCTTGAGGAACAATTGTGTCTAAATGTTCTACTGTTCCAACATCCTTAAAAACTTGTAATCCATTATTAAGGAAAGCTACACCAGCAGAGTCATAGCCACGATAATCAAGGATTTTTAATCCTTTCATAATATAATCTCTAGGGGTTTTAAGTCCTATTGAACCAACAATTCCGCACATAAATAATTACCTTTCGAGATATTTTTTAAGTTCGAATTCACTAACAGTTGTGTGATATTCTTTCCATTCTTTTTCTTTTGCAGTGATGTATTTATAGAATAAATGATCACCTAAAACTTCTCTTAAAATATCTGACTTCTTAAATTCTTGAATAGCAGCGTGTAATGTTTCTGGGAGAGAAACGATGTTTCTATTTTCAATTTCAGCATCAGATAAGGAGAATAAGTTATCTGTTTCTGGTGGAATAGTTTCATTATCATTGATGTTTTCAATTCCATCTAAACCACAAGCAAGGATACCTGCTAAAGCAAGGTATGGGTTTGCACATGGGTCAACATTTCTAAGTTCAGTTCTAGTTCCCATTCCTCTAATAGCAGGGATTCTAACTAAACTAGATCTATTTGCGTCACTCCAACAAGCATAGATTGGAGCTTCATAGCCAGACACTAATCTCTTGTAAGAGTTAACGATTGGGTTAGTTAATAAGCTTAATTCTCTAGCGTGATTTAAGATACCTGTAATCCATTTCTTACACATTTTAGATAATTGCATTGGTTGCTTTGGATCATAGAATAAATCACCTTTATTCTTACAGAATAAAGAACAATTTGTGTGCATACCATTTCCAGCTTGTTTGTTAAGTGGTTTTGGCATGAAGCTTGCAATATATCCATGTTTTCTTGCGATAACTTTCACTACTTGTTTAAAAGTTTGAACTTTATCACAAGCATCTAAAACATCTGAATATTTAAATGTAATTTCGTTTTGTCCAGGACCTACTTCATGATGACTTGCTTGGACTTTGAAATTCATTTTTTCAAGCATTAAAGCCATTTCTCTGCGGATATTTTCACATCCTGCGAATGGAGAAAGGTCAAAATATGATGCTCTATCACTTAATTCTGTAGCAATACTTCCATCTGGATTTTGTTTGAATAGATAAAATTCAGGTTCAAAACCAACATACATTGTTTCGATACCCATTTCTTGCATCTTAGCGATTTGTTTTTTAAGAATGTATCTAGGATCACCTGTGAAAGGTTTTCCATCTGGCATATAAACGTCACAAATAAAACGTGCGACAGCGCCTAGTTCAGAATCTTCAAAAGGAAGAATTAAGAAAGTATCTAAATCTGGGTGAAGATACATATCTGCTTCTTTAATTCTGACAAATCCTTCAATAGAAGATCCATCAAACATAATCTTATTGTCTAATGCATCGTCAATCTTTTCAGCAGGGATTTCCACCGCTTTTATTTCACCTAACATATCAGTGAATTGTAAACGTAAATAGGAAACATTCTTGCTTTTGATCAACTCTTTAATAGTGTTTCTATCCATATAGTTTCTCCAATGAAAGTATAATTAATTCTAATTATTTTACTGATTGCTTTCAACAAGATAACAAAATTACCCGTAAAATTATTGTATCATTATTGTCTTAACTTTGTTAGGACAATTTGAAACAACCTATATAAAGTAATTAATAAGTTTTCAAAATAATCCAAAAACATTGATAATTCCATAATTTAATATACTTTTTACGATTTACATGTTAATTTATAATTAGAAAAAAGAAAATTGTGAGGCTGGAAAGGAATCTTTTATGATTTTTAATACTATTGGATTGGAAAATATCTTTATCTATGGTGCAGCATTTGGAGTTATTATTTTCGTTTTATTAATTATTGGTGCTCTCGCACTTATTAGTGGGATTGTTTATTCAATCGTCTCCTCTATTATTAAAAGTAAAAAAGCTAAGAGATTAGCAGGTAGCCAACAATGATTTATAACACTATCGGACTTGAGTGGGTATTCTCAGTTAGTGCCGTTTTAGGAATTTTTGTATTAATTTTCCTCATCCTTGGTGCTCTTGCTCTTATAGGTGGCATTGTCTACGCTATTATTTCCACCGTCATCAGATATAAAAAATCCAAAAATTTCGAAGGTAACAAACAATGATTTATAATACATTCGGTTTAGCATTTTTAATACCTATTCCACCAGCGCTTTTAGTATTTCTTTTAGTGGCTGCAGTATGTGTTCCAATTCTTGTTTTTGACATTATTTATCTTGTTAAACGCAAGAAAAACAAGAAAGGAGTCTAGTATGGGCGAAGAACTTAATATCTTACTAAATATCGAGATAGTCCTACTTTTTCTTCCTACTGCTGTCCTAATTATTGGCACTATTGTTGTTGGAATAATTACATCAAGATTGAAAAGAAAAGATAAATTAGCTAATCAAAACTTAAATAACATAGAAAATAGCGTTGATCAATAATGAACCGTATATCGCGGTAATTGCATTTGCAATCAAAGAAAATAATAAGTTATATTTGTCCTTCTTAATTAGTTGATAGAAACCTCCTTCAACTAATACAATAAGGCATTCAAGTAACACTATTATTACCCAAAATAAGATGTCATTTATTGGCATCTTTTTTAGTCCATAATTTAAAAATATATTAAAGCTAACATTAGTTACTATATTCATTGGAATAGATAACCAAAGTCTTCTATCTCTAACTTT
>CAMJAG010000054.1 GCA_946403545.1 uncultured Caryophanales bacterium | reverse complement strand
TCTAACTTCGAAGTTAAAGGTTTAATATCACTTAAAGGTGGTGTGGCTTTTAACGCAGTTATTGAAAAAGCTGAAGCTTATTTAATGAATGATGAAAGTGTCAAAAACGCACTTTTAAAATACAAGAATCTAGAAGTTAATGATTTAGGTGATGTTCTTAAAGTTACATGTTACGGCAAAGCTGCTCATGGATCTTTACCTTGGGAAGGTGATAACGCTGGAATTAACTTAGTTACAATCTTAGGAGAAGTATTAGATTCTAAAGAACTCAAAAAGATTTCTGAATTATACACTGATACTCGTGGTAGAGGCATTAATGCTTACTATGAAAACGAAGAAATGGGTACAAATTCAATGTGTGTTGGTATCCTTTCTTATGAAAATAACAAGTTCTATATGACTGTCAATTTCCGCTACATCAATAACATCGATGTTAAGAAAATGGTTAAAGATATTAACGACGCTAACAATGACTTTGAAATCAATGTCATAAGTGAATCTAAACTCTTATACTATCCTCTAGATTCAGTCTTAGTCTCAACTTTGTTGAGAGTATATCAAGAAGAAACTGGAGATTATGAAACAAAACCTCTAACTTCTGGAGGTGGAACATACGCTAAAGAAGCTGATAATGTTATCGCTTTTGGTGCGGAATATCCAGGTTGGGATGCACATATGCACTCACCAAACGAATCAATTAAAGTAGACCACTTAGTGGAATCTATGGGAATATTTGCAAAGGCAATCGTGGAATTAGGAAAGAAACTTTAATGAGAACAAAATTTAAAGCCTGGACTAAACCATATTTAGAGGAACATCAAGAAGTTCAACTCTCTTTAGAGCAAGTTAGAAATCTTGAAGATAATATCTATTTAGAAATTGGATCTGGTAAAGGTCAATTCCTTTTAGATATGGCGAAAAACAATCCAGATTTGTTCTTTGTAGGTATTGAAAAGAATGTTACTTGTGCAGGTTTTTGCGCGAAAAAACTCGTAGAAAATGATATTACAAACGCAAAGATAATGTTTAATGACGCCATTATGGTTTTAGATAGTTTCAAAGAAAAATCAGTCAACACAATTTTCCTTAACTTCTCTGACCCTTGGCCAAAACTTAGACATCATAAAAGAAGGTTAACTGCATCTTCATTTTTAGATAGATATTTTACTATCTTAAAAGATGATGGAAAGATTATCTTCAAGACTGACAATGTCGATTTATTTAATGACTCAAAAGAAGTAATTGAAACATCAAAGTTTAAAGCAATTTCTATTGATGAAGACTATGGTGGCAATGATAGCTTTGATGCTCAAACAGAATATGAGCTGTCATTTAGAAATGAAGGAGTTCCTATTCATAGGATGATTTTAGTAAAAAGATGATTAAAGAATACGCTATGTTTTATCGCTATGTTAAAGGTCACGATGTTCTGATCGTGGTATTTAACTATGGAAACAAAGCCAGTAAATACGTAAGAAAGAAAGATTTAGGCATTGCTTATAGCAATGACACTCCAATTGCGTATAATTTCTTTAACATTTCTAAAATTGTAAAAATAAGAGCAAACGGTATGATTTATCTACCTAGTGATGTGCTTATTGATTTATTAAATTCCTTGTTAGGAAATAATGAAAAATTAGATTATAAAAATGACTCCGGTTATCAAATTGTGATAGCAAGAGAGATTGTAAATAAAGATGAAAAGAAAGATATCTGCTACTTAGAGGATGGACCTCAATCAATTAAAGAGTGCCTTCTTCCTAAAAACATGATTAAAGTAGGGGATAGATTCGTATTAACAAAAACAGGCGTAATGCTACCAAGTGGTATGATCACAAAAAGACCAAGCGCTTGTAGTCATTATGACTTAGGTATTGATGAAGATAAATCAAAGATTTATATCTTAGATGACTTATATATTATCGGCAGTGATTTTTTCAGAATGGGGGAAAAATAACATGTTAGAAGTTGAACTTAAAAAACAAGGAAAGATTTCTAGATTAACTAACAAAACTTTCAATTTTCCAAAGGAATTAGGAGAAGGATTTTATTCCGCTAACTACTTTTTAAAATCTAGAGAAATCGTAACAAAGAATAAACCAGGGCATAAAGTAACTATGCAATGGTTGCAAAGAAGAGATGATTCTATGCTCTGTGGTATTGATGAAGCAATCGCAGTTATTCATACTTTCGCTCACAACCCACAAGACTTAGAAATCGAAGCATTAAATGATGGAGATATCATCCAAAACATGGAACCAGTATTAAAAGTTACTGGTAGATATGAAGACTTCGGATTCTTAGAATCCGTTATTGATGGAATTCTTGCTAGAAGAACAAGTGTCGCTACTAATGTTAGAGAAGTTTTAAAAGTAATTGGAGATACTCCAGTATTCTCAATGGCAGATAGACAAGATGATTATCTCACACAAGTAGGAGATGGCTATGCAACTTATGTTGCAGGTATTACAAAAGTTTCCACTGACGCACAAGGAAAATGGTGGGGTGGAAAAGGAATGGGAACAATGCCTCATGCTTTAATTCAAATTTGTGATGGCGATGTTTGTAAAGCAAGTGACATCTATTTAGCAACTTTCCCAAACGAAAAAGTTACCGCACTTATCGACTACAATAACAATGTTGTTAGAGATGCAGTTATCTTAGCTAAGCATTTAGGCGAAAAGCTTAATGCTGTCAGAGTGGATACTTCTAAATCTTTAATCGATCACTATTTTGATGACAAAGATACATCTGGATTTGACCCTCATGGAGTGTGTAAAGAACTCATCTTTGCATTACGCAAAGCTCTTGATGACAATGGATTTAACTATGTTAAAATCACAGTGTCCTCAAGCTTTACTGCAGAAAAGATTAAAGATTGGGTATCTTCAAAAGTTCCAGTTAATATGTATGGTGTGGGTACTTACTTTGTAAATAACATGACATGTGGATTTACTGGTGACTTAGTTGTGCTTGATGGAAAAGCACAAGCTAAAGAAGGAAGAGCGAATTACTCTAATCCAAAATTAAAGAAAGTTCCTTATCCTATTTATTAATATAAATAAGTATAGAAAAAAGGCGTTCAGATTGGAGCGCCTTTTTAAATTTGATATGTAAGTATTAGAGCTTACGGTTGTAGAATTCGACGATTTGTGATTCTGTGATATCTTGTGGTAATTCACTACGTTCGACTTCACGAACATATTTACCAGATAACTTTTCAGCATCAACTTCGACCCAACCATATTTTGTAGCAACTGAATCTAATGATTCTTTAATTACTTTTAAGTCTTTAGAATTTTCTCTGACACTGACGACATCACCAACATTTAATAATGCTGATGGGATATCGAGTTTTCTGCCATTGACTTCGATGTGACCGTGGTTGACTAATTGTCTTGCTGCTCTTCTTGTTTTAGCAAAGCCCATACGGTAGACGATGTTGTCTAAACGAGATTCAAGTAATTTCATGAAAGCGACACCAGTAACTTCTTTAGATGCTAATGCAATCATAAATAATCTACGGAATTGTCTTTCATTAACGCCATACATTTGTCTGAGTTTTTGTTTTTCTGTTAATTGTTTACCGTATTCAGACATTTTCTTTTTACGGTTAGCGCCATGTTGACCTGGGCCATAAGGACGCTTTGCTAACTCTTTATTTGTTTCGAGTGTAGAAAAACCTAAACGACGAGATCTTTTCCAATCTGATCCTGTATATCTCATGATCTATCCTCCTTTTCTTATTTTTCTTGCAAAATAATGAATAGGTGTGAATTCCTTACTCCGGATGTTAACGATGATTTCACCTCATAGCTTCGGTTACTTTGTTTATTGGGTTAACATCAGACGAGCTGTATTCACATGCTGCATTACATGCAGTTAATACTATATATTAATTCTTATATTCTCGCAACAAAAAAATTCATAAATTTTCTTAAACTACTTTTTCGATAAAATTAATTAATATTTATCACAATTATATGGAAATCTACATATAATGTAGTCTATAATATATACACTTAAAAGGTTTTAATATGGTCGTATTCGCAGCAAGTGGACAAACAGTAGGATTAATTATTGGGCTAATATTAGGCTTCATTGCTTTAGCCGCAGCATTAATTCTTTTATATATATTTGTTTTCTCTAGACAAAGAATGAAAAAGCAAATTAGAGACCTAGAAAAGAAATATTCTTATCTAGATGCTTTACTTATTGGTCAAGATAGCCAATACATCCATAGATTAGAAATCATTTCTAGAAGTAATTTACTTTATGTTGAAAAACATGAATCATTCTCTAGACAATTCAAAGAAATTTATGAAAACGATGATAAATTCGCTGAAAGCATGATCAAACAACTCAACGCTTTAGTGAAGAATAAACAATATAAGATTTTAAAACCAGTTATCTTACAAGGTAAAAAAGCAGTTCAAACTTTCGAAGAAAAGGTCAATTCTTTAGATGAAAGACTTTACGCTTTAATTAAACCTGAAGAAGATATCCGTCCACAAATCCTTAAATTAAAAGAAACTTATAGAAGATTAAAACAATCTTTCTTCTCTAATTCTAATGATTTAGATTTAGTTTCTGGTTCCCTTATCAAAGTATTTGATAAATTAGATTTATCATTTACAGAATTTGAAAACTTAATTGAATCCGCTGAATATGATGAAGCTACAAATATGATTCCAAAGGTTCAAAAAGTTGTTAACGCTATTGAAAATGCCTTAGTGGAACTTCCAAACCTTTGTGTTTTAACTACATCAATTGTTCCAGAAAAGATTGTTAATTTAACAAAAGAATTTAACGATGTTGAAAAACAAGGTTTACCTCTATATAACCTTTCATTCACTACAAAATCCAATGAATGGAAAGATACTTTAGAGAAAATCAAAGTTAAATTAGCTAACTTACAATACGCTGGTGTAGCGGATGTACTTGATCGTATACAAAAAGAAATTGAAGAATTAAGAACTCTTTTGCAAAAAGAAGTTAGTGATAAAGAATTCTTTGTTAAGAATGTTGAAACAATTTATGGCAAAGCCATAGAACTTGAAAAATCATTCTTAAAGATTTGTAGTTTCCTTCCAGAAGTTAAGAGTGTTTATAAGATTGGTGATGACCAAGAAAAAGACATTCAAAACTTAAAAGAAATGATGGAAAAAGTAGGGGACTATAAACGTGCTTTGGACAATTATGTCCACTCCAACACAAAACAACCATTCTCTATCTTAAAGAATAAGTTAGATGAATTAAGTGAAACTTACGACAAAGCATATAAAGGAATGCTTGATTTCAAAGCATATCTTGAAGCTATTAAGACTTCTAGTGAAGAAGCTTATGATCTTGTATTTGTTTATTTCTATCGTTGTAAACAAATCGAAAGTCTCTTAAGAGAAATCAATATTGAAGAACTTAATGAAATCTATCGTCCAAGAATTGAATCTACTTATGAAACTATCAATACAATTGATATCTTAGTTAAAAAGAAACCAATTGATGTATTAGAAGTTAACCAAAGAGTAGAAGAACTCAAGAACAATGCGAATAGTTTATTCGATGAAATTGAAGACAAATATCGTCAAATGCAACTCGCAGAATCCGCGGTTGTCTACGCTAACAGAGATAGAGCGCATCAATCTGATGTGGATCAACAACTCAATCAACTAGAAACAGAATTTGCTGCTGGTCAATTTGAAACAGTTTATAAAGAAGCAACAAACATTTATAGAAAGAATCACGCTGAGGAGACAGATGATGGTGGCAGATAAAACCATTTATCTTGATAACGCAGCTACAACAAAACCTTATAAAGAAGTGCTAGAGTCCTATGAGAAAGTAAGCACTTCTTATTTTGCTAACTCCTCAAGCACTCATAAACTTGGTCAAGAATCTTCTAGATTAATCGAACTATCTAGAAAACAAGTGTTAGACTTGTTACATCTTTCTAACACTCATGAAGCAATATTCACTAGTGGTGCTACTGAATCAAACAACTTCGCTATTATTGGTTATGCTTTAGCGCACAAAAATAGAGGTAAACATTTAATTACTACAGTCTATGAACATCCTTCTGTTTTACAAAGTTTTAAATTCTTAGAAAGAGAACTTGGATTTGATGTTACTTATTTAGAAGTTAATAAAGAAGGTAAAGTAGAAATTGATAACCTACTTAACGCTATTACTGAAGATACAATTTTAGTCAGTATTATGGCCGCTAATAATGAAATTGGCAGTGTTAATGAAATCGAGAAAATTGCTAACAAATTAAAAGATTATCCAAAAATTGCATTCCACGTTGATGCAGTTCAATCTGTTGGAAAATTAGATATTGATTTCAAAGATGTTGATCTTGTTACTTTAACGTCTCATAAAGTCCATGGACCAAAAGGTGTTGGATGCTTAATTAAAAGAAAGAATTTAGATATTACTCCATTA
>CAMJAG010000053.1 GCA_946403545.1 uncultured Caryophanales bacterium | reverse complement strand
ACGATTGTGGTGCCCCATGCCAGAATCGGACTAGCTTCAAAGCATTACCATTGCTCCGTAATACCATTATACTAATGGGGCAGCGTTAAATATTATATACAATATCTAACTTTTATCAAATAACTTCTTCACCTAATAAATCGTAGATAAAGCTATCTGTAATTTTAACTTTAACTTTTTCTCCTAACTTAAGTTCTCTATTAGATTTAAAGAATATTTTTCCATCAATATCATCAGGAGCGTTAAAGTAACTTCTTAATAGGTATAAATCTTTTTCTTTTCCAATAACTAAGCCTTGCATGATTGATCCAACATGTTCTTTATTCTTTGAATAAGATATCTTTTGTTGGAGTTTCATGATTTCATTTAATCTCTTCTCTTTAGTAGATTCTCTTACTTGGTTAGGATAATCATATGCAGGAGTATTTTCTTCTCTTGAGTATTTAAAAGCACCTAAGTGGTCGAATCTAATAGTTTCAATAAATTGCTTTAAATTATCAAAATCTTTTTTAGTTTCACCTGGGAAGCCCACCATTACGGTTGTTCTAAGGATAGCGTTAGGTACCTTTTCTCTTATCTTTCTAAAAAGATTAATTAAGTCCTTTTTATCTCCTCTTCTATTCATGCTTCTAAGGATCTTAGTTTCACTATGTTGAATCGGAATATCAAAATAAGGGGTTAATCTTTCCTCTTTTCCTATTAATTCGATTAATTCATCAGTGATTTCATCAGGATATAGATATAAAAGTCTAATGTAATCAAAATCTTTAATCTTAAGTAACTCCTTAAGGAGTTTTACAATGTTTTCTCCACCTTTAAGATCAACACCATATTTAGTAGTGTCTTGTTGGAGAACCACTATTTCTTTATAACCATCTTTTGCTAATTTATTAGCTTCTTTAATAATGGATTCCATGCTTCTAGAAGCAAATTCACCACGAATTAATGGGATAGCGCAATAAGCACAGTGATTACTACAACCTTCGCCTATCTTAAGATAAGCAGAGAATTTACCTGTAGAAATAACTCTATATTCATCAGAAACACCACTATTATCATGTAAATCCTCATCGATTTGAGATAATAATTGGTTAAATCTTGGATAATCTCTAATAGGTAAGAACAAATCAACTTCAGGAATCTCTTTTACTAAATCATCGTAATAGCGTTCTACTAAACAACCAGTAACCACTACTTTCTTGCCTCTATTGATGAACTCTAAAATAGTGTCGATTGATTCTTTTTTAGAAGAATTGATAAAACCACAGGTATTGATAATGATAATATCCGCTTCATCAGCGGAGCCAACAATGTGGTAATTAGATTTATCGAGTAAACCTAAAATGTTCTCACTATCGACGAGATTTTTAGAGCAACCTAAAGAGATAATTCCTACTTTTTTCATATCAATAATTTAAATTATTCACTTCTTAAAGCAGCAACTGGATCTTGTCTAGATGCATGCATACTTGGAATCAATCCTGCCAAGACGGACAAGAGAATACTTAATCCAATCATAATTAATACGATTGGGAATGTTAAAACCGCAATTGAAGGAACTCCAAATGGAGAAACAACTAAGTTAATAATTAAACACACTATTGCAGTAATAACAATACCGATAATACCACTTAAGGTACCAGTAACGAGGTTTTCTGCAATAAATAGACGTGAAACGTCTCTCTTTCTTCCACCAAGAGAACGAATGACACCGATTTCTTTGACTCTTTCCATAACCGAGATATAGGTAATAACTGCAATCATGAACGAAGAGACAACTAATGACAAGGAAGTAAAGATAACTAATGCAGTTGTGATAATTGTAATCATAGTGTTAATAACACTAATAATCATGGAAATTGTATCTGTATAAGTTAATTCCATACGGTCTTCAAAATGTAAAACCTTTTGTTGAGCGGTTCCATCGTAAAGAGTGATGTCAACCTTTTTGTTCCATTGATCTAAATAGTTATTTACCTTGTTTTTGTATTGGAAATTGATTGGATAAATGCTTATTTGAACAGGTAAATTATCACGATATTCATATGCTGTTGGATTACCGTTTGCATCTAAATTGATTCCAACTTGTTTTAAACCACAAATGGAACGGAAATGTGTTTCATTTTCTTCTCCATAATCAACACCTGTAATACGTGAGAATAAAGAAGAGAATGATGAATTCAAGTCACCATTTAAGCAACTAGCATAGCCAGTATTCATAATTGGATTATCTGGGTCAGTATAGTCAGGATGTCTGAATGTAACATAAGCATTATACATCTCAGATGACTTTCTGCCAGTTTCCATAAATTGTTCAAAATCTTTTGTGATAGCGGCATTTTTTGCATCATTCATATATTTTGTTTGGAAATCTTTTGTGTAATAAACACCACGTCTTAAACATCCAAAATCAACATCATCTTTTGGTCTTAAAATGCCAGCGATTTTAATTTGAGTTCCACCAGTCCAGTTAGAATCAGCTTCAGCTGGATATTGATAAGCTGTAATTGATCTTTGTTCAGTCTTTTCTTTAACACACAAGAAAGATTTCATTGTAGGAGGCATTGAATCTAAATCGCTAATCACCACTGCTGTTGTATCATCACCAGATTGAATGTTGATGACTGACAAATATGAATAGTCTATCGCAGCACGATTAGACATAATTGCTAAAGCTTTGCTTGCAGGAATACAAACAAATGTACCAGTTGTTGGATCTGGGTCTGTTGCAGGATCTGCAAGATAATCTGAGAATTTAGCGTCAGGATTACTTCCCCATGTAGACATATCAAAGTCATTACTCATTTTAATGAGATAAACACTTTCAGAACTATTTGGGTTAAGGTTTAAGTGAGTTCCTGTGTAAATAATGCCATTAATTAATGAACTTCCTAAGTTATCACTATAAGTGAGAGCATAGAATTCATCGTTTGTAGATGTTCTTAAAACAATGCTGTATTCGTTATAAGCACTATCATCAAGCTCTTTCGCTTCAGTTCCATAAATTGTGTTATGTGGGTAATAAGTGAAAGATTTTTTCATCAAGTCTTCAAAAGTAAATGAGGTACGGTATGGGTATTTTGTATCCAATTGGTCTAATTCTTCTTTTGGAGTCTCAGGATCATATTTCTTAATTGCTTTTTTAGCAATATTCATGACTTCTTCTTCTTGATAATAACCCAGTTGCGCAAATGCTAAGTCAGTTAAAGTTGTATCACCTTCAACTACTAACATAATTTCATTTTCATTTTGTGGGAAATGAGCACCGTTTCCAAGCAAATCATATTGAGACAAGATATAATCTTGTTCACCAGGCATTAAAAGCATAAAGTCAGTGAATAAATCAACATATTGAGCGTAGCTTTCAAAACCCTCAACAGTTTGAAGTTCGCTGATATATCTTTGGGTTAAGCCATTAAGAGAAATCTTACAGTTTTTAGTTTTTCCATCATCATGATCAACATAAGACCAATCTGTGAAAATATTATTTGTAGGGTCTACACCATAACTAAATGAAAGAGCGGAAACAAATTCTTCAGGGATTTCCTTAACGAATTGCACTAAATCATCATCAATTGTGTTTGTTTTGACTTGCATGATGTCAGTATATTTATCCATTAAGTAGTCAATCATAGAGTTAAGTCCAACTCTAGTTTTAGTGTCAAAATCTACAATTTTTGAATCAGTATTTGAATATAAACCAGTCATCAAAGATGAATAGTCTACTGATTCTTCTGCAATAGTTAATGGATAGCTTGAAAGCATGTCATCTTGCATATCATGTATATACATATTGACACCAGTGGATGCTGCTAAAACTGTAGAAACACCAAAGATACCAATCGAACCAGCGACTGCAACTAAAACTGTTCTTTTAGATTTACTAAGTAAATTACTTGTAGACAATCCTAAAGCAGTGAAAAAGCCCATAGATGAGTGCTTTTTACTACCTTTTTCCACTACTTCTTCAGCGTGAGTTTTTCTTGCTTCTTCAATTTCTTGCTTCGTTGGAGTGTATGGATTAGAGTCATCAGTGATTTCTCCATCAAACATTTTCACAATTCTATTTGAATACTTATATGCTAAGTCAGGGTTATGTGTAACCATGACAACTAATCTATCTTTTGCAACTTCCTTCAAAAGATCCATGATTTGAGTTGAAGTTACACTATCGAGAGCACCTGTAGGTTCATCTGCTAATAAAATCTCAGGATTGTTGACTAATGCACGAGCAATAGCGACTCTTTGCATTTGACCACCAGAAAGTTGGTTTGGTCTTTTCTTTGCTTGCTTTTTAAGACCAACTTTATCAAGTGCTTCAAGCGCTCTTTGTCTTCTTTCAGCTTTGCTGATACCACCAATAGTGAGAGCTAATTCAACGTTTTTAACAATTGTTTGGTGGCCAATCAAATTATATGATTGGAAGACAAAGCCGACTGAATGGTTTCTATATGTATCCCAATCAGCGTCTTTAAATTTTTTAGTGGATGTTCCTTGGATGATTAAATCACCGGAAGTATATCTATCTAAACCTCCGATAATGTTTAATAATGTGGTTTTACCACAACCAGAAGGACCGAGAATGGAGACGAATTCACTATTTCTAAAGCTTAAAGATATACCCCTAAGAGCATGGACAGGTTCTTGTCCTTTCATTACATAATTCTTTTTAATGTTTTTTAACTCAAGCATATCTTTTGTCCCCCAATTTTCGATATCTTATGAAGTATTATATTTATATAAATAAACATTAGTCAATAAAAATGCCCGATTTTTTATCGGACATTTGATTTGATAATAGAAACTATAGCTTTAAATAGCAGTGTTAGATTGTCTTTTATGTGTCAATCACGCATTTAAAAGCTATTCCGAAGATCTTACTTTGATAAGATTTCATCCACTTTTGTTTTAGCGTTTTTTAATAATTCAGCCTTATTTAAGTGATATTTTTCAATTTGTTTGTTTCTTAAATAAGTGAGGAAAACCGCTAAACCGAGTAAAGCAAAATCTGGAAATAGGAAACAACCCATTAGAATAAGTGGTTTTAAGATCTCTCTATTGAAAATGAAGATGAATAAAACTACTGTCATCAAAATGAATGCTAAGTAAGCAGGAATTAGTGCTACTCCAAGTGGGATAACGGATACTTGATAATCCATTTCCACTACCTTGATTTCATTTAAATGAGGGACACTTTCATCTCTAGAGAAATTTAAGAGAATTTTTCTCTCATTTAGGTTATTTTCCTCATCAAGATTCCACATAAAAATCTTGTTTAATTCTACATATAAATCTCTATCTTCTTTTTTAACAACTAATCTCTTTTTTTCCATATTATTATATTATTATATATTCCATAGGAATAAAAGAAGAAAAACGCATATTTTTGGTTAGTCACTTTTAACTGTGATAATAATCATAATTGAGAAGTTTTCTTTACTAAAAAACTACTAATTTTCTTATATCATTTACCCATAGTTTAGACACTGTCCAAAGTCATGTTGCATTTTACTTGATTTAATTCCTATTTAATATAACATAGAAGCACACTACTTGAGACAAACGTGTTCAAGGTAATAACATAAACGATTTTTTGAAATCCGTTTTTACAACAAGAGGGGGAATATTATGTTAAAAGCTAGAAAAAGAGATGGCAAAGTTGAAGATTTTGATATCTCGAAGATTTCCAAAGCCATTGAAAGAGCTTTCATGGCAGAGCATAAATTCTACAACGATGACATTATCGGAATGTTATCTTTAAGAGTTACTGCTGAATTCAATAAGAAAATTAAAAATGAGATTATTGATATCGAAGATATCCAAGACGCTGTTGAAGTTGTCTTAATCCAAGCAGGATATATTGATGTCGCAAAAGCATACATGATTTACCGTAAACAACATCAATCTTTACGTGAAATCAAAGAAACAAACTTAGACTATAAGAATGTCGTTGATAACTACTTAAAAGTCAATGACTGGAGAGTTAAAGAAAACTCCACTGTTACATATTCCGTTGGTGGTCTTATTCTTTCTAACTCTGGTGCAGTTACAGCTAATTACTGGTTAAGTGAGGTTTATGACAAGGAAATTGGTGATGCACATAGATCTGGTGATATCCACATCCATGACTTATCAATGCTTACAGGTTATTGTGCTGGTTGGTCTTTAAAACAATTAATTAAAGAAGGTTTAGGTGGAGTTGTTGGAAAGATTACTTCTTCTCCTGCTAGCCACTTATCTACATTATGTAATCAAATGGTTAACTTCTTAGGCATCATGCAAAATGAATGGGCAGGTGCTCAAGCATTCTCCTCATTTGATACTTACTTAGCACCTTTTGTTAAGAAAGACGGATTAACATATAAAGAAGTTAAACAATGTATCCAATCCTTCATTTATGGTGTTAATACACCATCTAGATGGGGTACACAAGCACCATTTACTAACATCACTTTAGACTGGACTGTTCCAAATGATATGGCAGAACTCAACGCTATCGTCGGTGGAAAAGAAATGGACT
>CAMJAG010000052.1 GCA_946403545.1 uncultured Caryophanales bacterium | reverse complement strand
AAAAAGATAACTACACATTCTTAATTCATAGAATTAGTTATCTTGCTTCAACTTGCGACTTACTTCGTTTAGATCACTTTAGAGCATGGGATACATATTGTGTTATTCCTGCTAGTGACGAAAACGCTAAAAGAGGTGAGTGGTGGATTGGACCAAGAACGAAGCTCTTTGATATCTTATTTGCTAAATATCCAAAGATTAATCTTATCGCTGAAGACTTAGGTGTTCTTTTTGACAGTGTTCATGAACTTAGAAATCACTATAAACTTCCAGGCATGTTTATTACTCAATTCACAATTCTAGATGAACACGCTAAGAGTAACGAAAACACAATTGTCTATCCAGGAACTCACGATAACGTTCCTATCGAAGGTTGGGTTAAAACTCTTTCTAAAAAAGATAAGAAAGCTATTAAAAAGAAACTTGGCAATCCAGAAGATTTACCAGGTGCTTTACTAGATTATACAAGGGATTTACCTAGCAAAATCACTGTATTTTCCATGCAAGACCTACTTAGATTAAATGAAAAAGCTACTATGAATAGACCAGGAACAGTGGGTTCTCCTAACTGGGAATGGAAACTAAAAGATAATTCCTACATGAATGAAATTAAGGTAGATATAAAAGCATAAAATATGCTTAAATTGAATTAGAGAGTTATACATTAAGAAGGAGGAAGTTATACATGGCATTTGGTTTACTTTATGATTTCTTAATGGGTCAATGTATTGAGGCTCATAATTATTTTGGTGCTCACTTTACGGAAGCAGATAAAAATAATGGTGTAGTTTTTAGATTGTACGCTCCATGTGCAAGTGATGTTTCAGTTATTGGAGATTTCAATAATTGGGATGTCGGTGCTCATAAAATGAATAGAATAGATGATTCTGGAGTTTGGGAAGTATTTATTCCTGGGCTTAAGAATTATCAATCATATAAATATCACTTTAGAAACGCTAAAGGGGAATATGTAGATAAAGCAGACCCTTATGCTTTCTTCTCCGAACATAGACCTGGAACTTGTTCCAAGTTATTTGATAACAGAAACTTTGCTTGGCATGATGACCCTTGGATGAAATCGAGAACAAGAAACTTTGATAAACCAATGTCCATCTATGAAATGCATCTAGGTAGTTGGTATGAAAAACAAGCAAATGGAAGTTATCTTTCCTATGAACAAATTGCAGATTATTTAATTCCTTATATAAAAGCTATGGGTTATACCCATGTCGAATTCATGCCACTCGTCCAACATCCATTTGATGGAAGTTGGGGCTATCAAGCGACTGGATTCTTCTCAGTTGATTCTAGGTATGGAAATCCGTTCCAACTCATGTCTTTAGTGGATAGACTCCATAAAGCAGGTATTGGATGTATTATTGACTTTGCTCCTGTTCACTTCGCTACAGATAAATGGGCTTTAGCGGAGTTTGATGGTACTTGTTTATACGAATATAGTAATGAATATCGCGTTTCTCCATGGGGTTCTTATCAATTTGATTTAGGTAAAGATCCTGTTAGAAGCTTCTTAATGTCTGCGATGAATTACTTCTTAGATTATTTCCACTTTGATGGAATTCGAGTGGACGCAGTTAGTAATATTGTTTACTTCAATGGTGACTCCTCAATTGGAGAAAATGGTGGTGCAGTTGAATTTATTAAACGACTCAACGCTAAACTCCATATCGCTCACGACTCCATCATGATGATTGCAGAAGATTCTACAGCATTCAACGGCACAACCAAACCAACCGAACAAGGTGGTTTAGGCTTTGATTATAAATGGGACTTAGGTTGGATGAATGATACTTTAAAGTATTATTCGCTTGATCCAGTTTATAAGAAATTCGATCATAACAAACTCACATTCTCTATGGCATATTTCTATAGTGATAATTTCATGCTTCCACTTAGCCACGACGAAGTCGTTCATGGTAAAGGAACGATTATCAATAAGATGTGGGGAACATATGAACAAAAGTTTGCTCTCGTTAGAAACCTTTATACATATCAATATGCTCACCCAGGAAAGAAACTTAACTTCATGGGTAATGAGTTTGCAAGTTTTGATGAATGGACTGAAGCAAAAGGTCTTCCTTGGAGCGTTAAAACATATCCAGTTCATGACTCCATCACTCGTATGGTTAAAGACTTAAACTTCATTTATCAAAACGAAAAAGCAATGTATTTTGAAGAGCACAATCCTGCTCATTTTAGATGGTTAATGGTGGACAATAGCACTCAATCAATTTTCGCCTTTGAAAGAAAAGTAGGTGAGAATTGCTTAGTTTTTGTGTTTAATATGACCACAAATTACTATGATAATGTAAGAATTCCAATGCTCACTGAAGGAACATATGAAGAGATATTTAACTCTGATAAAGATGTTTATTCAGGCTGGGGACAATATAATGGAATGCCTATTAAAACAGGTGAAGGAAGTTTTGAAGGACTCCCTTATCACCTCGATATTAAACTAGCATGTCTAGGCGCTTGTATCTTCAAGAAAATTAAGTAAATTTAAATAGATTTGTTGATATTTATATCAAGTGTACATATTTTAATGTATAATAATTTTAATTATGGAAAACTTAAATATCAAACACATAGCATTTATCATGGACGGAAATGGAAGATGGGCTAAAAAACGTGGCCTTCCTCGTCACCTTGGTCACAAAGAAGGTTGTGAAAGAGTTATTGAGATTTACGAAGAATGCGCTGCTAATAACATTCAAGTAATGTCTTTATATGCTTTTTCTACTGAAAACTGGAATAGACCAAAAGCGGAAATAAATCATCTTTTCAATTATTTGGAATTATTCTTTAAAAGAGAAATTGCTCGTTTACTTAGAGATGGATGCCAAGTAAGAACTAGTGGAGATCTTTCTAGACTTCCAAAGAAAACTCAAAAGGTTATTGCAGACGCTAAAGAAAAGACAAAAGATTGTAAAAACTATGTTTTCAATATCTGCTTAAACTATGGTGGAAGAGATGACATCGTAAGAGCAGCTAAATTATTCGCTCAAGATGTTAAAGATGGCAAAAAAGATATCGATTCTTTAACCGAAAATGAATTCCAACAATATTTATATACAACTGATTTACCACCTGTTGACTTATTAGTGAGAACTAGTGGTGAACAAAGAATTAGTAATTTCATGCCATGGCAACTTGCCTATGCTGAATTTATTTTCACACCAACATATTGGCCTGATTTTACTAAAGCAGAACTTAGAAAATGTTTAGAAGAATATAAAACTAGAGATAGAAGATTCGGAGGAATCGGTGATGGCAAATAAAGATGAACTAAGAAAAACACGTCAATTTGAAATTAACGAATTAACTCCGGCAATCAAAGTTAGTTTGAAAACTAGAATCATTTCTGCGATTGTCGCTATCGCTATTGTTTTACCTTTGGTTTTATTAGGTGATATCTTCTTTGCTGTTTTAATTGCAGCCGCATTATTCTTAGCAAACTTTGAAATTGTTAGATGCGCTAAAGGTAACTACTCAATTATTCTTTATACATTTGCTTTAGTGTTTGCAGCATTCATTGCCTTTTGGCCAATGGTTGCTAATATTCAAGACTGGTCACATTGGAGAGTATTCTCTGGATTCTCAACCTTAAAGGTTTCAGTTTCCTTAATGTGTATTGGTGCATTCTTGCTATTTGAACTCATTTTAATTGATAAATCATTTACTGTTAGAGATGCTTGTTTCATCTTTGCTATGGACTTATTAATCTCAATTGGCATGCAATCTGCAATGTTTTTGAGATATTTCCCTAGCTATACATATCATTTAACAAACAATCCAGGATACTTTAATATCTACGATAATTTCCAAAGTTCAACACTTTTAATCTATATGGCATTTGGCTCATTATTTACTGATGTTGGTGCATACTTCTTTGGTGTGTTCTTTGGCCACAAAAAGATTAACGAAAGAATTTCCAGTAATAAAACATGGGCTGGATTCTTTGGTGGAATTGGAACTTCTGCAGTCTTAACAATGATCTTTGCGTTTGTATTAGCTGCTTGTGGTCATCCAATTGGTGGTCCTGGAGTTTTAACTCTCGATAAATGGTACCACATTGTTATTCTTTCAATTATGATGCCAATCATTGCTACATTAGGTGACTTCTCATTCTCTGCAGTCAAACGTTATTATGGCATTAAAGACTATGGCACAATCATGCCTGGTCATGGTGGTGTCCTTGATAGAGTTGATTCTGTTTTATTTACAGCAATTTTTGTTGCTATTTATGTCTCCATGTTCTTTGGAGAAAACCCGGGCATTAAAGGTATTGTTAATTTAGTATGATGAAAGTTTGTTTACTAGGTGCTTCTGGTAGCATCGGTGGGCAAACTATCGATGTTATGCTTAAAAACAAGGAAGATTTCGACCTTGTTGGTTTTTCAGTTGGCCTAAGAACAGCATTCGTCTCTAAGATTTTAAAGAAATATCCAAATGTAAAACATATTTGCGTTAAAAATAAGGAAGACATGGATTCTCTTGAAGAGAAGTATCCAGAAGTTAACTTCTATTATGGCGATAGTGGTCTTATTTCTCTTATTGAAAACTGTAACGCTGATATGGTTGTTAACGCTCTAGTAGGATTTGTTGGTTTAGCACCTACTATTAAAGTCTTAGAAATGAATAAAATCTGTTGCCTCGCTAATAAGGAATCTTTAGTAGTGGGTGGAGAGATTATTAATAACCTTTTAAAACAAGGTAAAGGCACTCTATATCCAATCGATAGTGAACATGTAGCTTTAGCTAAATGCTTAGCAGTGGATAACAAGAAGGTAGATAAGATTATTATTACTGCTTCTGGTGGTGCTTTTAGAAACCTAACAAGAAGACAATTAACTCATGTTACTCCTGAAGATGCACTTAAACATCCTACATGGAATATGGGTAAAAAGATCACAATCGACAGTGCTTCCATGGTCAATAAAACATTTGAAGTAATTGAAGCACATTATTTATTTGGTTATTCTTTTAAGAATATCGGAATTATGTTAAATTATAATTCCTACGTACATTCTCTTGTCCTTTATAGGAACGGAGAATACCGTCTAGATTGTGGTAAACCTGATATGCGTGTTCCAATTAAATACGCTTTATATCAAGGACTTACTCCATATAAGACAGTAGTCACCAAAGACTTAAGTAGTATTAAAGGTACTGAGTTTGGTGTTTTTGATATCAAAAGATATCCTGCTGTTAAGTTTGCAAGAACCGTTATTAAAAATAAAGGTACATATGGAGCAGTGCTTAACGCTGCTAACGAAGTGGCAGTTAATGCCTTTTTAGACCACAAGATTAGATTCACAATGATTGAAAAAATCATTTCATTGATGATGAAAATGCATCAAAGCATTTCACATCCAACTTATGAAGATATCGTCAAAGTTGATAGACAAACTAGAGAAACAGTTAACTATTTAATCAAGGAAGGAGGAATAAAATAATGGGCATTTTGATGACTATTTTGTATATTTTATTATTCCTTCTCATGCTTTCAATCCTAGTTCTTGTCCATGAACTTGGTCACTTTGCAATGTGTAAAGCATTCAAAGTTTATGTATTTGAATTCTCCATTGGTATGGGACCACTTCTCTTTAAAAAGAAGAAAGGTGAAACTCAATACTCTATTAGAGGCATTCCTTTTGGTGGTTATGTATCAATGTATGATGATCAAACCACTCTTCCAGAAGGATTAGAAATTGATCCTGCTAGAAGCATGGAAAAAACAAAAGCTTGGAAGAAAGCTCTTATCTTTGTTGCTGGTGTCACTATGAACATAGTGCTAGCTTTTGTTTTATATTTTGTCAGCGCTTGGATTCCTAAAAAACAACTCTATGTTAACTACATTAATGGTGTTGAAGGACAAACAGGTAATGTAATTTATAACGCTAAACAATATGGTTCTTCAGTTGTTGGAATTGATGAACATGCGTTAGTACATTTTAATGATGATACTGAAAAAACCGATATTATTGCCGCTATGGAATTAGCGCCTTTTACATTCGAAAAGACTGCAATAAGCCAATATCTTAATTTTTATTACCCTGTTGAAAAGCAATCAACTGATAAAGATGGTAATCCAGTAACAAACATTACAATTGAAGCAAATAACGTAGTGGATATTTCTAAAGTCTCCTATGTTACTTTCAAGATTGATTGTCTTGATAAAGAGGCAACAAGGGCTGCTAGAGAAACTGATCCTGATGCAGTCGTTTATGGTAAATATGTCGAAGTTAAAGTTAATGTTAAGTATGATGAAGCAAAGAAAGTTTATTCCTACGAAGATAGTGGAGTTAACTTTGCTATCGAAATTGAAAAGCCTAAGAACTTTGGTGACGCTATTGTAAAAACATGTGCAGGATTTGGCGATGGTGCAACAATCATTGTTAAATCTTTAGGAATGTTAGTAACTAAACCTGCTGAAACTATTAGTCAATCTGGTGGCATTATCGCTATTGGATTTGAATCCACAAATATTCTTAAGAATCGTGGATGGTCATATTACATTGAATTATGGGCAATGATTTCAATTAACCTAGCTATTATTAACATCCTTCCATTCCCTGGATTAGATGGATGGCATTTAGTAGTGCTCATCTTTGAATCTATCACTAGAAAGAAGATGCCTAACAAAGTTAAGAATATTGTTGCTTTAGTTGGTTTAATTATTCTATTTGGACTTATGATTGCGTTAGTGTTCAAAGACGCATTTACATACATATTTAAGTTAGGAGTCGCCTTATTATGAAACCTAAGATGATATCCTTTCTAAATTCTATTGGTATTACAAATGTCGAAGATTTCGATTTAGATTTTGATGTGGTTAATAGAAATAGATTTAACCACGCTCAAATCGATATGATTATCACCAAGGAAACTCCTTGGAAATATGAACAATTAAGACAATTCCAAGATGGATTAAATACAGTAAATTATCCATATTTCTTACG
>CAMJAG010000051.1 GCA_946403545.1 uncultured Caryophanales bacterium | reverse complement strand
AACATAAGTTCTTCTTAGGTATGACTTTCGAAATCAACAGAGTTGCATAATTTACTTTTGATTATGAACAAAAAGAGACTGATTATCACTAGTTTATTTTCGGTGATAGGCTTATTAAGTCTATCAGTTTCTTTTTCTATCGCGTGGTACGCGTCATCTACGCGTTTAGCAGTGCGTACAATTAAGATCGAAATTGACGATGATAGAGAATTAAAGATTTCTACATCGCCTGAATTAGATACATTTAAGTCCTCTTTAGTGGAAGGTATTGATGATTTATATGATGTTGGATTATATAAACCAGTAAGTTCAATGCTCTCATACACTTGGATGGATGAAAAGAAGGGAATGCCTGAATTTAGAGATTCTTCTTCAGTCGAACAAATTCATGGCGCTCCAATTCCTGAAGTTTGGGATAACGGATTCTATAGACAAGAACTCTGGTTACTCGCAGACGATGACGTCTTAGTTACAGTGGACAACACTAAAACAACATTTGAACCAGATGTCGCAGCGAATAGAGAAGCGGTGCAATACCTAAAGAATAAACCAGCATTCCAAACATACAATGATGGAGAAATCCTTGAATCACTAAATAACTTAAAATACTCGTTAAGGTTCTCAATCCTTCAACCAGATTTAGATAATTACAAATATCAAATCGTAGATCCTTATAAGTCAGGAGAAACTCTTCTTGGTGGCCTACTTGATAACATGAATGACGGTTATTATGACACTTATACAGGAGATGATGGAGAAACTTACGAAATTGTATACGGTGAAGTATACAATCGTGATAAAATAATATATGACAATCCTACTAATATTGATATTGAGCCTAGCGGAGAATATAACGCATTCAACGCAAAAATAAAAGGAAGTGCTCATCACTTCAATTATGAGGCTAGTAAAGATAATGGTTTCTACTTCAAGACAGAAGAGACATTATCAATGGATGATTTAGAAGGACTAGATAGTAAAATTAGAATTCCTCTAGAAAGAGGAGTGCCAAAAAAGATCGTCTTATCCATTTATCTTGAGGGATGGGACAGAGATAACATCAACAATACAATGGGTGCAAACTTCATTAGTAATGTGACATTCAAGATACTAAGAGAAATTGTTAAGTAAAGGAGACACTGATATATGGAAGCTTATTTCAATTATTTACGTGAGATGGTAATAGCATTCTTTCAAGATGTCGGATATTGGTTCTATTTAAGATTTGGTAGACCATTTAGTCAAATCGGTATTAATTTAGGTCACTATAATGATCTTCTTGGTACCTACGCTAAAGATTTCGGTTTCTGGGGATGGTTCTTTTATGTGTTAATGATGCTCCTTTTAATCGGTATTGCTGGTGGAGCAATCTTTGGATTATACATTCTTATTAGAAAGTACTTCAGATTCGTTAAGAAAGAATTAGACAAAGAAGAACTTGGTAAACAAGTTGAAAGATTAACTTATGAACTCTATCTTGCTATTCAAGAAAAAGACAAGATTCTTAATCTTAAAGTTGGTTACATGGGCTTAAAACCTGGTGAACTTAATAAAGAAGACCAAGAAACAGTGGAAGAAGTACAATCTAGATTCCCTAAACTCGCTCATGTTGATAATCTTTATAAAAACGCTAATACAGATATTCCTGAAGTTGAAAACTTATCACTTGAAGAATTATGTAACTCATTCAGAAACTTCGCAGCAAGCCAACTTCACTTATATTACAAAATTGAAGTTGTTAGACAATTATTCGCAGGTATTGCTACATCAAAGTTAATTATTTTAGAAGGTATCTCTGGTACTGGTAAAACTTCCCTTGCTTACGCATTAGGTAAGTTCTTTAACTTTGACAGTGCTATCATTCCAGTTCAACCATCTTGGAAAGATAGAAGTGAACTTATTGGTTACTACAATGAATTCACTAAGAAATTTAATGAATCTGAATTCTTAAAAGCATTATATGTTACAACATATCGTAAAGACTTAGATGTTATCGTTCTCGATGAAATGAACTTAGCACGTATTGAATACTACTTTGCTGAATTCTTATCCGTCATGGAAATGAGAGACTACTCAAGCTGGGTTATTGATTTAATTCCTAACCAAATGGCAGGCGACCCACATAACGTTAAAGATGGTAAATTATTAATTCCTCAAAACGTTATCTTCTTTGGTACCGCTAACAACGATGACTCTACATTTACAATCTCTGATAAGGTTTATGAAAGAGCGGTTTCCTTATTCTTTGACGATAAGGGAAGACCATTTGAAGCAGAAGAACAAGAAGCTATGTCAGTTCCTTATAGCCAATTAAGAAACTTATTCGACGCTGCTGTTAGCCAATATCCAATCTCTCAAAAGATGATGGAAAAATTTGATTTCTTAGATAACTTCATCATTAAGAAATTCAAACTCGCGTTTGGTAACCGTATTTTAAAACAATTAGATACATTTATTCCTGTATTCATCGCTTGTGGTGGATCAGAAGCAGAAGGCTTTGACTTTATCTTCGCTAACAAGATTTTAAAGAAATTTGAATCCTTAAACTTAGCGTTCTTAAAAGACGAACTCAAAGACTTAGACGCTCAATTAGACAAATTATATGGCAAGGGTACATTCCCAATGTCACATGCTTTAATTGAAACTTACCTCAAAAACTACTAATTAACTAGGAGTTAAAAATGGCAAAAGAGACCAAAGTTGAAAAACTATTTAATAAATATTTGACTAAAATGTCATCTCTTTTAACTAGCGAAGACGCTAGAGAACTTTTAAATGGTCTTTCTACTGGTAACAATCAATATATGAGAATCGACAGAATCGAAAGTAGTGCTTTTGATTCTAGTTGGATTGATGAAATTGAAGGTGTCATTTTTGACTTAGGTGATATTGTTGCTAATCCAAGACAAAACACTAAAACAGTTTCTAGTTTAGTGCCTGTTGAATTAGCAAGAAAAACTAACAGTGAATCTATTCGTCATTTAGCAAGCCACACTCAATTCATTAAAGATGTTACTGAAGGTGGAGATGTTATTCCTAGTAAGATTTTAAACATTGGTAACGACGATGATATTCACACATATGAAAATAGATTTATCGCTACTTTCATTAGAAAACTTGTTTTATTCGTTGAAAAAAGATACGAATATGTTTCTCAATTCGCTCCATTAAAGGATGAAGAAGTCTTAATGATTAAAAATCATTCAGTTATTAACGATAGTGAAATTGAAATTGAAACTAAAGTTAAAGTTAAGACTAAAAAAGAAGATGGAAGTGACGTTAGAGCAAGCGCTTTCCTAGAAAGAATTAAATCTATTAGAAACTACATTTTGTATTTCTACTCCTCTAACTTTATGAAACAACTCAAAACAGATAGAGATGTTAGAAATCCAATTCTTCAAACAAATATTATCCGTAAAAACTTAAAGTATCATCATTGCTATGAAGTATATAGATTCATCGAAAAATATGATTCTTTAGGTGTTAACTATAAAGTTGATGAACACTATTCTGAATTCAACCAACAAGAGTTAGCGGAACTCAATTATGCCTTATTAGTTAATTTATTAACTGTTAAAGCAAAACATATGTCTGATGTTCATAAAACTAACACTAAGACATATAAACCTAAGATTCTTCTTTCTTCAGATGATGAATCATTTATCTATGGACCACTTTTAAGTGGACCAATTCAATTTGTGAGAGTGGATGATGATTATAAAGAGTATATGGAATCTAAGATTTCTAAAGATCTTCCTCCATATCCTACTAATAGAGAAAAAGAATACTACAAAGAAGAATTTGAAAACAAAAAAGCTATTAAAACTGAAATTGAACAAACTGAAAAACTTTCTAAACGTAAAGCTAAGGAAGCAGATAAATATAACAAGCTATTCCAAGAATTCGTTAAAGAAAGACAAGAAGAAGAAGCTAGAATCTTTAAAAAGATTGATGAAGCTGTTAAAGAACTTGAAGAACAACGTCTCAATCTTATTCGTCAAGAACTCGTTAAGAAAGCTCAAGAAGAGCATCCAGTTGAACAACCTAAAAAAGAAGTTGAAGAAACTCCTGCCGAAGAACCTGTTCAAGAAGCTCCTAAAGCTGAAGAAAATGAACAAGAATTTGAAGAAGGCGCTAGCTATATCATTGAAACACCTAAAGGTTATTACAAAGGTGTTGCAAGTTACACAGATGATAAGAAAAAAGCCAGAGTTTACACTGACTTAAAGAAACTAAGAAGATTAGTTAAAAGACAACACGGTACTGCAATTAAAGTATGAGTAAAGAAAAGAAAGAGAAAAAACCAAAGAGTTTAACCGCCAAAATAATCGAATGGGTTATTACTGGTGTTTTTGGTGTGCTCTTCTTATTCGCTTTTGCAGGATTTATCGATGGAATGGTCCACAAAAAACAATATTTTGGTGAAACACTAAGATTTGGTTGGGCAACATTTGTTGTTCAAACAGACTCCATGGCAGACCATTTACCAGTTGATAGTGCAATTATTACTTATAGAGAATCTCCAAAGAAGATTTTCAATATGATTCAAAATGGAAAAGATAATATTGATGCATCCTTCTTTGATTATTGTGATACTCCTGCTCCAGATCCTTCCCCAGAATTAGACTATAGAACACCACATAAGAAAATGGTTATGACCCATAGAATCATTGGTGCTTTTGAAAAAACTGATGTTAAAGAAGGCGAAGGTAGATATGTATTCTACGCAGCAGGTACTAACCCAAGTAGTGATCAAGTTGGTAACCAATACCAAGTATTTACAGAAAAAGAATATCTAGGTGTTGTTAAGATTTGCTCTAACTTCTTAGGTGGATTCTTTAAGTTTGTATCTTCTATTTGGGGACTTTTAATTCTTTTGCTTGTTCCTGCTTTCTATTTGGTTATAGTGAGTGTTTTAGATATCTTTAAGGCTTATAAAGATGATGACGAAAAAGAAGTAGTGGCTACTCAAAACGCTGATGGTACCGCTGTTACATCCGAAGGTAGTGGATCTTCTCGTCTAGATTCTTTAAGCGACGCTCAAAGAGAAAAACTAAAACAAGAACTTTTACAAGAGATGATTGAGAAAAAGAAAAATGGAGGTAATAAATAATGCTTAAACGTATTTACTTTCCATTAATTGCAACTATTGCAACTATTTCTCTTATTTGTTTAGGAGCATGTGCTTTCTTATACTTCTCTGATAACGCTCATAGGTATATGGCGCTTTTCCTTCCACTTGCTTTAACAATTATTGTTTCTGTTATTTTCAATGCATTCTTGTTAACAAGATACTTAAATAAATCCACAATGGCGAAGAACCTTAGATATGAAAATGAATATAACTTTGGTTTCCAAACTGAGTTCTATAACATGGATTTATTTACTTCTGAAGTTACTTCATTAAAACTTCGTAGAAATAATAAACATAGACACCAATGCTTAATAGCATTTACTATTACTGGTAAAGACTTATCTCAAAATAACGATAGAAATCAAACAATTATCCTTTTAAATGGTGAAACAACAAAGATTCTTTCCGATATGTTTAAAGGATATAAATCTAGCAAAGACCATACATATTGCTTTGATAGAGGTGTTTTCTATCTATATTGTTTTGGAGATGATGATGACCAAGTTAAATCTCATATCGATACAATTAAACAAAGACTTCAAAAAGAAGTTGAAGAACATGATGTTCACATCTTTATTGAACCTATTTTTGGTTATACATTCGCTAGCAGCGCATCTCTTATTACTGAAGATGTTGATAATGTTAACATTGCAAGAGACGTTTCTGAAAGAAAATTCGAAACAATTACTTACTATACTGACTCCATGAGAAAAACCGCAACCATTGACCAAACTAAGGACTTAATGGAAGCTTTAAATAACAATGAATTCGTAGTTTACTACCAACCTAAGTTTAACTTAGCTAGTAAATCATTTACTTCGAGTGAGGCTTTAGTTAGGTGGAATTCTCCTAAATTTGGATTACTTCCACCTTCTAAGTTTATTTCTATCGCAGAATCTGCAGGTTTAATTCACGAAATTGATACCTTTGTCTTTAAGAAGGTTTGTGAAGACTTAAATGAAACTAAACGTCGTGGACGTAGACTTTTACCTGTTTCAGTTAACTTCTCATTATATGAGTTCTTCTCTTCAACATTCCTTGATGTCATTATGGACTTGTTAGAGAAATATAAAGTTGACCCATCATTAATTCAAATCGAAATTACTGAAACAACTTCTCAAGCTAACCAATTCTTATCAGTTTCCATTATTAAGAAACTTAAAGAAAAAGGTATTAAGATCCTTATGGATGACTTTGGTGTTGGTTTCTCTAACGTTGGTAACTTTAGAAAGATTCCTTTCGATGTTATTAAGATTGATAAATCATTTATTGATGATATTGATACTGACCCTAAAGCAGCGGAAATCGTTAAGTTCCTTATTCAACTTTGTAAAACAAGTAATATGGAAGTTATCGCTGAAGGTGTTGATAACGTTAGACAAGTTGAAATCCTTAAAAAATACAAATGTGACACAATTCAAGGTTTCTATTATTCCAAACCATTAGCAAAAGACGAATATGAGAAATTCTTAGCAAATAATGAATTTGAAAAGAAGGGGGTACGTGCTGAATGATTCTAATTATTGGATCCACTAAAGACGATACTTTATATTTTGATTCTGTCATGACCCAAAAAAGAACAGAAAAGCTTTTTAACTATGTTAATTTAACTTTCGGTCGTATCTATAACCAAGAAGTCTTGCTAGTTAATGGTGTGCAATCTTCTTATCTAAGCTCCGCTGTATGTTCTTACTTACTTGATAAATATTTTATTATTTTAATTATAGTAGTGGGAAAGTGCACAGCATTCTCTGAAGACCTTAATATCGGAGATATTGTTGTTTCTCGTCGTTTATTTATTGGCGACGTTGATTTAGTGGAAGAAACTAACTCCTCGTTAGGCCAACTCCCTAACTTCCCATTCCACTATGACACTCCAGGGGACGTCATAGAATACG
>CAMJAG010000050.1 GCA_946403545.1 uncultured Caryophanales bacterium | reverse complement strand
ATCACCTTTTCGATCAGTTAATCCAAATCCTACAATTTCACGATTGAATGTATCGAAATATAATGTGAGTTCATAATAGATTCCTTTGGAATAAAATGCTGTCATGTCAGACACTATGATTTCAAATGGTTTAGATGCATTCCAATTGTTCCAAATCAAATTGTCATAGATGTAATTTCTTTCTCCTGGATTCTTCCACTTATAATGTTTTGATTCGCATATAACTCCGGCATATTTTCTGCATCGATATATGTATTCAGGAGACATGATTACACCATATTTTCTTTGTAAGAACGCTGCTAACCAACGATAACCATGGGCTTTATGTTTCAATGATTCTTCTTTGATAAATTCAACATCTCTCATTCTTTGAACATGTCTTGCTGATGGATGGGATTTTCGATATTTCCATTTGTAATATCCGCTTCTATTTATATCCATGACATTACAAAGTAATGAAACAGGATATTGCTTTGATAATTCTTCTAAGACTTCGCATTCAAGTCTTTGATAGTAACGTATTCCTTTTTTGAACCAACTCCTTTCACTTGGTATCCTTTTTTTAATCGGGCTACCTCAATTTTCAACTTAAGATTTTCTAACTCAAGTTCTTCTTCTCTGGTCTTGTTTTTCTTACGTTGCAAACCGCTAAGGTGGTTGCCTTTGCCAGGATGCCTGGATTTACCAGTTTTGCTTCGTAGTCCATCAATACCGTGATCGCGATAACTCCTAATCCAACTAGAGAATCTACTATGACTAATCCCATATTTATCCGCTGTCTTTCTATGAGATGGATGATTGTCATTTAAATATTCTAAGACAATCGCTTCCTTCTCTTCTGGGGATCGCATGTTGTTTTTTGTTCCTCTTGGTCTTCCCATTTTAATTCCTCCTTTTCAATAGAATAGCAAAGAAAAAAAGTGGATGGGTCTTTTTTTACCCTGTCCACTTTTATCCTAGCAGTTCAGGCGGGTACCTTTTCTCTATGTCTTTTAAATTCTAAGATAAGAGGGTTTTAACGTTATAAATGATTAATTGGTAGAGTTTTATAAGCTCTTCCATTTCTTTATCGGTACGGATTATTTCTCCCTCTTTTACATTTCTTGTCATTTCACAAACAATAGAAGCTTTTTCATATAAAGGAGTTAATGATAAGTTTCCTGCAACACCTTTTAATGTATGTGTGGCGGCGAATATACCTTTCATATCATTATTTTGATAAGCCTTAATTAAATCATTGAGTATTTCACTGTGTGAAAACTTCATAAGCATTCTCTTAATGAAGTCATCATTCATCAATGTCTCAATTGCTTTGTTATAGTTCCCACCAATAGTGTCGTAGAATTCTTTAACTAACATAATCCAAATTCCTTTTCGATTAGTTTACTAAAGTCATCTACCGGTAAAGGTTTAGAGAAGTAATATCCTTGAATAACATCACAACCATTTTCTTTTAAGAACTTGTAATGTTCTTCAGTTTCAACACCTTCACAAACACTAGTGACATTAAAGTGTTTACATAACGCTAATATCATTTTGACAATATCTTTATTCATTGGATATTCATCACTTTTTCTCATAAATACCATATCAATCTTTAATACATCAAAAGGTAATTCAGACATAACATTTAATGATGAATAACCACTTCCAAAGTCGTCTATTTCAATTAAGAAGCCTTTATCTCTTAATGAATTAACTAGATTAAGAATATCTTGTTTATCTTGAGAATAAGCGCTTTCAGTAATTTCTAAATAGAATTTATCATGAGGAACATGTTGACTATCAACTGCCTCTAAGATTTCTTTTTCTAAGTTAGGATTATGGACATCTACTCTAGAGACATTTACTGATACAGGAATATAGATTCCATATTTTTCTTTCCATATAGCTTGTTGCTTTGCAACTTCTTCAAATACATATCTATCTAATAGTTGAATAAATCCATTAGTCTCAAATAGTGGAATAAACACTCCTGGAGATACCATTCCATGTTTTGGATGTATCCATCTAATCAGTGCCTCACAACTACTTAATGTATTCTTATCTCCTTGGATAGAATATTTAGGCTGATAGAATACTTTAAATTCTCTGTTCTTGAGACCTTTCTTAAAGTCATTAATGAGTTCTTCTTCAAAGAGGGCTTTTTGTTCTGTCTTTTCATCATAAATAGAATAGACATCAGAATCACTTTGAATACTTTGAGCAAAACTAACCGCTCTTCCGATAACTATATCTTTATCTAATTTAGGATCTACATTAGGATAGATACCAACATGTAAATGAACACTAGTAGGGACAACTAGTTTTTCTAAGTGTTCATGTAACTCATAAATAAAGGAATCTAGATCTTCCATATGTCTTGTATACAATAAGAAGTCTCCAGCGCCTGTATGACACGCAAATCCTTTATTTTTATTAACATATTCCTTAAGGAAACTTGCTATATTCTTTAAAACTTCATCAGAGAAGTCTCTACCATATAATTCATTAATTAATCTAAATCTAGTGATGTTAATAGATAGTAAGTCTTTAGCGACTTTAGGTTCCGCTACATCAAATTGATTACAGAATTTTTTAAAGAAATCAAACGAATATAGATTAGTGAGCTTTTCTACTTTAACAGTCTTAATAATACTTCTATCTTCATAGAGTTCTATCATTCTCTCTACTCTAGCGATAATGATTTCAGGATTAGAGAATGGTTTCTTAATAAAGTCATTAACTCCTAATTTAAAACATTCTCTTTCTACATCACCTTCACCAGTCATAACTATGACAGGTATCTTTTTAATTTTGGAGTTATTTTGTCTTTCTCTTAAAACTGCAAAACCATCTAATTCTGGCATAAAGATATCAAGTAACACTAAATCGATAGTGTCTATATGAGAATTAATAATATCAAGAGCTTGTTTACCATTAAACGCTCTTAATATGTCATATTTATCTTCGAAAAATGAGGAAAGTATATCGCCACTGATTTCATCATCATCAGCGATTAAAAGAGTTCGTCTAGCTTGTATTTCTCTTTCTCTCTTATTGTTATCCATAAGTTAACTCTCCTTTATTTACTCTTAATCTTCTTAATCTCATTAAGCACTATATTAATATCAATAGGTTTAGCTATATGACCATTCATACCAGCATTTAAACATTCAGTAATATTCTCAGAGAATGCATCCGCTGTCATAGCGATAATAGGAATATTATTACCTAGTTTTCTTATCTCTCTAGTAGCGTCTAATCCATTCATTACAGGCATTTGAATATCCATAAAGATTAAATCATATCTATTCTCATTATCTTTATTAGATACAAGGTCTACCGCTACTTTACCATTCTCTGCTCTTTCAGAAGATATACCATGCATATCTAATAAAGTAGATATAACTTCCCAGTTAATTTCATTATCTTCTACTACTAAGACATTAATACCAGATAAATCTACTTTCTCATGAGTATTAACTTCTTTACTTTCTTCTTTATTAACATCTATAGGTATATCAATAGATACAGTAAAAGTAGTGCCTTTACCTAATTCACTTTGACATTCTATAGAGCCTCCCATTAGATCTACCATTTGTTTAGTAATCGCTAATCCTAAACCAGTACCTTGAATATTATTCACTCTAGAATCAGTAGCTCTAGAGAATGGCTGATACAGTCTGGTTAGGTATTCTTCCGACATACCTATACCAGTGTCTTTAATCTTGTATACAAGTTTAACTGAATTAGGTTTATCACTCTCTAATTCGTAAGTATCTATATCAATACTTCCATTAGGTTCGGTATATTTAATTGCGTTACTAGTTAAGTTAGTAAATATTTGATTTAATCTAAGTTTATCTGCGAACAACCATTCTTCTTTTAAATCATGTTCATTATAGGTTAACTTTATGTTTTTCGCAGATACACTTGGATGCATAATATTCACTAAGGTATCGAATAACTCTTTAATAGAGAAAGATATAGGATTAATACTTAGTTTTCCACTTTCAATTTTAGAGATATCCAAGATGTCATTAATTAAAGTAAGTAAGTGACTACTTGCTTGTTCAATTTTATTTAATGCATCTTGGGTAGATGCTGGATTATTCTTATCTTCTTTAGCAATAGTGGTTAATCCCACGATTGCATTCATAGGAGTTCTAATATCATGAGACATAGTAGATAAGAAATCAGTCTTAGCTTTAGAAGCACTCTTTGCTTCTTTAGCGGTTATCTTTAAGTTCTTTGATAATAATAGGAACACTACTAAGTCAAAACCAAATAAAGCTCCTAAACCTATCGCTAAAAGAAGAATAACAAACCAGTTCAAATGAACATCATTAATATCATTAGCAGAAGTATATGTAATAATAGTCCAATTCCAATTGTCACTAGTGGTTATAGGAGAATATGCAATATAACAATCTTCTTTATAAGAATTCTTCATAGTGAGATAACCACTGTTATGAGTTACCTCTTGTTTTAAAGTATCTATTTGAGATGTAGAGGAAGGATTATATGATTTATAAAATTCAAAGAAGTTATTACCTGTAAAATCAGTATCAGCGATAATATAACTTCCTTGTTCATCGATAATAGATACTTCTAAATGTTCAAAACTACCTCTAGGGAATGTCCATTTAGTTTTGAAATTTTGAAGTAAAACAACACGTAGTAAGTATCCATCTACCTTTTGCGTAGCGTCATTAGGATCAGTAAGTTTTATTTCGGTGTAGAACGCAAGTGATCTACTACCATTAATAGGATTTATATAAGAAGGAGTGATTTTCATGCCTTCTTTATCTAAATCAAATAAATCATTCTTTAAAGAAGAGTAGTTAACAGTAAAGTTTGTTTCATCACTAGCGTTACTTCTAGTGGAATATCCTTGCCATGTATCTTTATAGATAACATGTCCCATAACATTCTTATCTACGATACTACCTTTAACAAAATCTACAGCCTCTTCAATACTGCCTACATCATTATTTAGATGTTGAGCCCAAGATCTACATAAATGACTTTCTCCATCTAAATATGTTTTAGTAGTGTTCGCTAATGCGACATTAGTGTTTATAAAGTTATCTAGATTATTACTTCTAGTTCTATTATTTGATAAACGAATGTATTGCCATTCAGTTACAAATAAAGCCACTACGAAAATAATGTTTATTAAAACAATGACAAAATTAAATGTTCTAGTTTTTGATTGTCTGTTCATTCAATTTATTTTAGCATCTTTTCTTTAGTAAAAGATATATTTGTTATATCATAAAAGTAGGTTGATAACTTTTAGGAGAACAAATATGGGTATGAAAAAACATCTTTTTGCATTACTAAGTGTTAGTATTATCTCTCTTTCAGCGTGTGGTGGGTCTGCTGATAACAATGATAATGACTTTAAACGTAGATTAGATTCTAGAGTAGAAGGTAAAGTCACTGTTAGAGGGCATTATGAAAACTTTGAAGCGCTTACAGATGAATTCCATAACTTCAATAAGATATATCCTAATATTCAATTAAATTATGAATATGATAAAGACCATAAAAAGAATATCGAGTTAGCGTTAAATGGAGATACTCCACCAGATATCTTCTTTACATACTCTACATTAGATTTTGATAAATTAGATTCTTATACAGAAGATTTATCCGCGAAAAACATAGGTTTTGAATTTGATTTAGATTGTGTTAGAGAAGGTCTTTTATATAAAGATAAGAATGGTAAAGTACCATATTTCCCAGTGTTTACAACATCCTATGGAATGTTAGTAAATGAAAATCTATTTAAGAAATATAATGTAAAAATACCTACTACATATGAAGAGTTAAAAACTGCATGTGCTGCATTTAAAAACGTTACAGATAAAAAGATATATCCAATGCTAGGACATGAAAGTATGGTTATGTATCCTTTATATTTCCCTCATTTCTGTGGAACATTATTAAATAATCCTGATAAAGTAGACGCTCTTAATAAAATGTCTATAGGAGCAGGAGAGAATATGAGAAGTTCTTTAGAGCTCGCTAAAGACTTTATGTCTAAAGGATATGTAGATGTAAATGAATGCACTACAAATATTGCAGATGACTATGATAAGACAATTAAAAGATTCTATGAAGGTGATGTCGCTATGATGCTTGCTAAAGGTGGCACAGTATCTGGTACAGAGAAAAGAGAAAGTCAATCTGAAGCATTCACTAAGAATCCATTTAAATATAGTTTCCATCCAGTCCCATCTACTGCACAAGGTGGATACTTCTATAACACAGTGGATTTATGTTTCTCTATTAATAAGAATTCTATGAATCTAAATCTCGCTAATGAATTTATGAGATTCTTAATCTCTTCCAAAAGACTTAATAGAATGGCTAAAGCTAAGAGAATGATTACTCCAAGTAAAGATATGACGTTTGATAATATCTATTCTGCTTTTGGAAAGATTAAAGAAGATCATATTATCATTCCTTCTCAAATAGGATTATCAGACGCTGCTGATAAACAAGTTAGAAAAGCAGGCACTGCTGTATGTCTTAAAAATATGTCAGTAGATGATGCAATAGCTAACTATGGAAACCTTGAATAAAAACTAATGTAAATTTAAAAATGTTGTTAGGTTAAAAACATCAAAGATGTTTCTTTCACTATGCTAAAAAGCGAGGTTATAACCTCCTTGTTAGGAAAGAGTAATTCTTTTACAATGTTTTTAAAGAATTTACATAGTTTGAGAGAAATATGTATATTGTTCTATAACAAAGGAGATAACTCATTATGTCAGAACTCTTAGACAATATTTTAAAAGTACAAGAAGCTACTGGTTGTACTGTTTTAGAAGGTAAAAAGTATTTAGAACAAGCAGATGGAGATATTGATTTAGCTATCATGATTGCTAAAGAAGATATGGCTAAACCAAAAGCTCAACCTGCTCCTGCTCCACAACCTCAATATGGTCCACAACCACAATATCAACAACCTCAATATGGTCCTCAACCACAACCTTATCAACAACCATATGGCCCACAAGGTTATGGTCCTTATCAACAACCATATCAACCTCGTCCAAGAAATCCACAACAAAGTGCTAAAACGATGAAGATAATAAGAATGAGTTTATATGGTACTGCAGCGGCTTTTTCTTTTGCAGCAATAATGATGTTCTTTTTAGATTTCATTAGTTTCACAATCTGGGGTGCTACTGCACATGCAACAGGCTTTGGATTATTGGCTAATCAAGATGCTACCAAAGACAATCCATCTATCTTTGTTTTATTAGTACCTATCTTTTTCTATGTTGCAGCATTAATTGGTTCTTTAACATCTTTGCCTAGTGCTCATAGAAGAAATATGGGTGGAATTGCTTTTGCTGCTCTTGCTCTTGTCGCTGGTATCATTTGTTTCTTTGCAGTTCAAATTACTGGAGATTATGGTAGAGGATGTGACCTTGGCGCTGGTGCTATTGGTGCTGGTGTTTTTGGTATCCTTGCTGCTATCTCTGTTGCAGTTGCAGGTGTATTACCAAACTTTGGTGCAGCACCAACAAACCATTACCAAGGATATTAATATGTCTGAATTAGCGGATAAAATTGCACTCTTCCAGAAGAAAACTGGAGAAAGTGTTTTAGAAAGTAAAAAATATATAGAAAAAGCAAATGGTGATATTAACCTTGCTTTAAACATATATTTAGAAGATAAAACTCAAGAAGCTCAAACTCCTAAAATAGTAGAACAAGAGAAACCTATTGATAATAGTG
>CAMJAG010000049.1 GCA_946403545.1 uncultured Caryophanales bacterium | reverse complement strand
ACGAACCTTTAGGTGCTCTTGACTTAAAGATGAGAAAAGAAATGCAACTCGAATTGAAAGCAATGCACAAAGAATTAGGCATTACTTTCATTTATGTTACTCATGACCAAGAAGAAGCTCTTACAATGAGTGACACAATTGTTGTTATGAATGATGGTTGTATCCAACAAGTTGGAAAACCAAAAGAAATTTATGATGAACCAGTCAACGCTTTCGTTGCGGACTTCATTGGTGAATCTAACATTTATACTGGCACAGTAGCTGCTAATAACAAGGTTAGATTCTTAAATAAATATTGGGATGCAGATCCTAACGATTTCTCAAAATTTAAAGTTAATGAAAAAGTGGATATCGTTGTTAGACCAGAAGATTTAATCATTACTAAACCAGGAGAAGGAATAGTGGATGCAGTTATTTCTTCCAAGATTTTCAAAGGTATGCACTACGAATACATCATGAATGTTGGTAAAGCTGAAGTTATTGTTCAATCTACTGAAGAATTTGATGAACAAACAAAAGTCGGTCTTACAATTGAACCAACTAACATTCAAATTATGAAAAAGCCATTCGTTAGTAACTTCTATGATGGCTACATTACAAGTGACAACAAAGTTGAATTCGCAAATGCTGAATTTGAGATCGATATTATGGGATTATTCCCTGGCGCTAAAATGACTGAAGAAGGAATTATCCTTGATGAAAAGGGTAAAGAAATTGATCCAACTGATATGGAAGTCAATGTTGAAGTTCCTTTCGATGCAATCACTATAAGCGACGATTTAGAAGCTAGTGATATTCAAGGAAATATTATTTCCTTAATTTACTTAGGCGATCACTACGAAATTATGGTTAGAACTGAAGAAGAGGAAGACTTCATTCTTAATACACCTGATTTATGGAACGAAAATGATACTGTTTCAGTTATCATTGATACTTCCAAAATCCACGTTTCTCGTAAAGGAGCTAAGAAATAGCGATGGAAGCAGCATTAGAATCTAACGACATAGCTATTAAGCAACGTAGAAGATTCAATTTTAGAGGAAGCTTATGTATTCCATACGCTGTTTTCATGGCGTTATTTGTAATCTTCCCTCTTGCTCTTGTTTTCTATTATGCTTTTACAGATGCTAATGGAGCGTTCACATTCTCTAACTGGGGTACAGTTTTTACAAACTCTAAGAACTGGGAAGTTATCGGAATTACATTCCTCATCTCTTCTATTACAACAGTTATTTGTATCTTAATTGCCTATCCTGTTGCATACTTCCTCAGCAACAAGAAATACAACAAAAACAAAGTTTTAGTCTATATTTTCTTACTTCCTATGTGGATCAACTTTGTTGTTAGAACATTAGGTTTAAAATCATTAATTAACTTTGTTACTAATTCATTATTTGGATTTGCATTAACTTCTACATACCCTTATGTTGCAGTTGTTATCGGTATGGTTTATGACTATTTACCATTTGCGATTCTTCCTTTATATAACCAAATGTTAAAAATGGATAAGAATCAAATTGAAGCTGCTGCAGATTTAGGCGCAAATCCAGCGCAAGTATTCTTTAAAAATATTATTCCTATGACAATTCCTGGAATTGTTTCTGCATGTATGATGACATTCATGCCAACAATGTCTTCGTATGTTATCGCTGACCATATGTCTGAAAGAAGAACCAAAATTATTGGTAAATTAATCGAAGACTGGTTCGGTTCATCAACAAGTGATGTTGCAAATAACGTTGGTAGTGTCCTTTCTTTAGTGATGCTATTCATTATCGGTGTAACTCTTGTTATTGAGAAAACAGTTTCAAGAAAAGAAGAAGATGGCAAGAAAGTAGGTATTTGGTAATATGGCAAATAAAGTTACTGTTCTTGACACAAATCGTGCATTAAAAAATAAGAGAATTAAGAGTCAAGTTGGCAAGATTCTCGCAAAAGTGTTTATTTATATCATTCTCATTTTGATGTATGCGCCAATCGTATATATCGCTGTGTTCTCATTCACAAAACACCCTACAACAGGTATGTGGAATGGTTTCAGTTTTGGTAACTACATTAACCTTTTCAAACCAGGTAATGTGGAATCCGCGAAGATTTGGGATGCTGCAAAAAACACTGCATTAGTAGCACTTACTGCAGCTAGCATTTCTACCATTTTAGGTACTTTAGGTGCGATTGGTATTTATTACACAAGAAAGAAATGGATTAGAAATGCTATGGATTTTGTTACACAAATTCCTGTTGTTAACGCTGAAATTGTCACTGCGGTTTCATTGTGCGTTTTATTCGTTATTTGTTCTAAATTCATGCCTAGAAGCTTCTTTACATTAGTAATAGGACATGTAGTATTATCTATTCCTTATGTTGTTATGTCTGTTGAACCTAAACTTGAACAAATGGATCCTTCACTTTATGAAGCAGCAATGGATTTAGGTGCGACACAAACTAAAGCTTTATGGAAAGTTGTTATTCCTGATATTGTTCCTGGAATTCTTTCTGGCTTCTTATTATCAATTACATTATCTCTTGATGACTATGTCATCACAGCGTTTACAAAACCTACAAGTGGCAATTTCAACACAATTTCAACTTATGTTGATAGTGCGATGAAAAAGTCTGGGGTTCCTACTCAATTTAGAGCATTCACAGCAATTTTACTTGCTGTTGTCTTATTAGTGGTTGTCTTGATGAATGTTATGAGCAGCCGCAAACAAAAAATTACATTAAAGAAGGAGAAAAACAAAAATGATTAAGAAGAAAATCACATTGTTTGCTAGCGTTTTACTAGCATGTGGAAGTGTAACTTGCTTAGCCGGATGTGCAAGTAGTTATGACGAAACATTAACCATCTATAACTGGGAAGATTACATCTATGAAGGTACAGATGATGAAGGTAACCAAGTTGAAGATGGTACAATCAAGGCATTTGAAAAATACTACCTTGAAAAGACTGGTAAAAAACTTCATGTTGATTACCAAACATTCTCTACTAACGAGGATATGAAAAAACAAATCGAATTAGGTGCTGTTAAAGCAGACTTAATTTGTCCATCTGATTACATGATTCAAAAGATGGCTAATGATGGCCTATTAGAACCATTCTCTTACGATCAAAAAACGGATAAATACCAAGAATCTTTATCTAACTGGGATCAATATGGTTCACCATTCATTAGAGAAAGATTTGCTAATGAAAAACTTAAAGATGGTTCCTCATTCTTAACATATGCTGTTCCTTATTTCTGGGGAACAATGGGATTCACATATGATCCTGCATACTTCTCAGCAGAAGAAGTTGGCACATGGGAAGCTTTATGGAATACTGACGCTAAATACGCTAAACAATTCTCTTTAAAAGATTCTATGCGTGATACATATGTCACTGCTATTTTCCACGTATATAAAGATGAAATCGCAGCTTTAGATGATACAGCAGCAGATTTCACAGAAAAATTAAGCTCTATTTTTAATAGATGTGATGATGAAACAATCGCTAAAGTCGAAACAGCTTTAAAAGCAACAACCAAAAACGTTTATGGTTTCGAAGTTGACGAAGGTAAAGATGAAATCGTTAAAGGTACATACCACGCTAACTTAGCTTGGAGTGGTGATGCAGTCTTTGCTATGGACAACGCTGAAGAAAGCAAGAAAACATTATGCTATGCACTTCCAAGTGAAGGTAGTAACGTTTGGTTTGATGGTTGGTGTATGCCAAAAGGCGCTCAAAAAGAATTAGCAGAAGAATTTGTTAACTTCATTTGTGCTCCAGAAAACGCAGTTTTAAATATGGAAGCTGTTGGTTATACTTCTCCAATCGTTGGCACAGACATCTGGGAATATGTAAACGATACATATGCTGCAGAAGAAACTGAAACAGATACATACACAGTTGATTTAGGATTCTACTTCGGTCAATCTATCGAAGGTGAAGCTACAATTGATATTCCTACAAGCGAAAAAGGAAGACAATTCGACGCTCAATATCCTGATGAAGCTTCATTAAAACGTTGCTGCATGATGAAAGATTTTGGCTCACAACAAGCAAAAGTCGAACAAATGTGGCAAAGAATTAAGTAGTTTCTATTAAGAAAATAAGTAGAAATTATATTTCTTACTTGATACATTATTAAAAGCAGTGTTATAATTCATAACGCTGCAAGTGGTTCCTTAGCCAAGTTGGTAAGGCAATTGACTGCAACTCAATGATCGCTGGTTCGAATCCGGCAGGAACCTCCAAATGGTCTATTCATCTTTGTCTCCGGATAATTCAAAGACGAGTAACCTCCTCAGTTGTTACTCAAATAAATAGCTGAGGTCAACACGCGCCCATAGCTCAACTGGATAGAGTGTCAGACTACGAATCTGGAGGTTACGAGTTCGATTCTTGTGAGGCGCGCCATAATCGGGACGTAGCGTAGCTTGGTATCGCGTCAGTTTTGGGAACTGAAGGCCGCAGGTTCAAATCCTGTCATCCCGACCAGACAGTATTTAGAAGATGGACAATTATGCCCATCTTTTTTTGTCTGTTCGGGATGATATTCTTTGAACTGCGTACTTCTTTTTTGAAGAAAATTAAACTTTTTTTGGAACAAAATCAATTTTGACCAGTCTAGGTTAATAGGAGGATATTTTCTATGCAGAATTTTGGCTCTAGAAACGAAACAGAAATACAGTTTCACTTAAACAACAAAAGATTTTCTTTATTATCAAACCATTGGAAATCGGTTTTTAAAATCCTTTATTCTACTGAAACTTTTACATTTTTAAATAAAATTAGAAGAATTAAGTGCGAAAAAACGCAGGATTACATAAAACCTGACATCATTATTTCTTTTGGTGGAGAAAAACGTTACATTTCTATCAAGAGTGGCAAAGCCACTAATGTACATACTGAAAAGATAGAAACATTCTTAAAGTTCCTTCAAGAATTAGGTGTTACAAGAAAAACAATTAACACAATTTTGCTCTGTCATTATGGTGACGGAACGCTTGATGGTACAGGAAAAATCCGTTTAGATTGGTATGAACTCTATCAAAAGTATAAAGATCGAATCTTAGAAGCTAACGATGAATTAAATGATTCAACTGACTTTGTTAAGAAGGTAATAAAGAGAACTGTATTCCAAGGTGTTGATGAAAAATCTCATATGGCGGAATACCTATATTTTGGGGATCAAGAGTATGGAACAATCGTTTCTTTCAATCAAATGAACAAATATATTGATAGAAAACCACATAACTGGGATTTCTATGAAAACATCCATATTGGTCCTATTGTTTTAAGACCTCATGGTAGGTACGCTCATAAGCAAATCGTTAGTGAAAAGAGAAGAAACGAGATTCAATGCAATTGGCCAAATCTTCATGCTGATTTAGATTACATTGTCAAAAGATACGGATATTGATTGAAATCACTTTTGCTATATTTAATTATTTCTTGTAGAATATAAATGCATAGCATTTGAATTACAAGGGTTATTTAATATGAAACGTTTTTCTAAATTATTTATAGCAATTCCACTGATGTTTGGAGCGATTAGCTTAACCGCTTGTAGTTTTTTTGACAACTTAGCAAATTATTTCGGTGAAAAAAATGAATCCACAGTCTACGCTAAAGGAATGACACTTAGCAAGAATGACTTACAAGGTTCTTTAAACAACTCTTATAAACTTGAATGTATTTTTACTCCAACAAATACCACAAACAAAAATGCAACATGGAGTTCTTCAAATACTGATGTTTGTACAGTTAACGATGGTGTAGTTAATTGTGTTGGTTTAGGAAACGCAACAATTACAGCTGTCTCTGAAGATGGTGGATTTTCTGATACTTGCCATGTAACTGTTACTAAAAAGGAAATGCATGGGCTTTCTTTATCAAGGAATACTGCAACACTTAAACCTGGCAAATCTAGAACTTTAACTGTGGTTTTCAATCCAACGGATTGTTCTGATAAAGAAGTTGAATGGTTATCTAATTCATCCGCAGTAACAGTTGATCAAAACGGTGTTATTACCGCTGATGCTAACGCTCATGATGGCGATACAGCAATTATCACAGTTAGAGCAAAGCATTACATGTATTCTGATACCTGTGAAGTTACAGTATTAGAAAGTGGTGCGGATATCGACAAATCAGAGATCAATTGGACATATATGGATTACTCTAAGAAGAGTGCATATGGCTCAACATATTGTCCTTCAACAGGAAATGTAAAACTCTTAGTTATTCCTGTTTGGTTTACTGATTCTGCTATTAAAACTGGTTTAGACTCTACAAAGAGAGAAACCGTTAGAGAAGATATTAGAAAAGCATATTTTGGAACTCAAACCGAAACAGGTTGGAATAGTGTTAAAACATTCTATGAAACTGAATCTACAGAAGAAGGAGAAAATCTCTTAACCTTAAGCGGAACAGTTTCTGATTGGTATGAATGTGGCTTTGATTCAGAAGCTTTAAAATCAGATGATGGTCAAAATTCAAATACCGCTAGCTTTGCTAAAACCGCTACTAAGTGGTATTTTGACAATCATCCAAGTGATAATAGAAAAAATTATGATTCCAATGGAGACGGCTATATTGATGGCGTTATGCTCATTTATGCTTACCCAGACTATGGAACATTGAGAAATAATAACTACAGCAACTATTGGGCTTATTGCCATTGGTGCCACGGAAGTTCTAATACAAGTGCACCTAACCCAGATGTGTACTTCTGGGCTAGCTACGACTTCATGTATGGAAACAATTATAAAGTTGGTAATTTCGCTGGTGGTGATAATACCGGAAGTGTCATCGATTCACATACTTATATCCATGAAATGGGGCACGTTTTTGGTTTAGATGATTACTATGATTATTCTGATCAAAAGAATCCTAGTGGATGCTTCTCTATGCAAGATTATAACGTTGGTGGTCATGATCCATATTCAATGATGGCTTTAGGTTGGGTTAAACCTTATATTCCTACTGATTCTTGTGAGATTAAGATTAAACCTTTCCAAACAAACCATGATTTAATTCTTTTGACTCCACAATGGAATACATATGGCTCACCATTTGATGAATATATTCTTTTAGAATACTATTCTCCAACAGGCCTTAACGCTTTGGATACGGCCCATAAGTATAAAGGATCTATTATTGGTCCAAACGACTATGGAATTCGTGTCTGGCACGTTGATGCAAGAGTAATTGGATGGATGGGTGGAACAATGTATAATGTTGAACCTTCTACTTTAGGCTCTAACATTAATCTTGTTTATCCAATTCTTCATGCATTTAGAAACACTTATTATTCCGCTAATGAAAGCACTAATGGATACGCATCTCCATTGGGCGCTGCTTATTCGGAATACAATTTATTACAATTAATTAGAAATTCTGAAACAGCAGAAGTGTTTAAATGTCGTAAAAATCAAGTTTCAAATGAAACATTAAGTTCTGCTGATTTATTTAAACAAGGCGACGAATTTACTATTTCTAAATTCAAAAAACAATTTGTTAATGGTAATTCAAACACAATGAATAGTGGACTTCCTTTAGGTTTTACATTTAATGTAAAGACTTTAACTAACTCAGAAGCTACTATCGAAATTACTGCTCTTTAATATTTAATTTATAAAAAATACAAAAAATATAAAATTTTTGTTGCAACTTGTTGAATAACAATGTATCTTTATTTTTGCGACTACTTCGTCGTAACTAAAGTGGGCCTGTATATCAATTGGGAGATGGTCTGATTTGCATTCAGAAGGTTGAGAGTTCGAGTCTCTTCAGGTCCACCATTTTATTCGGCTGAGTAGCTCAGTTGGCTAGAGCAGAGAGTTCATACCTCTAAGGTCGGCGGT
>CAMJAG010000048.1 GCA_946403545.1 uncultured Caryophanales bacterium | reverse complement strand
CTGGGTTCAAAACGTCGTGAGACAGTTTGGTCCCTATCTGTCGTGGGCGTAGGAAAATTGACAGGATCTGTCCTTAGTACGAGAGGACCGGGATGGACATAGCAATGGTATATCGGTTGTCACGCCAGTGGCATGGCCGGGTAGCTACCTATGGAATGGATAAACGCTGAAAGCATCTAAGCGTGAAGCCAACCTGAAGATTAGTTTTCCCATTCGCAAGAAGTAAGACCCCTAGTAAGTGACTAGGTTGATAGGTTAGAAGTGTAAGTGTCGTGAGGCATTCAGCTGACTAATACTAATAGGTCGAGGACTTAATTTCTAAGATTTTTACTAAGAGTAAAAAAGTATAAGTAAGATTTAAGTTCACTATTAACAAAGAAAGAAACATGTGGTAATATTCAGTTTTGAGAGAACAATCTCTCAATTTAAAAAAAGTCTGGTGGTGATGGCGCGGTGGACACACCTGTTCCCATTCCGAACACAGAAGTTAAGCACCGTAGTGGCGAAGATATCCGAAAGGACAAAATAGCGAGCCGCCGGGCTTTTTTTATTCAGGCGAATATCTTATTATAAGAAAGGAGAATATTTATGAATATTAATCTAATTACATTAACCAGTGCGTTACACGCAAAGAATAAAGCTTTGATCAAAGAATCAGATTGTTTTATTGATGAAATTAATACTGATTTAATGGATGAGGATATTACTTTAGTTAAGAACGCTAAAGATTCTCCTATAGACGCTGTTTTTATCGCTTCTGGAGGCGCTGAAGCTGCTTTTAAGAAGATTGTAAAGGATTTAACAACGCCATTTATTCTATTTTCTTCTAATAAGAATAATTCTCTAGCTGCTTGCTTTGAGATTAAGTCTTATTGCGCTCAAATAGGCCATCCTTGTTGCTTTTTAAGCGGAAAACTAGATGAGATCGCTTTAGCGCTTAAACACGTTTCTAATGTCGTTATCGCTAAAGAAAAAGTGATGAACACCAACATTGGACTCATTGGAGGATCATCTTCTTGGCTTATTGCAAGTGAGTTAAATAAGAAGGAAATTTATGACGCTTTTAAAATTAATTTAGTTCATATAAAAATGGACGAATTATATTCTTTAATTGAATTAAAAGAAATTGACACAAATCACAAAAGATATAGTGACCTTGTAAGAAAATTTAAAGACAAAGAAACTCTTTCAATGGCACTTTATATCTATTCCGCATTAAAGAAATTAGTAGCAAAATATGACTTAAAAGCACTCACAATTAAGTGCTTCGATTTACTCAAAAAATACAAAAACACAGCGTGTCTCGCTCTCGCTATGTTGAATGAAGAAGGAATAGTGTCTGCATGTGAAGGAGATGTTCCAAGTTTACTCACAATGTATTTACTTTATGCTCTTACAGGACGTCCAAGCTTCATGGCAAATATTTCTGAAATTAACCTTCAAGACTTATCAGTCATTTTGGCACATTGTACAGTACCTCTTAACATGGTGGACAAGTATGAACTTTTAACTCATTTTGAAAGCGATCTTGGAATCGGAGTTAAAGGTAGACTTGCCGAAGGCGATATCTCTATCGTTAAGCTTTCAAAAAAGTTAGGCCTAAACGACAATTTATTAATTACTGGTAAAATCAAAGAATCACTTTCTTTACCAGGTTTTTGCCGCACTCAAATTAGAGTGCAACTCGATGAGGGAGCTATGTACGCTCTATTAAAGGAGAACGTAGGTAACCATTTAATAGTAACTTATAGCGATGTTTTACCTGATTTTTACCCTCTTTTAAATTTATTTAAAAACTCAGAATTATAATTTTTCAAAAGATAGTCGCACAGTGTTAAAAAACATTAATTTGACAACGATTAATTCTACAAGTAGAATAATCACATATTCTTTTGGAATATCAAAAAGAATTTATGGAAAAGAAAACTAAAACCCCAAGGGTCGAAATAAATACATCTGAAATAACAAAAGCTGTTCAAGAAGCAGTCTTTTCTTGTTATGGCATAGTGGGGTTTGCTGATAAAGCGAGTATTGCTCGCGTCGATAACAAAACTAAGAAAGGAATTAAAGAAGACGCTATCTTCATTACAAAACATTCAAACAACACATTTGAGGCTGATGTTTATTTGCTTGTTTCTCAAGAAGTAAAACTTACGGAGACTCTTGTTTCCGCGCAAATGACAATTAAATATAACCTCGATAGAAAGTTTTCAAAAAAATGCCGTGCAGTGAATGTTTATGCAGAAAACGTTTCTTCTAAATAACTGCTATGAAAACTATTGATGGACAAATACTAAAAGAACTTTTTATATCCGGTGCAAATAACCTTTACAATCACTATCCAGAGATTGACGCTCTTAACGTTTTCCCTGTCCCTGATGGTGACACTGGTATGAACATGAATCTTACTATGACTTCTGGTTGTAAGGAGATTCAAAATAGAAATGATGAATCAGTCTTTGATATCGCTAAGACATTCTCAAGAGGATTATTGATGGGTGCTAGAGGTAACTCTGGTGTTATCACATCTCAAATCTTCAGAGGATTCTCTCAAGGACTTGAAGGCAAAAAAGAAATTGACGCTGTCGAACTCTCTGATGCTTGGCAAAAGGGTGTCGAAGTTGCATATAAAGCTGTCGTTAGACCTGTTGAAGGAACTATCTTAACAGTTATCCGTGAATCTTCACAATTCCTTCATGAACACGTAACAAATTCATTCTCAATCGAAAAAGCTTTCGATGTAATGATTAAAGAAGCTAAGGCTTCTCTAGATAGAACTCCAGATCTTCTCCCAATCTTAAAAGAAGTAGGTGTTATCGACTCTGGTGGCGCTGGTCTTATCAAGATCTTAGAAGGTATGAGAAGTGCAGTCGGTGGTAACTTCATTGAAAGAAACGAAGCTACTGTTACAGGCACTGATAATCCTATCGTTGCAGCAGGCGCTAGCATGGAAGAAGAGGAATTCGGTTATTGTACTGAATTCATTATGGAACTTGGTCCTGACTCAGTTAAGAAACCATTCAACGAAAAACGTTTCACAACTATCTTAGGTAGCCATGGCAATTCCTTAGTTGTCGTCCATGATGAAAACATCGTTAAAGTCCACGTCCACACAATGGCACCTGGTCAAGTATTAACATATGCTCAACAATTCGGTGAATTTTTAAAATTAAAAATTGAAAATATGACAGAACAACATCACGCTTTAGCAGAAGGCGCTCAAGTTGATCCTCATACAGACTTAGTTGAAGAACCTAAGAAAGAAGAACCAGTTAAGGAAAGAACAAAATACGCTTTAATCGCTGTTTCTTCAGGTGATGGAATTGATGAATTCTTCACACAAATTGGTGTCTCCGTTGTTGTCAAAGGTGGACAAACAATGAACCCATCTAGTGAAGACTTTGTTGAAGCTATCAAGAAAGCAAACGCTGATAACATCTTCATCTTCCCAAATAACTCCAACATCGTTATGGCTGCAAGCCAAGCATGTGACATGGTAGATGATGAAAATACACAAGCTTATGTCATTCCAAGTAAGACAATCTTACAAGGCATCAGCTCCGCAATTATGTTTAATCCAGACGAAGATCCTGAAGGTAACTTCAGAGAAATGAAATCTGCATTGAAGAATGTCAAATCTGGCGAAGTCACTTTCGCTATTAGAGATAGTGAAATCAATGGAGTCAAAATGAAGAAAGATGACTTCATTGGTATCTTAGAAAAAGATATCGTGACAACTAACAAAGATAAGCTCGTCGTTCTTATCGACTTAGTTGACAAGATGGTGGATGATTACTCTTCAATCATCACTCTCATCTATGGTCAAGATGTTGAAGAAAGCGAAGCACTTATCGTTAAGAAAACTCTTGAAGAAAAATATCCTGATCTCGACCTCGATGTCAGAGCAGGTGGACAACCAGTTTATTCCTTCTTAATTGGTGTCGAATAATAATTAGAACAATACGTGGATTTATCCACGTTTTGTTTTATATATTTAATTTATTATTATTTATTGTGTTTATATAAAATTATATCTTTTAAAAAACAATACTTTGTGTTGTTTTGTTTGTTATATGTTAGAATATCAAGGAGGTAAAAGTTATGAAAATAGCAGTAGATACTTTAGGAAGCGATTTAGGTAGTCAACCAATAGTAGAAGCTATCTTAAATTTCTTGAAAGAAAATAGCGATGTAGAAATCATTGCCTTTGGTAAAAAAGAAGAACTTTCTTTACTAGAAGGAAAATGTGAAATCATCGATGCTAGAGACGTGGTTCCAATGGAAGCAGGTCCTTTTGAAGTTTTACATTTAAAAAATTCTAGTATGTGTCAAGCTGTGAAGGCCACTAAAGAAAAAGGCTATGACGCTGTTATATCTGCTGGTAGCACTGGAGGTTTCTTAAGTGCTGCTACATTAACTCTAAAACTTTTACCAGGTATCAAACGTGCTGCTTTAATTTCTCCTTTCCCAACATTTGTTAAAGGAAAGAAGATGGTAGTCCTTGATATCGGTGCATCAAATGAAAACTCCGCTGAAGAATTATATCAATTCGCTATCATGGGTCAACTTTATAGCAAAGCGGTATTCAACACTCAAGAACCAAAAACTTACTTATTAAGTAATGGTACAGAAGATCATAAAGGTTCTCCATTAGTACAAGAAGCTCATAAACTCTTCAAAGAAAGAAATATGGAAGGATTTATGGGTAACAAAGAAGCTCGTAACGCCTTAGATGGAACTGTAGATGTTCTAGTCTGTGATGGCTTTACAGGTAATGTCTTCCTTAAATCAAGTGAAGGAATGGCAAAATGGATGGGTAACATGGTCAAGTCTGCTTTCAAAAAGAATCTATGGAGTAAACTAGGTTACCTCCATGTTAAAAAAGGAATTAATGAAATTAGTGAAACATTGGACTATAAGTCCACTGGTGGCGCTATGTTATTAGGAGTTAATGGTGTTGTTGTTAAAGCGCATGGTAACTCCGATGCATTCTCATTCAAGAATGCTCTTAGAGTTGCTAGAAGCATGGTTTTAGCAAACGTTAACGAAAAGATTAAAGAAGGATTGGCAGCAAATGAGTAAACTAGATTATTTATTTGAATCTATTAATGTAGTCCCTAAAAACAAGGAACTATATTTAAGTGCGCTTACTCATCCTAGTTGTAACGCTAACGGAAAATGCAAACATCAAGACTATGATCGCCTTGAATTTATGGGGGACGCAGTTCTTGGATATGTCACTGCAGACTTAGCTTTTAAGCTCCATCCAGAAATGGAAGAAGGTAAATTAACTAAACTTAGAAGTAACATAGTACAACGTTCTTCTTTAGCAAACTATGCTAGAAGCATACATCTAGAAGCATATATACACGCTAATAAGTCATTTACGGAAGAAACTTTAAGAGAATCAGATAAAATACTTGAAGATGTCTTTGAAGCCCTTATAGGCGCTATTTATATGGATTTAGGACTAAAGAAAGCATATAAACATGTTGAGAAGTTTGTTTATAACGATATTAAAGATGGTTCTCTAGCAGAAGTTATAGATTATAAGACTAAACTTCAAGAAGCATTCCAAGCAGAACATAGAGAAGCTCTTCAATATGTTTTAGTAAAGAAAACAGGTTCAGATAATGATCCAACATTCACTATGAAAGTAATGTATTCAAATATCTGCCTAGGCCAAGGTATAGGCCACTCTAAAAAATTAGCGGAACAAGCTGCTGCTAAAGATGCATTAAGTAAAATGGGTAAATAAATAAAATGGGATTAATTAAGTTTCTAAAAGAAAAATTTGGTAAGAAGAAAGACGCTACTACAGACAAGTATGAGCAAGGTATGGAGAAATCCAGAAAGTCTTTTTCGTCTAAACTAAATAATCTTTCTCATAAATATAAAAAAGTTAACCAAGAATACTTTGAAGAAGTAGAAGAAATTCTTATTGAAGCCGATGTCGGCATCAATTTGACTCTTAAAGTCATAGAATCTGTTTTAGAAAAATCTAAAAAAGAAAGAATTTCTGATCCAGAAGAAATTAACGAAGTTCTCATGGATGAACTATTCGCTGGTTATATGGATAAAGGTGAATATCAAAATGACCTTAAGTTCTACGAAGATAGACCTACAGTCTTACTCGTAGTAGGAGTCAATGGTGTTGGTAAAACCACTAGTATTGCTAAACTAGCATATAGATATATCAACCAAGGTAAGAAAGTTATGTTAGCCGCTGCTGACACTTTTAGAGCAGGCGCTAAGGAACAACTTCAAACCTGGGCCAATCGATTAGGTATCGAAATAGTCACAGGTGCAGATAATGCTGACCCTGCAAGTGTGGCTTATGACGCTGCTTATAAAGCAAAGCGTGAGAATGTCGACTTACTTATTGTCGACACAGCAGGTCGATTACAAACTAAAAACAACTTGATGGCGGAACTTGCTAAAATCAAGAGAGTTATTTCTAAAGAAATAGAAGACGCTCCTCAAGATACATTCTTAATCATCGACGCTACTACTGGCCAAAATGGTGTAGTTCAAGCAAAAGCGTTCGCTGAAGTTACATCTTTAACAGGTGTAGTAATTACTAAGATGGATGGAACATCCAAAGGTGGCATCATCTTAGCAATTAGAGATTGTCTTGGTGTACCAGTTCGTTTTATTGGTCTAGGTGAAAAAATGGATGACCTTGAAGAATTCGATTTAGAAAAATATTTATACGCATTATGCGTAGGAGATAAGGAATAATGGACGATTTAAATAAACTCGTAAAATATAATTCCTTATTACTTATCTATCAAGAGCTGTTGAGTAGAACTCAAAAAGAGATTTTGACAGATTATTTTGCTTTTAATCTTTCTATCAGTGAGATTGCTACTAATAGAGAAGTTAGCCGCGCTGCTGTGGAAGACGCTATTAAAAAAGGACAAGCAAAATTAGATGAATTAGAAAACGCTCTTGGAGTGTATTCTAAAAATAGTAAAATTAGAGCATTATTAGATTCTCTTAGAGAAACTAATGATGATAAAGAAAAGAACAGTATTATAGAAGAAATTGAAAGGATTATTAAATAATGGCCTTTGAATCCCTAACTGAAAAATTATCAAACATATTTAAACGTCTTAGAGGTCAAGCTAGACTAAGCGAAAGTAACATGGAGGACATGCTCAAAGAAATCCGTGTTGCTCTTTTAGAAGCTGATGTTAACTATAGAGTTGTTAAAGAGTTCATCAATAGTGTTAAAGAAAAAGCTATTGGTCAAGATGTTCTCTCTAAACTCAATCCTTCTCAAATGATTACAAAAATCGTTCATGAAGAGATTGAAACATTATTAGGTAGTGGAGAAACAGAACTTAATTATCCAACTAATAGACCAATAGTTATTATGATGGTTGGTCTTCAAGGTAGTGGTAAAACCACTACAACAGGTAAGTTAGCTAACTTGATGAAGAATAAACTCAACAAGAAAGTTTTACTTGCTGCTTGTGACGTTTATCGTCCTGCTGCTATCGACCAATTAGCACAACTTGCTAAGCAACTTGGTGTTGATGTTGTTAACATGGGCACTGATGTTAATCCTGTTGAGATTGCAAAAATCGCTAAAACAAAAGCATTTAATGACCATTATGATGCTTTGATTATCGATACTGCTGGTCGTTTACAAATTGATGAAATATTAATGGATGAATTAGCAAATATCAAAGCAGAAGTTGTGCCTGATGAAATCCTCTTACTAGTGGATGCTATGGCAGGTCAAGATGCTGTTAATGTTGCTACTGCATTTAATGATAAATTAGCAATTACTGGTATTGTCATGTCTAAACTTGATGGCGACGCTCGTGGTGGTGCTGCCTTATCAATTAAACACATGACTGGTGTACCAATTAAATTTGCTGGTGTCGGTGAAAAATTAACAGATTTAGATAT
>CAMJAG010000047.1 GCA_946403545.1 uncultured Caryophanales bacterium | reverse complement strand
CGCTAGTCACATTAGACCTACTAAAGATAGAATTAGAGAAGCTATCTTTAACGCTTTAGGAGATATAAGTGGACTAACAGTACTAGATTTATACGCTGGTAGTGGAGCGATGGGTATTGAAGCGTTATCAAGAGGTGCAGAAAAATGCTACTTTGTAGATAAAAACTACATCGCTATTAATACAATTAAAAATAATCTATCCTCTTTATTAATAAAGGATGAAGCAATTGTAATTAAAGATGAAGATAAAAATGCTCTTAAATCCTTTATTAATAATAATGTATGTTTTGATATTGTGATTTTAGATCCTCCATATGCTGAAGGAGAATATCAAAACATAATAGATATCTTATTAGAAAATAAATTAATTAAAGAGCATGGTATAATAATTTGTGAAAGTAACTATCATCTATCTTTAAAAGAAATGGAATGTATTAAAGATAAAGAATATAGTTATGGTGAAATTAAAGTTAGAATTATTTGGAGATAACAATATATGAAGAAAATTGCAGTATATCCAGGAAGCTTTGATCCAATCACTAATGGACATTTAGATGTTTTAAAAAGAGCACTAGATATCTTTGATGAAGTCATCGTCTTAGTGGGTGTTAATCAAAATAAGAAATATAATTTCTCCTCTGAAGAAAGAGTAGCGATGATTAAAGAATGTGTAACTGATCCAAGAGTGAAAGTAGATTCCAATATTGGATTAACAGTTAAGTACGCTAAAGAGCATGGTGCTAATCATTTAATTAGAGGCTTAAGAGCGGTCACAGACTTTGAATATGAATTCCAATTAGCAGCAGCGAATGACTATGCTAGTGAAGGAGATATTGATTCAGTATTCTTAATGAGTAAAGTTGCTAATTCATTTATCTCTTCTAGTTCAATTATGGAACTATATAAAAATGGAATTGATGTATCAAATCTAGTTCCTGCAAGTGTTGTAAAAAGATTAAAAAATTTAAAGTAATTACTTATTTATAAGTAAAAAGAAAACTCACCAATCGGTGAGTTCTTTTTTTATTAGTTGTTGTAGTAGTTGTGGTCTGCGAAGACACCTTTGTGTGTCCAGCAATCATGTAATGTTCTTGCCTTGTCGACTTGTGTGTCACCAGGGAAGGAGAACATGATTTCTTGTAAACCATCAACTGTTCCACCCCAATCACTGTCCTTTGTGTAATCAAAGAAGAATGTTGTTGGGGATTCTAATTTGAAGTTACCTTCATCATCTGAATCGTAGAGGTTTGTGAATGATGTACAACCAGATGTGTATTCCTTGTATTGTGCGTATTCACTGTTTTCGTAGTTTTCAGAGAAGTTTTCAAATAAGTATGTGTTATTCTTCCAAACGTAGTTGAATAAGTTTTCGTATTTGTCATCAATCTTCTTTTCTTTATCAATAAAGATTGTAACCATTTTGAATTTTTGACCTTTTAAGTCAGAGAATTCGTTTTTACCCCAGTTATTAACTAAGTATTTCCAACCTTCGTATTGGGATTCACAAACAGAGCAATCCTTTTTAACAAATGTTAAGAAGAATTTTTCTGCGACTGTATCTTTAGCGTCGCCTGATTTAATATCTTCAAAGAGTTGGTCAACTTTTGATTTATTATTTTCAGCGTTTGTTAATGATAAAGAGTAGTTTGTATACCATCTAACGTATGCTTCACCTTGGTTTTTGCTAATACCTTGAATTCCTTTAACAATTTGAGGAATTGAGAAGATTAAACCGAAGATTGCACCAACGATTAATAATGGTTGGACCCATGCTGTATCTCTGATCCAGCGTCCGATTTTTGCAAAGAAGCGTCCGATTGCTCTTAATATAGCCATGTTAATTTCTACCTCCTATATATTCATATAGCGGGATTATCTTACCACTAGAGAATATGTATTTCAATAATATTTGAACAAATATTTTGTTCTAAAGGGTTACCTTTGCTATTTTACGAGTTTTTTAAAATTATTGCTACAATTAAATTGTAATTTATATTCTAAGTGTTAAAATACATACGCTATGAAGAAAACCGCTAGGATTCAAAGAGCAATACAAAACTACCTATTCGACCATAGAGTCTTGAATACAGCATTAGATTGGACAAAAGGATTATTCCTTGCCGTTTTAAGCAGTGCTATTTTTGCTTTTGGATTTGCTTGTTTTATTACTCCAAGCAGTCCTGATGGTTTTACCATCATCACTGGTGGTGTATCTGGTGTTTCTCAAAACATCGCTATCATATTCAAATTAATATTTGGATTCCTTCCAGAAGATAACTTAATTCCTTCTGTTGCATATTTCGTAGTGAATATTCCTCTCCTTGTTTTTGCATATTTTAAAATAGGCAAAAGATTTGGAGTATTTTCTTTAATTACAGTTGGATTAACATCATTGTTTATTAGATTATTCTCCGGAGCAGAGTTTTCTAAAGTCATTGCTAGCTCTCCAATTCTCAATGACGACACTCTTACACGTGTCCTCATTGGTGCTGTATGTACAGGTGCTAGTAGTGCGGTCGCATTCGTAGGTGATATTTCTTGTGGGGGTTTAGATATTATTTCTTACTACATATCTATGAGAAAATCTACATCCATTGGTAAATATAGTATCGCTATTAATACTTGTATTATTGCTTGCTATTCAATCCTTAAATTATTTGATGTTCCAGGAAAATGGGATATCTCAGTATTCTCAATGTTATATTCAATCATCTACTTATTCATTTGTGGGTTAGTTATTGACTTCATCCACTTAAGAAATAAGAAGGTATTATTGCAAATCATTACATCTAATGAAAAGATGTCTGATATTTTAATCGCTAACTTCCCTCATGGTGCTACTATTTCTAGAGCAACCGGAGCGTATACTCACGCTGAAAGAGAAGTTATTTGGATGGTTGTTTCCTCTAACGAAGTGAAGAGATTTATTAAAGTCTGCAAGAAAGTTGATCAACATGTCTTTATCTCTTCAATTCCAATTAACCAAGTCTATGGTAATTTCTTTACTAGACCTGTTGAATAATATTAAATAATAAGGATTTAAAGGTAAAATAAATGGGATTTGTTGCATTTCTTGTATACGCTGTTGTAGCTGCAATTGTCGTATTTTTATCAATTAAGTTATCTGAATTCGTTGACTTATTAGACAAAAAGACAAATGTTTCTGGTGCTTTTTTAGGCGCTATTTTACTTGCAGCAGTTACTAGCTTACCAGAATTATTTACATCTTTAACGTCCACATTATTCGTCAAAGTTAATAGTTATGTCATAGGAAATATTTTAGGTTCTAACTTATTTAATATGGCATTATTCTTCATTATCTTTACAATCTTTTTCAAGAAAGTTTTGGATGCAAAAGTTAATAAATCTCATGTTGTTACATTATCAATAAGTGGGTTAATGTATCTCTTCGTTGCATTAGCTAGTTTCTTATTCGATAAAAACGGTTGGATTATGGCATGGATCAACCCAATGTCTATCCTCATTTTAGGTTTGTATGTCTTCTCAATTATTAAGACTCCAAAAGAGGAAAATAAAGAGGAAGAGGAAAAAGAAGAAGTCGATTCAAAATTAACAGTTAAACAAATTATTGTTTTATTCGCTGTTTGCTCCGCTTTATTAATTGGTGCATCTATTGGCTTAACTTATTGTGTTGACTGGATTATTACTTTATATCCTGCCATTGGTCAAACATTCGGTGGTGCATTATTCTTAGGTGTTGCAACTTCGCTACCTGAACTCACTGCAACAATCACTCTTTGTAGAAAAGGTAATTACAATGCTGCAATTGGTGACATTGTTGGTAGCAGCGTGTTTAACTTCTTTATTCTCTCAGTTGCTGATTTCCTCTCATTCTTAGTAAAAGACGGAACAGGTAAATGGGTAGGATTATACAAGATTGATGCATCAAGTTTGATGCTTATCATCTGTGGTATCGTATCAAATGTTGTTCTTTTAACAGTCCTATTCTGCATGAGAAAACAAAAACTCAAGAACAACAAATTTGGCAAAACAGTGGTGTTCATCACCGGCTTAATTGCCTTAGCAAGTTACATAGTATTTACGATATTATCTAACACATTATCAATATAAAAAAGTCCACGAGTAATCGTGGATTTATTTTAATATTGGCGGAAGAACTGGGATTCGAACCCAGGCAAGGTTTGACCCTTCTAGCGGTTTTCGAAACCGCCCCCTTCAACCACTTGGGTATTCCTCCAGCGAGTGCTATTATAACACATCCAATTTCATGTGTGGACTTTTAGAAAAGAAATTTTGACAATAATATAGTCAAATTTCTAAATACAAAGTATACTATTTAAGGTATGAAATGGTGGGATTTCTCAGATAAAGCATTTCTAACATTTGCAATCATTAGTCTAGTACTCCTTGTATTAGCCATTTTTCTTATTATCACTTTCTCACTTTCTAGTTCTCTAGAACATAAAGATTTGAAGAAATATAAAGATGGCAGTTTAACTACTCGTGTTTACGTTATCGATGTTAAGAAGAATGTTGTTACTTATTTTAATAAAAATAACATTCGTCAAAAACGTAAGATTGATATGAATGGTTTTTATCAAAGATTCAACGCAATGGATATTGGTAAAGTTAAAAACTGGATCTTCAATATCTCTCTCGACTTTAAGAGTGTTGATCCATATTTAGAAGTTGATGTCTTAGTTAACAAAGGCCATACATCTTATTTCTCACTTTTAAAACTTATCAAATATGATGCTTTACAAGGCATTATCCATTGTGAATCATTCATTCTTAAATACATCACTCCAAACGCTTTTGATAAGAGACATAAAGGTATTCCTACAGGTGTCATTAAAAGAAGCGCTATGGAAGAACTTGTAACTAAAGATAAGTCCACTAAAGGATTTACTTTTGCCATTAGATTTTTCTATAAGAGACAATTTGTTTTGTCAAATGACAAAATTGAAAGATATACGATGATGACAATGAAAAATGCCATCTATCCTTTCGCTAGTAACTATAAATTCCCTCGTCAAATAATTGACGATGGTAATAATGAATTACTTCTTTTCGATTTAAGAATCGATAGCCAAGAAGAAGCTCTTAGACTCGCTAATTCAATCGCTCATTCCATCAAGAAATGTATTGGTGTCAATGGCTTTGAAAACCAAGTCAGTTTCTCTATAGGTGTGCTTGAAAACTCCTTATTCTATCAAGACTTTGAAAGTATGGTTTCTAAAGCGCAAGAAGCATGCATTAATGGACAACATTCTAACCAAGAAATCCTTGTCTTTAAGAAAGAGGCTAATCCATTCGGGGAAATCAATAAATACAAGCAAGAAGTTGAAAAATTGCTTAAACCAAACGCTCTTAGGTACTTATTTAGACCTGTTATTGACTCCCATAGAAAGAGAGTTATTGGTTACTTTGAGTACGTAAAGACATATGATTCTCCATTCTCAACTTATGGAGAAATGTCTAAATATGCATCAAGATTCAACAAGAATAAACAATTATTCGCTACAGTAGCGAAATATGTTATTCCTAAATTCTCTAGTGAATCTCAAGAAAGAACTTGGAGATTATTCTTAAAAGTTTCATTCCTAGACTTTGATTATATTCCATCAGTGCTAGCTCAAATCCCTGAAGCAAGTAACATCAAATTAGTCTTAGTCGTAGACGAACAAGAGATTAATGAAAACGCTAGTAACTTAGATAGTTTGAATTATTCTTTAAATGTTTTAAGAAAAGAAAAACTAGAATTAGCTATGCTAATGAAAGATAAAAACTTATTATTAGATAGTTCCGTTTATGAAAACTTTGATTATTTCATCGCGGGTTCAATGATGATCGGTGAAATTAAGGTCAACAATAGATCTAGACTATCAATTCATACATTAATTGAACAATTACTCAAATACAAAAAACCTATTATCGCCACCGACTTAGAAAGCTGGCAATCCATAGAACTTATCGTTAAATCTGGTATTTCAATCGTTTCTACAGAGGTTATTTCTCCTAGTAACGATATGTTACTACCAATAGATAAGAAGAAGATGGATAGATTAGTGGATCTTGATAATAAATACAATTAGTAAGGAAGTATTAAAAATATGGCAAATCAAAATCAAATCAAAAACGACGCAATTACAAGAAGAGAAGACGACTTCGCTCAATGGTATACAGATGTCTGTAAAAAAGCGGAATTAATGGATTACTCTTCTGTTAAAGGATTTATCATTTATCGTCCATATGGCTATGCCATCTGGGAAGAAATCCAAAATTATTTAAATAAAAGATTTAAACAAACAGGACACCAAAATGTCTACATGCCTACAGTTATTCCAGAATCTTTACTTCAAAAAGAAAAAGATCACGTTGAAGGCTTTGCTCCTGAATGTTTAGTCGCTAATATCGGTGGTGGGCAAACTCTTGAAGACCCACTCATCATTAGACCTACAAGTGAAACTTTATTCACAGAACACTATGCTAAAATCATTTCTAGTTATAGAGATTTACCAAAACTCTACAACCAATGGTGTTCAGTTGTTAGATGGGAAAAAACAACTCGTCCATTCTTAAGAGGTGCAGAATTCTTATGGCAAGAAGGCCATACAATGCATGAAACTGAAGAAGAAGCTAGAACTGAAACTCTTAGAATGTTAGAAATCTATGATGATTTAGGTAGAGATTTACTTGCTATTCCTTTTGTTAAAGGAAGAAAGACAGAAAAAGAAAAATTTGCAGGTGCACTTGAAACATATTCTATTGAAGCTTTAATGCCAGATGGAAAAGCCCTCCAAAGTGGTACAACTCACTATTTCGGACAAGGTTTCTCTAAAGCATTTGGTGTTCAATTCCAAGGTAGAGATGGAAAACTTAATAATCCATATCAAACATCTTGGGGTGTATCCACAAGATTATTAGGCGCTATCATCATGGTACATGGTGATGACAATGGTCTAGTATTACCTCCATATGTTGCACCAATTCAAGCGGTAGTCCTTCCGATTGCACAACAAAAACCAGGAGTTATTCCTGCTGCTCGCGCATTATATAAGGATTTAGAAGATGCTGGTATTAGAGTTAAATTAGATGAATCTGATAAAACACCTGGCTGGAAATTCTCTGAATACGAAATGAAAGGTGTCCCAGTTAGAATTGAAATCGGTCCTAGAGATATCGAAAATGGTGTAGTCACTATTGCTAAACGTAATGATGGAACTAAAATCACAGTCAAGAAAGAAGAAATGGTGGCCACTGTTAAACAATTATTCGATACAATGCACAAAGAAATGTATCAAAAAGCATATCAATACTTATTAGACCACGTTACAGAAGTCCATAGTATGGAAGAACTCAACGCAGCACTTGAAAAAGGTGGCTACGCTAAGATGATGTGGTGTGGTGATAGGGCTTGTGAAGATAAGATTAAAGAACTCACAAACGCAACAGCAAGATGTATCCCATTCAACCAAATGGAAATTGACACTGTTTGCCCAGTCTGTGGTAAAAAAGCTGCAAAAGTTGTCTTATTTGCAAAAGCTTACTAATAATTTTTAAAAAATTAATTTAATTAAAGCGTTCATTATGTTAATATATTGAACGCACACTGGAGTAGTACCCAAGTTGGTGAAGGGGCTTCCCTGCTAAGGAAGTAGATCGGGTTAACTGGTGCGAGAGTTCAAGTCTCTCCTACTCCGCCACGTAAAAAATACGGCATTGAATACTCAGTGCCGTTTTTATTTTTCTAAATTACTGAACTGTGAATATGATGGCCTCAGAATATCCCAACATCGTGAATATTAACTCAGTGGTGCCAGTTTTACTAAAAGTAATCGCGTATGTTGTGTAAACGTAATTACCACCGCGATCAATAGCCTCTAACTGACTATAAAAATCTGCTTTATAGGATAGAGCGTAGAAATTTGCGTCATGGTATTCGTTGAATCTTTCGTTAAAATCTCCAACGAGGTCGGCATAGACCATAAGATTGTATGAAGTTTCTCTAGATACTGTGAAAGCCCATTTGCCGTTGACACGTGTTCTTGTTTTTTGAACCGCAGAGTCTATCATATCTGGTTCGATGTTATAGACTTTTAAATCATAATTTGCCCATTCAAGAGACATTTCTTGATTATAGTTATTTAAGAAACGGCCATACTTCAAAGGATAAATGGAAACATTTTTCTTTTTATCATATTGCTCAACAATTAATTCTTTTTCTTCGTTAACTTTAAGCTCGTAAGAATCAAACGATGCCTCACTATATTTTTCATTAGCTTCGTAAATAACATTTTTCTTTTTAAGACTATAAATGACGACACGTTTTTTAATGTCACTAGAACCACTTTGTTGTAGATTGACACAGACATCAAGCGAACTGTCACAGTCA
>CAMJAG010000046.1 GCA_946403545.1 uncultured Caryophanales bacterium | reverse complement strand
TACCTGAGGACACAAAAGTGTATCCAGGTCATGGACCATTCACTACAATTCAAAACGAGAAGAATATTTATTAACTTATAGATACATCTATAAAAAACGCAAATAAATTTCGTTTTTTTATTCATTTGTTTCCGAACTATCATAATAACTAATATATTCAGAATTGCTTTTTGTAGTTTTAGATTTTGTAGGTACAGACCCACTGCAAGGCACGCACCCATGTTTTAATGTCTGTCCACAAGGGCACGCCTTCTTTTGTTCAGCCTTTATTCTAGTTACTTGAGCGGTATAGATGAGATTGGGTACCAGTAATACTGCGATAATAGCAAGTCCAAAGACACAAGTTAAAGTTGCATACTTTGCCGTATTTTTATTGCTAGTTCCTTTGATTTTGTATTTTCGATCTTTAATTAATTTTCTTAAATAATCGATAAACGGAACGAGCACTACAATGAGAAGTATTAACCATAGTGGACTTAATACTATGTATATAATTCCAAGGATCATTTCATTCATAAAAAAGTTTTGATTTAATCAACTGCTTTATTATATATTTCTTCATCTATAAATTGAAGAATTATTGCAAGAAAACTAGATACTAGTATCTCTTTTGTTAGATTAGGTTAAATAACAATTTGTCAAATTATTAATATTTGATATAATAATTTCGGCAATTTAAGAAAGGAATCAAACAAATATGGTTAATGTTACAGAATTAAGACCAGGAAACTACTTCTTAGAAGAAGGAAACATTTATCAAGTTCTCGATATTTTACTTAATAAAACCGCTATGAGAAAGATGGTCGCTAAGGTTAAAGTTAAAAACTTAAGAACAGGCGCTATCAACGAAATGGCACGTAACTCCGGTTACATGATTGAATCAATTAGACTTGATAAAAGACAAATGCAATATCTTTATGACACAGGCGATTTCTTAGTATTCATGGATCAAGAAACATACGAACAAATCGAAATTTCTAAAGATAGATTAACTTGGGAATCTCAATTCCTTAAAGGTGAAGAATTAGTAGAAATTACTTCCTACGAAAACGAAATCTTAGGTATCAACTTACCTGCTAAAGTCGCTCTTAAAATCGTTGAATGTGATCCAGCAGTTCGTGGTGACACAGTTAACAAAGCAATGAAAGATGCTGTCTTAGAAACAGGTTTAAAAGTCAGAGTTCCATTATTCATTGAAAATGGTGAAGTCGTATCTGTTAGAACAGATAACGGCGAATACGACGGCAGAGCTTAGTCTTTAGGAGGATATAACAATGGAGTGGTGGCAAGTATTATTAGTCGCTATTGGTTGTATTATTCTCGGCTTAGCTGGTGGCTTCTTCGGAGCTAGATACTTCTTCAAGAAACAACTTGAAAAGAATCCTCCAATTAACGAAAAAATGATTCGTGTTATGTTCAAACAAATGGGTAGAACACCAAGCGAAAAACAAGTTCGTGAAATCATGAAAAGCATGAAGCAACAATAACGCTTAAAACGTCTAAAAACAATCAAAAAATAAAAGCAGAATTCAATTTACGATTCTGCTTTTTATTTTCTTCACTCTAAAGAGTGCTTTTACTATATAAATACTAATAATCTACTAATACCAAATTATGTTCTTCTTTCAGTTCCAGCAATGATTCTCTTGATATTTTCCTTGTGTCTGAACGCTACTAAGACGTACATAATTGACAATGTTAAGGAGTACCAAAGTGGAATATTAAAGAATGGTCCATAACCAGGTAACCAATACAAATCAGCAGGGATGACATGTGTTAAGAATAGGATTGTAAAGATCCATGAAATGAGTGTGACACATAAAGTAGTGGTTAAAACTGTGAAAGATACCATATGTGTTTTCTTTTTGATTGGGAAATAAATACACATTGGTAAGAATCCAACCATCCAGGAACAGAAACAGATAGTGCCTATAAGGTTAGCTGCACCTTTTCCTCCTCTGAATCCTTCAAAGCATGGCCAGCAATGACCGATGCAAGTACCAATACAAACCAACCAGTAAACTGGCCACTTTATGATATAATCATAACCATCTGGAAAATAGTATCCATAAGTAGTAGCGATAAGACCATGTCCGTTATCAAATGGGACATATGTTAAGATGGCCCACATAATAACAAAAGGCACAAAAGTCTTGAGCATATCGAGAATTGTTACTAATAAGCCTGCTTTTTTACCCCAAGTTCTTTTGACGTTAGTAGCGCCTGCGTTACCACTTCCAAAATCACGAATATCTTGTTTATATTTGATCTTTCCATATATGACCGCAAAAGAAATTGAGCCAAAAAGATAACCAATTAATAAGCAAAGAAATGACACTAATATATTAATAAATATATTCATTTTTCATCCCCCTTTTTGTACCTTTCTATTCTACTAAATTTCATTTTATTTGCAACTTAATTTTGTATATAATTAAGTGCACGACAGGAAGATAATCAATGGCAGATAACAATTTTAAAAATTCATATGGCGCTGATGATATCCACATAATGAAAGGACTTGAAGGCGTAAGAAAAAGACCAGCTATGTACATTGGTAGTACAAATGCTATGGGCCTTCATCATTTAGTGTGGGAAGTAGTAGACAATGCAGTCGACGAAGCATTATCAGGTTTTGGTAATAAAATCGTAGTAACCATCCATAAAGATGGTTCTTTATCTGTACTCGATGAAGGTCGTGGTATCCCAGTTGGTATCAATAAAGAAACCGGAAGACCTGCAGTAGAAGTCGTTTTTACAGAACTCCACGCTGGTGGTAAATTCGACGGTGCTGTCTATAAGACAGCAGGTGGTCTACATGGTGTTGGCGCATCAGTCACAAACGCTCTTAGTGAATGGCTAGACGCAACAGTTTATCAAAATGGTGGAATTTACCACTTACGTTTCGAAAATGGTGGTCATTTAGTTACTCCACTTGAACAACTTGGAACAACAAAAAAACATGGTACACTCGTAAGATTTAAACCAGATGCAACCATTTTCTCTACAGTGGAGTTCAAATGGGAAACAATCTGCAATCGTTTACAAGAATCAGCATTCCTAATGAAGGGTGTCCATTTCGTCATTATTGAAGAAAAAACTAACCAAATTCAAGAATATTGCTATGAAAATGGTCTAAACGAATACGTTTCAAATATCAACGCTAACAAGAGACCTTTAACTCCAGTTATTGATTTCTCAGATGTTGATGAAGTCACAGGAATTAGTAGTGAAATTGCTCTTCAATGGTGTAATGAGGACTATAATGAAACATTATATTCTTACGTTAATAACGTAAGAACTCGTGATGGTGGTACTCATGAAACAGGCTTTAGAACTGGTATTACAAAAGCGATCAATGATTTCGCTGAAAAGTACAATATCGCTAAAGGAAAGAAACTTGAAGGTAGTGATATTAGAGAGGGATTAACTGCAATTATCTCTCTTAAAGTCCCAGAAAAAGTCCTCGAATTTGAAGGACAAACTAAGGGTAAATTAGGTACTCCTCAAGCAACAACAATCGTATCCAATTTTATTTATAATAAAATTACATATTATCTAACTGAGAATAAAGAAATCGCAATCAACATCATTAACAAGTGTGTTGCTAGTGCGAATGCTCGTATTGCAGCTAGAAAAGCTAAAGATGAAGCAAGAAATAACAAGAAATCAAAACAAAATGTTATTCTTTCTGACAAATTAACTCCAGCACAATCAAAGGATTTTGCTAAAAACGAACTCTTTATTGTTGAGGGTGATTCCGCTGGTGGAACTGCTAAAAAAGGTAGAGATAGACTACATCAAGCTATCCTTCCTTTAAGAGGTAAACCTCTTAATACTGATAGCATTTCTATGGAAAAACTTCTCCATAATGAAGAATTTGCAACAATTATTAACACAATTGGAGCAGGTTTTGGTCAATCGTTTGACATCGAAGATATCAAATATGGCAAGATTATTATCATGACCGATGCTGATACCGATGGTGCTCATATTCAAACATTATTGCTTACTTTTTTCTATCACTACATGCGTCAACTGATCACATCTGGCCATGTATTTATCGCTGTTCCACCTTTATATCGTGTTTTCAAAGAAGAAAATCACAAACTCACACAACAATATGCTTGGGACGATGAAGGCTTAGAACAAGCAAAAGCTAAGGTAGGAAAAGGATACAAAATTAACAGGTACAAAGGTCTTGGTGAGATGGATGCAATCCAATTAAAAGAGACCACAATGGATCCTAAAACTAGACTATTAATTCAAGTCGATATTGAAGATCCTTTCTTAGTGGAAAAACGTGTTAATGTCCTTATGGGAAAAGATACTTCTGTCCGTAAAAAATGGGTTGAAGAAAACGTCGATTTCTCCAAAGAAGATACATTCTTAAAGGAGGTCAATAAATAATTTATGGCAAAGAAAAAACCTGAAGTTGTCGAAGAAATTATTAAAGAGAATATTTCTGTTGAACCTCTAGAAGAAGTCATGGGGGATAGATATGCGACTTATGCAAAATACGTCATTCAAGATCGTGCTATTCCTGATGTAAGAGATGGTCTTAAACCTGTTCAAAGAAGAATCATTTTCTCCATGTACAAGAGTGGTAATACATTTAATAAACCAACCAAAAAATGCGCTCACACAGTTGGTGCAGTTATGGGTACTTTCCACCCTCATGGTGACTCTTCAATTTACGATGCTTTAGCACACATGTCACAAGATTGGAAGTTCAGATATCCACTAATTGACTTCCAAGGAAATAATGGTTCTATTGATGGCGATTCACCTGCTGCTTATCGTTATACCGAGTCTAGATTGAGTCAATTATCTAACGAATTAGTCAGAGAAATTGAAAAAGACACTGTTGATATGCAACTTAACTTTGATGATACAGAGCTAGAACCAATAGTTTTGCCATCAAGATTCCCAAATTTACTTGTAAATGGAACAGAAGGTATCGCTGTTGCTTTAGCAACAGAAATTCCGCCTCATAATCTTAGAGAAGTTATTAACGCAATCATATATAGAATTGGTCATAAGACTGCTACTATAGAGGATTTGATGCAATTCGTATTAGGTCCTGATTTCCCTGGTGGTGGTATTATCTACGCTTCAGAAGGATTAAAGAACATCTATTTAACTGGACGTGGAAGAATTGAAGTCACTGGTAAATGCCAAATTGTTGAACAAAAAGACATGAACCAAATCGTCATTTCTGAAATCCCATACAAGGTTGCTAAGATTCAACTTGTCTATGAAATAGACAAAATTATACATTCAAAAGCTATTGATGGCTTATTAGAAGTAAGAGATGAATCTGACTGGAAGGGTATTAGAATCGTTATCGATTGTAAGAAAACCGCTAAGGTTGATCTTCTCTTAAAATACCTCAAAGCTAAGACATCTTTAGTCTCAAGCTACAGCGCTAACATGGTGGCTATCGTCGATGGTAGACCACATACTTTAAACTTACTTTCCTACGTTGATGCTTACATTGCTCACCAAGTAGATGTTATTACTAGAAAATCACGATTTGACCTTAATAAATGCCAAGCAAGATTACATATCGTTGAAGGCTTATTAATCGCTACTTTAAACATTAACGAAGTGGTTAATATCATCAAAGCTAGTAAGGATAAAGCGGACTCCAAAGTTAACTTAATGAACCGCTATGGATTCTCTAACGAACAAGCAGAAGCAATCGTTACAATGCCTTTATACAAATTAAGCCATTCCGATGAGCAAGTTTTAGAAGCAGAAAAGGCTCAATTACTCAAAGATATTGAGAATTTACAAGGCATCTTAGAAGATAGCAAAAAACTCGATAGAGTCTTAATAAAAGATTTGAAAGAAATCGCTGATAAATATGGTGATGATAGACGTACTGAAATTGGTGAAAAAGAAGAATCTCAACCAATCGATAAACGTGAACTTATCGCTAAAGAAGAAGTCATGGTTTCTGTTTCTAGAGATGGCTATATTAAACGTTCTTCCATTAAATCCTACAAAGGATGTAATGGAGATCTCCCTGGTATGAAACAAGGAGACGCTTTAATCGCTGCTGACAGTGCATTAACTACTGACTATGTCATGTTATTTACAAATTTAGGTAACTTCATTACAGTTCCTGTACATAAGTTAGAAGAAACAAAATGGAGAGATGAAGGTCAACACATTAACGTTTTCTGCACTTTAGGACAAGGAGAAAAGATCTTTAAGGCAATTATCGTAGAAGAACTCAGAAATGACATATATTTGGCTGTTTTAACTAAATTTGGCCAAATTAAGCGTATGTCTTTAGCTTCTTTAGACTTAATGAAGCGTGGTAGACCTGCTAAATTCATGAAGCTCTTATCAGATGATGAGATCGTTGGAGTAGAAGTTATAAATGGAAATTGCGATTTACTTGTTTTAACAAGTAATGGTAACGCCTCCTTATACAATGAAAACGAACTTAGCATCTTGGGCGCTAAAGCTGGTGGCGTTAAATCTATCGGTGGATTACACAAAACTACAGCAGCTGCTTTAGTGGCTTTTGACGAAAACGAGAAGTCGAAAGTAGTGGTTGTCACAAATAAAGGACATTATAGAATTATTGATAATTCTAGAGTTCCATTAACTGCTAGATTAGGCAAAGTCACTAATATTATGCCTATGTTTAAAAATGATGTACACGCAATCGTAGGCGCGTGCAAAATTAATAAAAAAGAAGATATAGTCAAAGTTCTTATGTACTTAAGTAATCAAACTATGTTTGAATTTGAACTTCCAGATACATATTTAACTGAAGCAAGTAAATACGCTAAGAAGAATATGCCTCTTGAAAAAGGATGTGAAGTTTCATTATTGCTTGATTATTCCTTTGAAAAAGTTGATAAGAACACTGAATCTCATCCAGTAAAAGTCAAAGAAGAAATAGTGGAAGAAGCTCCAGTTGAGGAAGAATCTGCTGTTGAAGTTAAGGAAAAGAAAGAGGAATCATCAAGTGAAGGTTTCGAACAGATTTCCATCTTCGATGACTTAGATGATTAATACAAAGTATTAAGAATTACAAATTAGTATTTATTTAGTATATTATTAGTATATTAAAACAGGGAGTAAAATCCTTGTTTTTCTTATACTATAAACTAAAAATTAGTTTTAGAAAGTCTATCTTTAGATGACTTTGTACTGTATAATGATTACATTATGTACAAGAAATTCATTCCATTTGCTACAGCCAACTCCGCATATGAAATAGACTTTGATTTTTTAAAATCAATTGGAGCAAAAACTGTATTTTTGGATATTGATAACACACTCGATTCCTATAAAGCTTTGGAGCCAACTGATAAGGCAAGAGAGTTTGTTAACAAAGTTAAAAGTGAATTTAATGTAGTTCTCATTTCAAATAATCGGAAAGAAAAAGTAACTCATTATGCATCTAAATTGGGAGTGCCTTTTATTTATAAAGCATTCAAACCAATGCCTAAGAAAGTAAATGCATTTATTAAAGAGAATTCTTTAAATAAAGATGCTATAATTTTAATAGGTGATCAAATGATGACAGATGTCTGGTGCGGTCACAATGTTGGAATTAAGGTCATCATGACTAATAAATTAGTCAAAGAAGACCAATGGACAACACATATAAACAGAATATTTGAACGAATTATAAAGAAATACCACGTAAAACATAAGAATTTACGAGATTGGAGAGAAATTTATGGGAAAATGTCAAAGAGTGCTTAGATGCTACCATTGTGGATCAGTTCTTCAAACTAAAGATCCAAAACAAAAAGGCTACATCTCGGTAGAACAAGTTGGTGGTGACTTAACTACCAATAGAATTCTCTATTGTGATAGATGTTTTGATGTTATCAGATCATTTAACAATAGTGCATTAGACTTACAAATAGACCAAGATATTCTAAGAATCCTTGATGATGCAGTCGCAACAGATGCTTTAATCATCTGGGTTATCGACTTATTTGCATTCAATGGTGCTTTAAACCCTGAAATCGCAAAGAAGATTAAAAAACTTAAAGTTGTCGTAGTAGGCAACAAAGTTGACTTAATGCCTAGAGGTAAAGAAAAAGGTATCGAAGAATACATTAATGAAAGATTTAAAGAATTCGGTATCAAACCACACGCTGTTAGATTATTAGGCAATAGCAACAAGATTGATATGGCTGGTTTACTAGCAGATATGAACAAAGCACGTCAAGGTCATGACGTTTACCTTATAGGTAATGCTCTTTCTGGTAAGACAACTCTTATCAACAGAATGCTTAAAGTCTACGAAAACAAAACAAAGAGAGAAATCCGTTCTATCACGTACGGTGACACAAGCGTTAAGGTACTCGAAATCCCATTATCTAAATCTAGTTTCTTATACGAATTACCAGGTTTCTCACAA
>CAMJAG010000045.1 GCA_946403545.1 uncultured Caryophanales bacterium | reverse complement strand
ACTAGTTTTAACTCTTAGTGCGATAAGTTGCGCAACCGCACCAGCGGCAACATTGTTAGTTATTAAGCAATATAAAGCAGATGGACCACTTGTTAGAACATTACTTCCTGTAGTGGCACTTGATGATGCCGCTGCTTTGATTATGTTCTCTATTTTATTTGGCATAGCAAAAACTATCCAAAATGGTGGAGACGCTAATGTTGTTTTAATGATTGTAAAACCACTTACTGAAATTGTTCTTTCGCTAGTTATTGGAGCAGCATTTGGTTTCTTAATTTCGTTCTTAGCTAGATTTTTTAAATCTAGAGCAAATAGAGTAGGGCTTTGTATTTTTTCAATTGCAGCAAATATTGGTATCTATTATTTATTCTTTAATTTAGAAGTTCCATTCTTAGGAAGAATTGAACTTTCTTATTTATTAATGTGTATGATTTCTAGCGCAGTATTTATTAATACATTTAAATCATACAGTTCCACAATGGATAGAATTGATCAAGTTACCGCAACTATATATATGTTATTCTTTGTTTTAAGTGGTGCTAACTTGGATCTTACAATATTTATTTCTAATAAATTTTCAATTTTATTAATTATTTCTCTTATTTATGTCGTATTTAGAGCGGCAGGTAAATATACAGGTAGCTATTTCTCTATGGGAATAACTAGATGTGAACCTCAAGTGAAAAAGTATTTTGGATTTACATTAATTCCTCAAGCGGGTGTCGCTATTGGTTTAGCTACTAGTGCTTCTAAAACTCTAGGTAGTGGACATGATTTAGGTGCAATTATTGTTGCGTGTATTTTAATGTCTACAATTATTTACGAACTTATTGGTCCAGTCATAACAAAAATATCTTTACAAAAGGCTGGAGAAATTAAATAATATTACCAATAATTTTTAAAAATTATTTGTTATATAGGTAAGAAAGACCTATTTTTATGAAACGAATTGCGCTCATTCCATCATATGAACCAGATTCTCATTTATTCCCTTTAGTGGAAGAATTACATGAGAATGGCTTTTCAATTGTGGTAGTTAATGATGGAAGTGGCAAGGATTACCAACGTTTTTTTGATGAATTACCAGACTATGTAACTGTTTTAGCCTACGAAGAAAATCGTGGTAAAGGTTACGCTTTGAAATATGGTCTAGATTATATCGAAGGCAATAATAAAGAAGAATATACAGTAGTCACTTTAGATAGTGATGGTCAACACAAAGTATCCGATGCAATCAAGATTTGTGAAGAAAGTGAAAAAGAAAAAGACTCACTTATTTTAGGTAGTAGAAAGTTTGATAAGAGTTGTCCATTTAAATCTAGATTTGGAAACTTTATGGCAAGAATGAGCTTTTTCATTTTCACTAGAAAAAGACTCTATGACACTCAAACAGGTCTAAGAGCGTGGAATTCAAAATTAATGGATCAATTTAGACTTGTTAAAGGCGATAGATATGAATATGAAATGAATGTTTTGCTTGAATGTACAAAACATAAAATTCCTATTAAGGAAGTAACAATCGCTACTATTTATATAGATGATAATAAAGGAACTCACTATAACGCTTTTAAAGATACAATGAGAATTTTTAAAGAAGTCATTAAATTCTCAATTAGTTCTATGATTGGTTTCTTAGTAGACTTAGGAGTTTTCTCATTATTAAAACTTATTCCATGTGATTGGAAGTTTTGGCTTATCGCAAGAAATGTTATAGCAAGAGTGTGCTCCGCTAGTGTGAACTTTACTCTTAACTATAAGTTAGTTTTTAAAAGCAAAGATAATGTATGGCTAGCCGCACTTAAATATACTGCCTTAGCAGTATCTATTTTATTAGTGAATTCAGGTTTACTTTGGGTACTTGTTAATGTCTGTGGAATGTATGATATTCTTGCAAAGATTCTAGTTGAGGTTACAATGTATATTGTAAGTTTCTTTGTTCAAAGAATATTCGTTTTTAGGAAAAGAAAGGAGAAAATAGCATGAAAAAAGCTTTCATTATTCCGCTTGTTTATGGTATAGCTTTAGGATGCTTTGGAACATACAGTGTTCTAGATACTCTTTTCATTCCGAAAGTTAAACAATCCGTTAGTTTTGATTTTAATCAATATATGTCTAGCAATAACGCTAGTTCATCTAAGAATAACCCAGTTTCAAAGCCTGGTGATTCTTCCAGTGATAAATATGGTTCAGGATTTAGTTTTGAAGACCATAGCAATAGTTCTTCTAGTGGAGAACAAACTAGTATTTTCTCTGACACAGTTATCCAAACAGCGGATAAATATGTCGACCAAAATATCCACATTGATATCACGACTGAAATTGTAAAAACTGAGCACTTAAAGAAAGATGAATTAATGGACACTAAAGTCTATTGTGCTGAGATTTATATTAATCATTTCGTTCATTTAAGAACTGCATTTTCTCATGATAAATACGGAGATAATTTAACTGAGTGGACTAGCAAAAACGCTAGAAGACAAGGCGCTATTTTTGCAATCAATGGTGATACATATGGTGCGCAAGAAGCAGGATATGTTTTAAGAAACGGAACAATGTTTAGAGAGACTGCAAGAAAAGGCGCAGAATGCGTTGCCTTATATAAAGATGGGACTATGCAAGCCTACTATGAAAAGGATTATACATTAGCACAAATTAAAGATATGAAAGGCACCGATTCTGCTTGGCAAGTTTGGTCTTTTGGGCCTGCACTAGTTAAAAATGGACAAAGAGCAGTGGAAAAGGGAGATGAAGTTGATGTCTTCTCTCAATATGGTAACCAAAGAGTGTCTATAGGAATTATTGATCCTTATCACTATATATGTGCGGTTTGTGATGGAAGACTTGATGATTCCTATGGAATGCAATTATTTGAAATGGCAGATTATATGATATCCAAAGGATGTCAATTAGCATATAACTTAGATGGTGGTGGTTCAGCAGCGTTCTTCTTTAATGATGAACTTATGAATAGACCATGCACTAATCCTGGTTACAGCAACGTTAAAGAAAGAGGGGTAAGTGACATTGTTTACTTTGCGTAATGAGAAAAAAGTAGCAAATATTCCTCTACTTATTTACATTGGAGTGACTATTTTCTGTGCGATTTTTGGCATTATTTATGAGTTTAACGCTCATAATGTTTTCTCTAATTCAATGATGTTTGGATTCATGTGGCCACTTTTTGGTGGAGTAGTTTTCTATACATTTTTGAAGTTTGTTTTAAAGAATTATTTACCTAGCCAAGCTGCAAGTTATGCATATAATTGTGGACTAGCAACTCTTACTGTTGGTTGTTATTTTAAGGGTGTTATCGAGATCTATGGCACTACTAGAGAGAAGTATGTCATTCTTTACACAGTAGTGGGAATTGTCTTGATGTCTGTGGCATTAATTTTCTATGCTTATGGACTATTCTTAAAACTTAGACAACGAAAAAACGAAAATTAAATTCTTTTATAAAAATCTAAATAATGTATAATGTATGTCGATATGAAAGACATTAAATCTATTATTGCAAAAAATCTTACAGACCTTAGAAAACTTCATGGTCTCACTCAAGCTCAATTAGCAGAACAAATAAATTATTCAGATAAAGCAGTTAGTAAATGGGAAAGAGGAGAAGCTTCAATGGACATTGAAACTTTATTTAGACTTTCTGAACTTTTCCATGTAGAAATTGATTACTTTTTCGAAGAAAATGCTGGTGAAAATGTAGAACATTATTCTAATAAAAGATTATTTGTTGTTAGAAGAATTGGTATCTTGATTCTCGCTTTAATGGCAATCCTATTTGTAGCGATTGCTATGTATATTACAACTTTCTGGCAAAACTGGCCATTCAAAGAAAAATCCTGGATTATATTCGTTTGGGGAAGTGCATTGTGTTGTTGTGTTTCTTGGCTATTCTGTAAGGCTCATAAATACAAAGTTGCAGCTCTAGTTTTGGCTTCATGTTTTGTATGGGCGACGCTAGCGAGTATATATTTAACCGCTCTTGTAAATGGTGTTAACTTCTGGATGATTTTCCTTGCAGGTATCCCAATTCAAGCGGCACTTCTAGTTTACAAATTGCTAAAAGTTAGAGCTAAATAGAAATCGAACCCTTAAGGGTTCATTTTTATTCTACTAAGAGTAGATAGGATTTTTTATACATTAGAGACCATTATTATTGACTTAGTGATAGAGTGTTCCTCGGACAAAGGAGGACCATCTATGGTTATTACTGTCATATGTGACGTGTTAGGTGAAGCAAATAATGGAACTTCTCTAGCCGCTTATAACTTAATTAATTCATTAAAAGAAAAAGGACATACTGTCCGTGTTGTCTGCCCTGATAAAGATAAAGAAGGTTTACCAGGATATTATATTCTTCCTACTATTAGCTTTGGACGCATTATTGATAAAATCATCGAAAAGAACAATGTCGTTTTATGTAAAGGTGACCTTAAGGTCATTGATGCAGCATGTCATGATGCTGACGCAGTGCATTGTCTATTAGGATTCTCTGCTGGTAAAGTTGCAGCTAAATATTGCTATGAAAGAAATATTCCTGTAACTGCAGGATTCCATTGCCAATCTCAAAACTTTGCAGCCCACGTTGGTGCTTTACATAATCCAATTGTTAATAGACTTGTTTATCGTTATTTATCAAATGGATTCTATAAATATGTTGATGCAACACATTTCCCAACTCAATTCATCAAAGATGAAGCAGATAGATTTAACATGTTAACTGGTAAAGCTTATGTTATCTCTAATGGTGTGAAAACTAGTATTTTCCATCCTCATAAAGTTGAAAAACCTTCTGAATGGAAGGATAAATTCATTATTACAATGTCAGGTAGATACTCTAAGGAGAAGTACCAAAAGACTTTAATTAAAGCAATGAAATATTCCAAACACGAAAAAGACATCCAATTAGTGTTTGCGGGCAAAGGCCCATTATTAAATAACTTAAAGAGAAGAGCTAGAAAGCTTACAAACGCTCCTCATTTTGAATCATATACTCATGAAGGATTAAGTGATTTACTTTGTATGACTGACTTATATTGCCATACTAGTTATGCTGAAATTGAGGCTATTTCTGCTTTAGAAGCTTTAGCTTGTGGTTGCGTACCAGTCATTAGTGATAGTAAGGAAAGCGCTACTAGTAAGTTCTCGCTTTGCGAACAATCTACATATCATTTCCCAAGTCCTAAATCTTTAGCAGCAAGAATTGACTATTGGTTTGAACATCCAGAAGAAAAAGCTATTTGGAGTAAAAAATACGCTGAATTTGCAAAACAATTTAACTACGATGATTGCATGGCTAGAATGGAAAGAATGATTGTAGAAAACGCAAAAGCAAAAAGAAGAGCAGAATTCGAAAGCAATGTCGAAGAAGCTCAAGCAAAACATAGACAAGCTTAGTAGAAAAGAAAGCACATTAAAGTTAGCAAAAATGTGCTTTTTTCTTTAAAGAAACTTTGTATAATATTTGTATGCTATTTGTTTATATAACTCTTGGAGTTGTTGGATTCATCCTATTATCACTAATTATTGCGTATATTTGTGTTTCTTTATATGCATCTAATCGTATCGTTAGTTGGTCTATGTACCCTCATTTTGATACTAGAGCAGCAAGAAAAGAAAAAAACGCAAAGGACGGAAACTCAGCTGGAACAGAGAATTGGGAAAGAAAAGAATTTGAAGTTACTATGCCTGATGGCTATGTAATTCATGGAGATACCACAATTAACGATCCTAAAAAGGTCGTAATTCTTTTACATGGACATGGTTCTACAAGAGAAGGTGTAGTGAAATACGCTAGAGTGTTTTATGAACTCGGTTATTCCGTAGTTATGTATGACCATAGAGCGCATGGAGATAACGCAAAAACATTCTCAACCTTTGGTTATCAAGAATCAAAAGATGCTTATGAAATGTTTAAATATGTCCAAAAAACATTTGGAAAAGATGCTGAAATTGGACTTTTTGGTGTTTCTATGGGTGCTGCTAGCTCAATTTTAATGACTCAATATTCTCAAGAAATGAATTTCTTAGTAGTGGATTGCCCATATGCTGGTGCAGATATTGTTATCAAGCAAATCTGTAAAGACAAACATCAATGGAATCTCTTGCCTCTTTACTTTAGTAATAGAGGACTTAAAAAGAAAGCTGGGTATCAATATAAAGACGTTATGGTTAGAGATGTTGCTGCAAAACTAACGGTCCCAATTTTAAATATTCATGGCACAAAAGATAGTAAAATCCAAATCTACCATCAAGATTTAATTATGAAAAACGTCAAATCTTATCATGAAACAATGGCAGTAGAAGGCGCGGAACATGGTCAATCAGTGAATGTTGATCCTGTCGGATATAGAAAGAAAGTAAAAGAATTTTTAGAAAAAGTTCATCAATTAGATAGCGAAAGGAACTAATTATGGAACAAAAACCTTTAAAGCTTAATTACAAGCGAACCTTTGTCATCGGTTTTGCCTTTTTTGGCATACTTATGTTGTGGCAAGTGTATAACACTTATTGCCCATTAATTCTCACTGAATTATTCAAAAATGTATTTGGAATTACAGATGAAAAACAAGTCCAATACATCGTTGGTGTTTTGATGGCATGTGATAACATCGTTGCATTATTCATGCTCCCAATCTTTGGAAAACTATCTGATACCACTCATACAAGATTCGGTAAGAGAATGCCTTACATCGTAATAGGAACAATCGCCAGTGCGATAGTGTTCCCACTTATTGTTGTAATGTTCTTGCTTAATTCCCTTGTAGGTGTCATCATTATGCTCACATTAACATTGTTATTCATGCAAATGTATCGTAACCCAGCAGTTAGCTTAATGCCTGATGTCACTCCAAAGCCATTACGTAGTAAAGCTAACGGAATCATTAATATTGTTGGTTATATTGGCGCTATCTTAGGTGGTGCAATGGCAATGATTTTCCCATTCGTCAAAGACACAATTGACCAACCAAAACTAATCATCCCATTTATAATTACAGCTGTTTGTATGTTGGTCACTTGCGCGTTTCTCTTCTTCAAAGTTAAAGAAAACAAGATTGAAGTTGAAATTGCTGATGATTTAAAACGTGGCGAAGAAGAAACTGAACTTATTGAAGCCGTTGAAGAAGATAAACCTCTTAGCAGTTCTAATAAGAGAAGCTTAATTATCCTTATCGCAGCGTTATTCCTTTGGTTTGCGGCATTTAATGCAGTTGAAACTTTCTGGAGTACATATGGTGCTTACCATTTAAATATTTCTAACTATTCATTATTCACAATTGTTTTAACAATCGCTTCATTAATATCATTCTTCCCTGCATCAATCGTGTCAGATAAGATTGGTAGAAAATGGACAATTATTATTGGTCTAGCATTGCTAGTTATTGCTTTAGTGGGACTTATTTTTGTTCCAAGAGCAGACGCAACATTTGTTAAAGATGGCATAACATATAACAAAGCACATATCCTATTATTCCCTTGCTTTATTGTTGCAGGTATTGGTTGGGCTTTTGTTAACTGTTGTTCTTATCCAATGGTTGTGGAACTTTCTAATAAGAAAAACATTGGTAAATATACAGGTATATATTACGCAGCAAGTATGGCTGCTCAAAGTTTAACTCCAGTTGTTGCTGGTTTAGCAGTCTTCTTTGCAGATGCTTGGAATGTTTTATTCATTTATTCATCCGCTTTGATGGGATTATCTTTATTAGTGTTCTTCTTTGTTAACAACGTTAAAACTAAAAAATCTGAGAAAAAGAAAGGCTTAGAAGTTTTTGATCAAGATTAATTATGCCAGCTAGTTTAGTGCATTTTACCTTCATAAAAGAAAATATCGATAATAAGGACAAATACTTTATGGAAACCGCTTTAGGTGGACAAGGTCCTGATGTTTTCTTTTTCTATGGTTACTCCCTCTCTAAAAGAGAGAATAAGCATCCAATTAGATATTTTGGAACATATTTGCACCATATTGATATCGCTGAAGTCTACTTCAAACTCATAGACTATGCGAATAAGAGCCAAGATAAAGAAGTCTTATTAGCGTATATCCGTGGATTATTAATGCACTATATCTTAGATAGAAATGTACACCCTTACATTTTCTATCGTTCAGGATTCGTCAGTAGTGGCTCTAAAGAAGACGAATTTAATAATTTGCTCTCTCACGCTTATTTTGAAAGTGGACTTGATAAAATATACTCCACACGTCATAAAACGCTTCAAAACCCTAAAAAATGCGTAAAAATCCCTAATTCCTCTTTGGTAGCGATCACCAGAATGTGGTATTGGATTGCTAAAGAGATGAAATATGAAAGAATTGAACCTGATACATTTATAGATTGCTATGAGGATATGAGGTTTGCTTTAGGTGCACTTAGTTCTCCATTAAAGATTAAGAAATTTTTCTTCCATCTCTTTAAGAGAAATACTCTAGTGGATGCTTTAAGCTTCCCATTTACTAATAAAAAAGCAATCAAAGAAGACTATCTAAATACCT
>CAMJAG010000044.1 GCA_946403545.1 uncultured Caryophanales bacterium | reverse complement strand
TAACTGATGGGTTATGATGGATGCATAAACTTGGAATATTTACATTAAAACTAGAAGAAATAACTCTTTGAGTTAAACCATCTTTATTCTCTAATAAAACACGGCCTCCGATTTTAAGAGGAATATCTAAAAATGAGTAAGCAATTAAACCGCCATATTTTTCAACATTAATACGTTTCCCTTCTGGAGAATCAAGCAAAGAATTGCCTTTAATTTTTAATGAAGGCGAGTCAGTATGGCATGAAGCAATATTAAAAGCGTAGTTATCTAGACTTCCAACTTTAAAAGCAATAATTGCACTGCTATTTTTAGTGACATAATATTTGTCACCTTCTTTTAAGTGCCATTCATCTTCCTCTTTTAAAGGTTTGAATCCTTCTTGTTCTAAAAGAACAATCGCATTTTTAACAGCGTGATAACTAGTTAATGATTTATATAAGAATTCAGTTACTGATTCATTTTCTAGTTCTTCTTGATAAAAGAATTCACTAGGATCCACCATTAAGATTTCAGCGATTTTATTAGCCATCTTAACCGGGATAGATGAACCATCTTTTTCATAATTGCAATATGTTTGTTGTGAAATACCTAATTTATTTGATATTTCTTCTTGTGTTAATCCAATTTGTTTTCTTAATTCTTGTAATTTAGACATAATACACCTCGTTTTTACTAAATATTATTGTAATACTACTATTTTATTAAGTAAATAAAAAAGATGCTTATCTCTAAGCACCTTATTTAAATAAGATTCTCAATTATCTAAAGAGTTTTGAGAATTCATTTGTACGGCAAATGCTGATAAGATCAATAATTCCTAAAATGAAACCTAATGGGAATAAGATCGCACAGATAATAGCTGCGACAAGAGCTAATACGTTCTTTTGTTCTTTTTTAGCGATGCAATCATCAACGAATAATAATACTCTGTAAACAACTGCTGCTCCGCCAAAGATACATAATAAGATCTTAGCCCATTTTGGGAATTTTTGGTCAACAAATCCTGCTAACATAATTTAAATATCTCCTATAAATCTAAATCTATTTTACTACTTATTTCAGTAAGTTAAATAACTTTCTTCTTCTAATTCTTGTTTTTTCAAGAACTCTTCCTTGTTTTGTCCATGATTCTTTAAGTAAATCGTGAAAAGAATAATAGAGACTAAACAACATACCATATCTGCTATTGGAGTAGCCCAAATAATTAATTCAGGACCATGAGTATCTCCGCTTCCAATCGCAATGAAATAGAAGATTAGCATGAGTGGAATATCCATAATGCCTTTTCTTAGCAAAGCTAAAAGCAAGCTTCTCCAAGCCTTTCCACATGCTTGGAAGAATGAAATAACTGTATAACCAATTGCAGAGAAAGGCGCGCCGATACATAAAATCATCAAGAATTCACTCGCTCTAAAAATACTTGATTCTTCGTGAACGAAGATTTCAGAAAGAGGTTTTGCAAAGATTAAAGAAATAATCATACAAATAGTAGCAACAGCTAATGAAATAGCACCACTACAATAGACAACTTTCGACATTCTTTTTCTGTTTCCAGATGATTTATTGTATCCAATTAATGGTAAAACTCCCTGCGTCATACCTCTTACAATGCTATGAGCAAGCATATTAATCTTCTTTGCAACACCAACACCTGCTAAAGCAGCAGCGCTTTGTTGCAAGGATTCTTCAGTGATTGCTTTTGCGGTAATAACTGTTCCGACCAAGTTATCTAAGACCATGTAAGAGATGTTTTCACATAAAGTCATTAAACAAGCTGGAGTACCAACTTTAACAACTTCACCAGGAATACCTTCGGTAAAGATCTTTTTAGAGAACTTAAGAGAGATAACAAGCTTCTTTCTACCGACTATAAAATAGACTAAATAATAAATTAAAGCGATTGTGTTACCCACTCCAGTTGCAACAGCAGCAGCAATTGCAGCTTTTTCAATTGGGAAGATTACAAACATAAATAGAGGGTCTAAAGCGCAGTTAAGAATACCACCTAAGGCAATACCTATCGATGCATGTAAAGACTTTCCTTGAGCCCTTAAAAGATGTGAAAACAATGTATTTAATGCAGTTGGAATACCAAAAATAACAACGCAATAGAGGATGTATTGTCTAGCGAACTTTGCAGTTTCTGGTGCATTTCCGCTTAAAAACATAGCTAAAGGTTGGCTAATTAACAATATTAATAAGCAATAAACGATGGTAGTAATGAGACAAGAATAAAAGGCAAATCTAGAAGATTCCTTTGCTCTCCATGCGTTTCCTTTACCTAAGCTCCGCGAAATGACACTAGCACCACCTATACCGAACAGATTTGAAATGGCACTTAGAATCATGTATACAGGCATACAGATAGTGACACCTGCAACTAGTTCGCTAGACAAAGAAGAGCCAATCATCGTACTAGCTTGGCCAATAAAGAAAGTATCTGTCATGTTGTAAATGACAAGGATTAATTGGCCAATAATGCTAGGGATTGCAAGAGAAAAGATGGCTTTTAAGATTGGTTGTTTTTCAAACAAATCTTTCTTTTTAAGATCTAATTCGTTGGTCATTAAAAAAGCCTCCTTTCCTTCCTCACGACATTAAACTCTTTATGAGCGAGGAATATATAATAAAACAAATACTTATGAGTTGTAAATATAAAAAATATATTTTTTAATAGCAAATACTATTTTTAAGATATTTGGTATAGATATTATAGTAAAAAAGTGTTGAATATACAACACTTTTATTGAAAGTATTTCTTATAGAAATAGTTATGCTAATTTATCAGCGGCAATTGTGCCTTCTAATAAATTAATTGTGATGTTAAATGTACCTCCACTAGTGAAGACAAGACCATCATTGCCATTCTTTCTTAAGTTGTCATCTAATGGAGTTAAATCATATTTATATTTTCCAGGTTCACCAGGTTCGACTTCTGCAAAACGGATATTCATTGCCCAACGATCTCCCAAGTCATTAGAGAAGTTATCTAGATGGAAAATATATGGATGAGTGGAGTCTGCAGTCATCGCTACTGGAGTGCCATCATAGCCATTTCCGTTAAAGATAACGTAACAGCAATATGTTGCAGTTTCTGGATCAATGAGTTCTAATCTCACATCTCTAGTCAGTCTATTTAAATAGACATTGTAATTACCACCTCTATGGAAACGGATAAGTTCTCTTTTAGTGAATGTTCTACAAGCATTAATGTAAGAATCTGGTAACCACACTCTTGTGTAACATCCTAAGGCATTTGGAAAAATAATAGATGCATACATTGGAATATAGTAATTTAAAACACAGAGTTCATCAGGATTTTGTTCACTAGGTCTCATTACAGTAGTTTTCTTATTACTACCATCATGAAGGTTTTGAATATCAACGTGATCAATTGGGTCATACTTAGGAGTTTCTATCTCGCTCAAGTACTCTAAATCAATCTTTTTAGTTTCAACATCAAATGTCACTTTGTAGATACCATCTTTGCCTTCTTTAATGAATAAAGAACCACAAGTTGGATCTTCTTCAGGAGAATCAATTCTTACATATTCTTCATCTGCTTTTTCTTTTAATTCAAAGCAATAATCAAAGTCTGGTAAGAAGCTGCCTTTACTTCTTGCTTTGTTTTTAGCAATAAAGATTTCATCACCTTCATAAAGATATAAGTTGTTATAAATGTGAAGGTTTTGATTATCATTTTCAATAGTGAAAGGACGTCCATATTTGAAATATCCCGCAATTGTGCTGTGCATTTCATATAAATCGGACTTATAGTATGTTCCTTCTCCAGCATCTTGCCACTTGGCAAGTTCAACTTCATCAACTTGTGTTAAATTCTCGTCTTTAGGAAGAGAAAATAACTCACACGCTGATAAAGAAAAGATAACGCTGGATAATATCAAAAGCTTGTTTAATTTCTTTTTCATAAAATTAACCTCGTTATCTATGGTAATACCATTAAACTCTTTTTACTACTAAAAGTAATAAAAAACTGCACTATTTTGTGCAGTCTTTTGTATTATTCAGCGGCGAACATGTCTTTGCCAACACCACACCAAGGACAAGCAAAATCTTCTGGAAGATCTTCAAATTTTGTGCCTGGAGCAATGCCTCTTTCTGGATCGCCTAATTCTTCATCATAGACATATCCGCAAGCTTGACATACGTATTTCATAATTTGGCCTCCTATTTAATTTCTTCGAAATCACTAGCGCCATGTTTACATAAAGGACAGATAAAGTCTTCTGGAAGATCTCCTTCATGGACATAGCCACATATCTTACAAACCCAACCCTTCTTCTTTTCAGTATCTGGTTTAGGTTTTACGTTTGCTTGGTAATAGTTGTAAGTCATTGTTTCTACATTATTAATTACTTTACTTTCAGTAACAGAACATACAAACATTCCATGAGTGCCTAAATCTACATAAGAATCCACTTTTAATGAGATCAAAGCATTCACATAATTTGGAAGCACTACTAGACCATTTTCACTTCTAGTAACTTCTTTATCTTTAAACTTATCAACTTCTTTACCTGAAACAAATCCATACTCTTTAAATAAAGAGAATGGAGCGTCAATATTAAGACAATTAACATTTAAAATCCCTGACTTTTTAATGATGTCATGAGAATAATTTAATTTGTTAATATTGACAGCGACTCTTAATGGTTTATCAGTTAGTTGGGTAACAGTATTAACAATTAAAGCGTTATCTTTTTTGCCATCGTTAGATGTAACAACATATAAACCATATCCAATCTTGAATAACGCTTTTGGATCTACTTCAGAGTTATTTTCTTTGATGTCTTTAAGAGCTTTGTAATCTTCAGAAATCGCTAAGGCAAGTTGTTCAATTTGTGCCCTACTTGCATCATCTAAACTAGAAAGAATTCTGACATTTGGTTCAATGAATTGTAAGTTTTTAGAATTTGCTAATTTATCTTTGATAACTTTAGCTGCCATTGGAGCCCAAGTACCATTTTCAATAATAGCAACTTTCTTATTTTGCCAGTTACGTTCCACTAAATGAGCAATAAATTCATCCATAAATGGGAAAATACCTGCGTTATATGTTGTTGTAGCAAGAACGATTTTGGAATATTTAAATGCATCTTCAACGCATTCCGCCATATCTTCACGAGCTAGGTCTGCAACAGCAATCTTTGGTGTACCGTTTGCTTCTAGCTTCTCTTTGAGAAGTTCCACTGCTTCTTTTGTGTGTCCATAAACGGATGTATAAAAGATAGCAACGCCATCAACTTCAGATTGATAGCTTGACCAAATATCATATTGTTTTAGATAATGACCTAAATTTTCTTTTAAAACTGGACCATGGAGTGGACAAATAGTTTGGATATCTAAAGTTGCAGCTTTCTTAAGAAGAGCTTGGACTTGAGCACCATATTTACCAACGATTCCAAAGTAATATCTACGAGCTTCACAATCCCATTCTTCTTCAACATCTAATGCACCGAATTTACCAAATCCATCAGCGGAGAATAAGACTTTGTCTAAGTTATCATAAGTAACCATAACTTCTGGCCAATGCACCATTGGTGCAAAGACAAATGTTAAAGTATGACTACCTAAATTTAATGTATCTCCATCGTTCACAACTAATTTATGAGGTATTTCTTGATGGAAAAATTGTTCCATCATCTTAAATGTTTTAGCGTTACCAACTACAAAAACATCAGGATAAACTTTTAAGAAATTCATGATGTTTGCGGAATGGTCTGGTTCCATATGTTGGACAACTAAATATGTTGGCTTTTCATCTCCTAAAACATCTTGAATATTGTTTAACCATTCTTTAGTGAAATTTTGGTCAACAGTATCCATAATTGCGATTAACTCATCTTTGATGAGATATGAGTTATATGCCATTCCATTTGGAACAATATATTGACCTTCGAATAGGTCGATTTTATGGTCGTTAACACCAATATAGAAAATATCTTTTGTTACACTCTTTTTCATATTAATTACCTATTTTTCTAACCAAGCTTTAAGGCGATCGTCTACCTTATCAACTTCAATACCCTTACAAGCAAAACCAGGTTTAATTAATGCACCTCTAGCGTCGCTTCTAAGTTCGTTTTCCGCTAAACCTAATTGACCTTCTTCATTTGTGCAGAAAGGATATATTGTCTTTCCAATGAATTTATAATCTCTAATAAAGGATGCCACTACTCGAGGATAAGTTCTCCACCAACAAGGGAATCCCAAATAGATAACATCATATTCATCTAAGTTATCAAAAGGATGCAAATATGGCACTTTTTCACCAGATTCGTCTTCTTTTCTAGAACGTTTAACACATTCTTGATAATCATTTGGATATGGATCTACTGGCTCAATTTTAAACATAGGAGCACCTGTAATAGCGTGGATTTTCTCTGCTAAAACTTCAGTAAAACCTTTCTTGATCATCTCTATTTTTCCATCAACAGAGTTTTCTCCAATACGAGAAAAATAAACAATTAATTGTTTCATATACACTATGTCCTTTCTTGTTACACTTTAATTATTGCAAATAATTTAACTATATAAAAGAGGAATGCATAATTAAGATAAAAAGAAAAAGGTTCATTAACAAACCTTTTCTATTGATTTTGTTTTAAGTATTCTTCTATTTTTGGCCTAATAGCAAGAAACACCCTTACTATTTCTGGATCAAAATGAGTTCCACTGCCCTCTTCAATAATCTTAAACGACTCATCTATAGAAAATGCATCCTTATAAACTCTTTTACTAACTAAAGCGTCAAAAACATCCGCTACCGCCATGATTCTAGCTTCTAAAGGAATGCGTCTTCCTCTTAATCCTTCTGGATAGCCTGTTCCATCCCATCTTTCATGGTGATAAGCAGCAATATTTGATGCAATTTCAACGAATTCATCATTTTCAATATTATGAAGAATGTTTTTAATAATTGTTCTACCCTCTTCAGAATGAGTCTTCATTTTAGCGAATTCTTCTGCATTTAATTTTGCAGGTTTAAGAAGAACAATATCGCTAATCATAATCTTTCCAACATCATGTAAAGGAGCACCTTTAATAAAGTAGGTTGCCTTCTCTTCAGTTAAATCCCTATTATAAACAGGGTTATTAATTAATTCCTCACAAATAAGTTCAACATATTTCTTCGTTCTAAAGACATGCTCACCTGTTGAAGAGTCTCTATTTTCAATAAGAGCCGCTAAAGAATCGATGATTGTTGTTTGAATCTTATTTGTCTTTGTCATTTCTTCATTAACTCTTGCTTGTAATTCCATTGTTTCCTTGTTTAGATTAACGAATCTAGCGGAAATACCAAAGATAACTGCATCAATAACAAAAACACAAATAGATCTAGGAATCACGTAATGAGTGAATAAAGTCATCATTCTTCCATCTTTTGCAAGTTCCCAACGTTCCGCTAAAGTAGGATTAGTGACTTCAGGAGCAATACCTTTTACTAAGTTTTTATCTAAACAACCAAAGAAGAATCCTCCATAAACACCGATTGGTACTAAAAGTACAGATGCGATAAAGACTGTTAAAATAAGTTTTAAATCTGCCTTATATTGAGCGGTTAATAATGGAGGCAAAACAATCAAAATTAATGCATGGTGAGTCAAACTCACTGTTAATGAACCGATGCTGATAAAAACAGCTGTAATAATAATCCATTTATACCAACTCTTATAAAGAATAGATGTTGGTTTATTTTTATTCTTTTTAATTCCATCATGCCAAACGAACATCATAATAGGTACCCAAATAAAGAAAGCAGATATTAATAATGCAGTTAGCATGTGTATTTGTTCAATTTTAAAGAATCCGAATGCATTCAAACATTCCGCTATAATAGCAAAAACAAAAATACCAGATAGAACAAAAACGTTAAATTTGTTCACTAAAGCCTCTGCTCTTTTTGAATATTCAATTGCACTATCAGCGTTATTCATATCAAAAAACTAATTTAGAAAAGATGATAAAAACAGCATCAATTCGTTTTAATAAAATCTTTTTACAACTAAATTATAGTATGATTTCAAAATGTGTTAAGACACAATTTTGTAGTTTAGAATTTGTATTCATTAATATTTGTTGATATTAAGGAGCTTTTTTCTATATCTCCCTTTTTTAATGGATAAAAATTCTAAGAATGCAAAGCATATCTATTGTTATTTACATTTTTCTTTTGTAAATTGAAGTTAGAAAGATAGGAGGAAATTATATGGCTATCTATGATTATGAGGTTAAGAACTATAAAGGCGAAAAAGTAAATCTCGCTGAATATAGAGGAAAAGTATTGTTGATTGTTAATACCGCTACTAAATGTGGATTCACTCCTCAATACGATGAATTAGAAGAATTATATGGAAAATATAAAGATAGAGGTTTTGAAATCTTGGATTTCCCATGCAATCAATTCTTTAAACAAGCTCCAGGTACAAGTGAAGAAATCCACACTGCTTGTGTTTTAAGATTCATGATTCAATTCCCTCAATTCGAAAAGATTGATGTTAATGGTAAAAACGAACACCCACTATATCGTTATCTTAAAGATAATTGTCCAGTCAAAACTGGCAAAAATATTAAGTGGAACTTCACAAAGTTTTTAGTGGATCGTGAAGGTAATATCGTTAATAGATTTGAACCAACTGCTAAACCAAAATCTTTTGAAGATGACATTGTAAAATTGTTAAATAAGTAGCTTTTTA
>CAMJAG010000043.1 GCA_946403545.1 uncultured Caryophanales bacterium | reverse complement strand
ACATGGCATGTCATAGGGAACATATCCACTGGTTGAACATAGTCTACTCTGTAGTAATCAGATAAGTATAATAAATCTCTCGCTAAAGTTTCTGGATCACAAGAAACATAAATTATTTGTTCTATCTTCCTATTAATTAAGGTAGATAAAAACTTCTCATCACTACCTTTTCTAGGAGGATCCATAATTACAACATCAAGTTGTTTATCGTAGTTCTTAATAAATTCGCCTGCATCATCACAATAGAATTCAATATTAGAAACATTATTTCTTTTAGCGTTTTCAATAGCGTTTCTATGAGCGAATTTATTAATCTCTACTGAGATAACTTGTTTAGCGTTCTTACTTGCAATTAAGCCAATAGTGCCCACACCACTATAGGCATCTAAAACAACTTGAGTTTTGTTTATATCAAGTAAATCTAAGGCAGTTTTATAAAGAATTTCTACTTGAATAGGATTTACTTGATAAAAGCTTGAAGCAGATATTTCAAATGTTAATCCTAAGATAGAATCCTTTATATGACCTGTACCATATAATACTTTTTCTTTATTACCTAATATAACATTAGTGTGTCTATTATTTTCATTTTCCACTATTGTAGTGATCTCTGGATGTAACTTAGTTAATTCATCTATAAAGTTTCTTTGTCCTGGGAAGTTTAGATGAGACACTACTAGAACTACCATGAGTTCTTTAAAGTGATAACTAGTTCTAATAAGAACATATCTAAGTAGACCACTTCCATTATCTTCGTTATAGACTGGTATTCTATATTTCTTTACTAACTCTTTAATATCCCAAAGGATAGAAGCTGCTCTTTTATCTTCAATTTGACATTCTTTAATAGGGATAATTTCATGAGAGTTTTCTTTATAGAAACCATATACAACATTGCCTTTTTTGTCTTTACCAAAAGGCATTTGTATTTTGTTTCTATAATTGTATGGATTATCCATACCTATGCATTTATTTATTTCTATGTCTTTTAGATGCGCGATTCTAGTAAGAGCGTCTTTTACTCTTTTAGTTTTAATATCTAATTGTGCTTTATAGTCTAATTGTTGATATTGGCATCCACCACATATAGTGCATACCTTACATTTAGGTTGGATTCTATCTTTAGAGAGATTATAAAGTTTTTTAACTTTTCCATAGAGTACACCTGCTCTTTGGTAGAGTATTTCTATATCTGCTTCTTCTCCAATAAATATGCCATCACAAAAGATGATATCTCTACCATTTTTGATGACACCTTTACCTTCACTTGATATATCTACACATTTTCCTTTAATAATAGTTTTTGTCATATTTGTTCTTTTACATTATAATGTATCAGGTGCTTTGTTACTAAAAGTTTGTTAAAACAAAACACTAATACAAGCAATAAAACATATTTCAGGGAGATTAAGATTATATGAAAATGAAAAATTTATTCGTCTTAGCTGCTGCTACACTCATGTTAGTAGCATGTGGAGAAAAACCAACAAGCAAAGAAACTCCAGTTTCTACAGAAGCTCCTGTTTCTGAAACTGTTTCAAGTGAAGCACCTGCTACATCAGTTGCAGATTCAAAAGCACCTGCAACAAGCGCACCAACAAGTGCTGCTCCAGCAACATCTGCTACACCATCTACAAGTGCAAATCCTGCAACAAGTACAGCTACTTCAACATCTACTGCAGGTCAAGCTACTAGATATGAATTAAATTTTAGAAACACAATGCAAGGTGCAGATAAGAACAAAGTTGGTGAAAGAGTACAAAATTACATCAACGCTGAAACTGTTGATGGTTTCTGTACAGGTGTTACAAATGAAGGTAGTAACCAAGTTGCATCTATTGATGACAGTGAATTAGGTACATTTACAACACTTCAAATTGGTTCTTCTTCAGGTGAAGGTGCATTAACATTCACATTCTCTACTACTGTCAAATCAATTATTTTAAGTTTAGAAAACTACAATAAGAACTATAGCAATAACGGTACTCCAGGTACTTCTCAAGATACAACAACAAAGATTTATGTTGATAAAGATGCTAATGTTGTTGACTTAGCTGCAACAGCAGGAAATCCTGTTACAAAGACAGCAGAATTTGAAATCAACGCTAAGAGTTTTAAGATTTATAATAAGGCTGGCAAAAACAGAGCATTTGTCAACGGCATTACATTTGTATTATAATTAGACGCAATGGAAGAAAATATTGAACCAAAAAAGAAAATGTCCGATGAGACTAAAGCTAAACTTACTTATTCTGGTGAATTAGTGGTTATCGCTTTAATAGTCTTAGTAATGGGCATTCTTAGACTTACAGGAGTTAGAGGATATAATCACACATTTAGAATGATATTTAACATCATCACTACTGCAGGTGCGATTTATGGAATCTATAACTTTGTTAGTTATTTTGTAAGCGCTAAAAAGAGAGCTAAAACTGCTTTAATTGATGTAATTACAGTATTACCTATTACATTATTTCTTATTGGTTTTGATATTTACTGTTACATTAATGTATTCCCATTAAGTGAAGCCCAAGTTACTCCTGAAATTAAAGATATATGTAAATATTGTATGGGTGGTGTCTTAGTGTATGCAGGAATAACATTCTTGTTCCAAGGTATATATCATTATTTCAAACCAGTACCACTTCTTTATAAGATACTTGAAGAAGCAGAAAAACAAGCTCAAGAAGAACAGGAAGAATCTTCCATTGAAGATAATACAAAGGAAAGCAATGAAGATGACAAAAAAGAATAATACAGGTTTTATAGAAACCCCTATTAAAGAACAATTAATTTATTCTGGTAAAATATTTGATCTTAGAAAAGATGAAATTGAAACAGAAGAAGGCTTAAAAGCCACTAGAGAATATGTAAAACACAATGGAGGTGTTTGCATATTAGCAGTTAATAAAGAAGGCAAAATCGCTATTATTAACCAATATAGATATCCCGTAAAAGCGGAATGTCTTGAACTCCCTGCAGGCAAACTTGAAAAGGATGAAGATCCTATGGAAGGTGCTTTAAGAGAGTTAGAAGAAGAAATTGGTTTTAGAGCTAAAAAGATTGAAGACTATGGAGTTACATATCCATGTGTTGGATATTCTAGTGAAGTAATTCATTTATATGTCGCTACTGAATTAGTGGAAACACACACTAACTTTGATGAAGATGAACGTATTAAATGTAAATGGTTCACTGTTCAAGAGATTAGAGATATGTTAGAAACTAATATCGTATTTAAAGACTCTAAAACAATTGTGTTATTATATAAATACCTTCATTGCTTAGATAAACAAGCAATCGTAGCAAAAGATACAAATCTGAATTAATTTAAACTATTAAGTGGGAGATAGTACTATATGCAATTAGTTATATTAGCCGCAGGTATGGGGTCTCGTTTTGGTGGCCTCAAACAAATGGAACCAATGGATGAAGCAGGTAACTTCTTATTAGATTACTCTGTATACGACGCTAAAAGAGCGGGTTTTGATTCAGTAGTCTTTATTATTAAGAAAGACTTCTATGAAGCATTCAAAGACACTATTGGTAAAAGAGTAGAGAAGATTATTAAAGTAGATTATGCTTTCCAAGATTTAAATGATTTACCAGAAGGATTTAAAGTACCAGAAGGTAGAGAAAAACCTTGGGGAACAGCACACGCTATTTACGCTGCTAGAGATTATATTAAAGAAGACTTCATTATTATCAATGGTGATGACTTCTATGGATTAGATGCTTATAAAGTAGCGTATGATTACCTTAAATCTTTAAAACCAGGTAGCAAAGGTAAATACGCTAACGTAGCGTTCAAAGTTAGCAACACTATGACAGAAAACGGTTCTGTTAAAAGAGGTATTATCTTCGAAGATAAAGAAGGTAACTTATCTAAATTAATTGAATCTAAAGTTGAAAGAGTTAATGGAGAAATCGTTTGTTCACCACTTGAAGGTGGAGATTCCTTCAAAGTAGGAGAAGATGCTTTAGTAAGTATGAACTTATTTGCATTCAACAAAGATTTGATTGATGAATTAAGAGCAAAATTCCCTACATGGTTAAAAGCAAATATCCAAGATCTTAAATCAGAATTCCTTATCCCTTCAGTAGTAGATGAATTAGTACGTGAAGGTAAAGCAACATTAAAAGTTCTTAATACTGATTCAGTATGGTTCGGAGTTACTTATAAAGAAGATAAGCCAGGTGTTGTTAAATCTTTGCAAGACTTAGTCAACAAAGGTGTTTATAAAAAAGGATTATATTAATCGAAAAAAATTAAATAGCATTCTTGAAAAAGAGTGCTTTTTTTATTGCTTATTTAACACATATGTATTACAATGTATTACGAAAGGAGGTAGAACATATGGTAATCTCAATAAGAATGACAGAAGAAGAAAAAGAATTAGCAAATGCATATGCTAAATTAAATGGGGTAAGCTTGAGTGAAGCTATAAAAAGGGCATATTTTGAAAAAATAGAAGATGAATATGATATTGCGTTAGCAGATGCTGCTTTACGTGATTATGAAAAAGATCATAAAACATATTCACACGAAGAAATAAAGAAAATGTTAGGCTTATGAAGTACAAAGTAGAGTATTTACCTCAAGTTTTTAAAACACTTGAGAAAATGGATAAATTCACAAAAAGAATGCTACTTGAATGGATTGAGAAGAGACTTGTTGATTGCGAAGATCCAAGGCAATTTGGAAAGCCATTAGCTGCAAATAGAGCTGGTCAATGGAGATATCGCGTTGGTGATTATAGAATTATTGCAAAAATTGAAGATGACAAATTGATAATACTTGTCATTTCAATAGGACATAGAAGAGAGATTTATCTATAAATATATTTGCCCTTTAGAAAGACCGGAGGGTCTTTTTTTATTCAATTTTTGCATATAAAAAGGGGTTAACGAGAACCCCTCTTTTATATTGTTTATTAGATTATTGAATTTTGCCTTTGGACTTACCTTTAGAAGCGTGTGTTAACATAACACCACCTTGGTTTTCTGCCATCTTCTTTGTGTAAGCTTCAGCTTCTACTTTAGTGTCGAATAATTTAATTGCTTTTTCGCCACCAGCGTATTTAACAGCCCATTTACCATCAGCACGTTTTGCAACGTGATAAACTCTTGTCGCATCTTTTGCAGGTGCTGCTTTCTTTGGAGCAGGTTTCTTTGCTTTTGCTGGAGCTGGTTTTTTAGCAGGTGCTGCTTTTGCAGGTTTAGCTTTTACAGGTGCTTTCTTTGGTGCAGCCTTTTTAGCAGGTTTTTTAACTGGCATAATTATCTCCTCTTATTGGTTTGACCAATTATAAATATTAATAAATGTACTTTAATAGAAAAGCTACACTACTAGTCTTCCATGTATATAAAAGTCATTTACTATACTTTAATTATATACAAAATATGTATATATAGGTTAAAAATTGTTACAAATACAAAGTATTTGATTTAAAGAAATATAGTTAAACAAGGTATATTTATCATTAAATAAATATCGGACAACTCTATATTTCTTGACAACTTATATGTATATAAAGATAATATTAGAGAGGCTAAAAAGGAGCATAAGTATGAAAAAATATTTAAAGGTAATCAGTATTTTATCAACCCTAACAGCCTTAGCTGCATGTCAGTTCAATCAAGTAAAAGTTATTACTAAAGACAGAGCAAAAAACATTGTTAAAGACATCGCTAACCACAACCAAAAATGTGACAACAAGTATGGTAATGCTTACACATATCATTGTCATCAGGAAGTGAACTATAAGAACCATGGTTTAGTTAGAGAAAGCACACAAGAAGATTTTAAAAATACAACATTTGAATCCATATATTACAACGAAATTACAGAAACGAATTTTGAAAAGATGTATTTTCATCAAACTTGTGAAACAAGGATTTTTATTGAGTATGAGGATCGCACTGATCTTACCAGTAATTATTTCAAAGAAAGATGGTATTTCTATAAAGAGGGTGAATTATATAAGGTTTTCTTGGATGAAAAAGTTCAAAATACCGATTATGGAAGTTTTGAGGACCACTCATATAATCGCGTAAAGATGGACAAAGATATGTGTGATGAGTTCATTAGAGAAAATTCAGTAAACGCAGATCCTTTTATTACAAATGAGGAAGATTACAATCTTGGCGGTTTTTCTTTATTTGGCGAATACTCTGATGTTATTATTGCCGGAACAGTCAGTGATTCAGGATATAACGATAACTTAAGTAGAAGTTACTCTTCAAATGGAAAGAAAGGCGACTTACGCTGTGATGTTGAAGGAACAATTGCGATTAGTAAGGAAGTGTTGCAACAACACAACATTATAAATACGTTTTATAGACACTCAAACGGAGACAGAATAGCATCTGATACAATTAAGATTGAACAAAGTTTCTCTTTCAATAACTATTTTTACCATAAGATCAGTTCAAAAATTGAAGACTATATAAAAGATGTCGATGGTAAAGATTTCGAAGAAAAGAGAAGTGAATCATCAGCAGAATTATCAGCTGGATGTAACGTTAATTATCCAGATCTCAAAAACTTTGTAGACCAAACAGATTTTACAAATAATTAATCAAAAGCAGAGGCGAAACAATGCCTCTGTTTTTCTTTTAAATTTTGTTAAATTGTTTTGAATATAATAAAACTTTTTGAAGTTCCAATATTTCTTGACACTATAAGAATATATTTATAATAATAAATACGAGGCTAGGAGGTATTTATATGAAAAATATTACAAAAACAGTAGGAATTTTATTAACTGTATTATCTCTAGTGGCCTGTGATAACACTAAAGAAACTTTTTCTAAATCTTATTCAAATCCATTCACTAGTAAACAGTTCGTGGATTATGGACCAGAGATTACAAAAGAAGAAGCTGAAAAAGTATTTAATGGCATTAAAGATTATCCAGAAAAATTAAAGCCTACAAAAACTACTTATGTTAATAACGTATTTAGTGAATCTAGAGTCGTTAGAAATGCCGAATTTAACTCTAATTACCCACAATTAATGGGTTCTTCAACAAAACAAAAGTATGAAGTAGATAGTGATAATCTTTTCTATCACTATGAATTCAGATCCAAAGATTTTAAATACAGTCCAAGTGGTGATGGTAAAGGTAGCTACATACATCACTACGATAAATATGTTGAGGAAGATTACTGGACTTACTATAAAGACGGATATCTCCAATATGCCCACTACTACTACGAAGGCCTTGAAGATAATACGCAACGTTTGCTAAGTGGTGCAAAAGCATATAAATGGAAAGTCCAAGCTAACAAAGAAGATTTAAAAGATGGTGTTAGATTTAATCCTCTTACATACAATTTATATTTAATAGATGGGATCAACTTTAATATTTATGATACTTTAATGAAATCAAACATGTCATCTTATTCGATGGCATATAGAGCTAAGGATTTTGATAGTATTGCACTCAATTATGACTATGTTAGTTACAATTCTAAAGATGAAGGAAGTCTTTTAGTTGCATCAGGAAGAAATATATCAATGAATAAAGATATGCTTTCTAGTTTCCCTGAACAAGAAAACGACCTCTTTAATGTTAGCTGTACACAACATTATAGTAATAGAATTGTAGATTACTTCTCTGCACAAGAATTAGTAGAAATCACTTCAGCATCTTACGACGCAGATCATAACTTAATTAGACAAGAATACCTTGATAGTGAAGACACTATTATTGAAGAATGTGATATTGAATATCCTAATCTTTCTGAATACACAGAAACTGATGGTGATTGGCAAAATCCAATGAATGACGGAGAAAAGAAATAATGAAAAGATTTAAACATATCGCAGTTTTAGCGATGATTTTCATAATTTCTGCATGCGATGGAACAGCTCATTGGATTAATCCTCCTGAAGGCGAAGAAAGAATGGCAGCCATTGCGAAAAAAATAGAAAAAGATGGTTATCCATCTAAAGTTTCACTTACTTATAAAGAGGAAACTAATTCCACTAACTACAGTTATAAGAACGATTGGGACGATAATCTTATGACTTCTTATTCACAAGTTATTGAAGGATATGAGTGTTACGATTTAGAAAAACTTTATTACTACAAACGATCAGTTATAAAAACTGATGCAAAATATAAAGAAATTAATCCTAACTATGTTGGGAAAATAACCAGAACTAATGAAAACTGGGTTTACTATAAAGATGGGTATTTGATTAGTGCCTACAGAGTTCTTGAACAAAGCAAAGCGGGTATAACAATAAACAAAAAAGAAAAAAGTTCTGTTCTTTCTAATGAAATACAAGCAAAATCAAGTATTTCTCAAAAACCTGGTAGATTCTTCATGATTACTCACAACAACTATAGCGATGATATTTGGACATCGTATATGAGGCAACAATTCTCACTACTACCTTATGGTTATATCGATAAAAGTAATAGCAAATTCCAGGATTCTTACGGTTATCAAACTACTGGTAAAGCAGGAAACATTATCATGGCAGCAGGAGTAACTGCAAACTTCAACAAAAGTGATATCACAAATAAAAGTGTGCTAAACGAAAGTGAAAACGAATTATTAGATTCTATCGAAATCGTTTTAAGCAACAGATTCACAATTAACGATTATTACTACTTAACCCTTAAAAGTGACGCTAAAATTTTAACAAGAGATAAGAACAATAATTTCTTTAGAAATTTCAATGTCAAACTAAATAGCAAAGTAGAAAATAAGTGTTCTGTACGTTATCCAAAATTGGATGAGTATACAGAAAGCAGGCAATCTCCTGCTGAATAATAAAAAAAGACCT
>CAMJAG010000042.1 GCA_946403545.1 uncultured Caryophanales bacterium | reverse complement strand
ATATTAGTCATTAAATAAAAAATATCAAAAAAATTGATTTTTGAGTGAAACACTATGATTTCGATATAAATTGAGAAAATAGTGTTTCTTTTTTATTAAAAATAAAACCTTTTAAAAGTTGCCTGAACTACCACGCAACAAAATTTTATCGAATTCACAAACTTGTCTATTTATTCAAAATATTACTTTGATTGCAACATATTAATTTGAAAAAATTGCTATTGTTTTTCATATTTAAAATATATAATAAAGTCGTATCCAAGCTTTCTTATAATTAATCATAGTTTTTACTATGTAATCATTAGTTTTTCTACGCTTGGAGAAAGGGGATTATATGAAAAGAAAAACCAAGGGATTGCTTTGCTTAACTGTAGCAAGTTTTGCATTGCTATTAGGCGCATGTGGACCTAAAGGGGATGGGTCAAACAACGCAACAAAATCTACCAAAATTACATCTGCATTACCAAAAATTGAAATTACAGATGCAAATGGTAAAAAGAGCGCTAGTGTTATTATTGGAAACTCAATAACATTAACAGCTGATCAAGAAGGCGTCACATGGTCAACAACTGATGCAAATGTCGCTACTGTAAACAATGGTGTTGTTACAGCAGTCGCAGCCGGTACTGCAACTATTAAAGCAAGCAAAGAAGGCTTTAAAGATGGTACTTTCTCAGTTGAAGTAACAAGAAAACCAGCAGACGCTATATTACATTTTGAAACTGATTCAGATCACTATTCCGCTGATGGATGGTGGGAAAACAATGGTCGTGGCCCTGGTGCTACACCTGTTTATTCTAAATCTTCTGCAAGTGATGGAACATGTATCGGCTACTTTGGTGAAGGTGATAAAGAAACAGTTACATTCACATCAAGTGCTGCTGTTCAAGCAGAATTAGTCATTTCTATGGGTCACAATAACTCATATGAAAGTTTAGCAACTATCATGACTGCAAAATTCAATGGAACAGATATTGACTTAACAAATGTTGCATTTACATCTGATTCTGATGGTTCTGGTAACTATAGCTTCTTTGATGTCTCATTTGGTAACGTCGCTCTTAAAACAGGAGAAAATAACGTTCTTGAAATAGGAATGTTAGGTAACGCTCCATATTTAGATGATTTAAAGATTTATTGTGCTTCTGCCGCAACAATTAACGCAGTTACACCTCCAGCAAAAGAAACAATTGCTATTACAAATCCAGAAACTGATTTAACAATTGTTCAAGGTGATAAAGTCACATTAACAAGCGCTACAACAGGACTTAAATTTATGTCTCAAAGTGAAAGTGTTGCTACTGTTGATGAAAATACAGGTGAAGTAACTGGTGTTTCTGTTGGTACAGCAAACATTATTGCTAGAAAAGAAGGAATGATTTCTACTAGAGTTACGATTACAGTTAACGAAAGAGTAGTAGATGGAACAATTGTTGTTGAAGCTGAAACAGGTACATGTAATGGTGCTGCAGTTGGTGATGACAATGACAAATGTCATATTAAAACATCTTCTGGTGGTAACACATACTTACTTGACTGGGAACAAGGTGCAACAGTTGTTATTAAGTTCAATGCTGCAAAAGCAGGTACATACACAATGGGTTGGCAAGCAAGAAATACTTCTTACAGCAGTTCTGCAACTCCAATCGATGTTGCTACAAATATGTCCTGTAAGATGAATAACAATGCAGTCACATTATCTGGTGAAATTTCTGGCTACACATTCAAAGTATTTGAAGTTGGCGAAGTTACACTTAAAGATGGCGAAAATACTATCGAGATCACAAATGTTAGTGGTGCTCCACATCTCGATTTATTAAAATTCGTTCCAAAGGCATAATTAACGATAGATTTTCCCCTGAAGTGGTGTTTTCCAAAAGGAGACGCCACTTCTTTTTCATATTTGTAGAGTTTTAATCAAATAATATTTATAATATTAGAGCAATAAAAATCCTATTATAGAAATAAAATGTTTTATTTCGACAAAAATATATATTGGGATTGTTTTATTTAGTGAGGATGGAAAAGGTAAGTTATCACACTCTTAGGTGTTTATGCTCGACTTCAGAAGAAGAAATGAATCAAGCATTCAACATCATCTTTAACAAATATAGGTATCTTGTCTACTATGTTTCTTTCGACATACTCAAAAATGAAGAAGAAGCTAAGGACATAGTGAATGAAACCTTTATGAAGATGTATGAAAACAGAAGATCCTTTATGAGTGAGACTAAACTTAAATACTTCTTACTTGTCACAGCGAAAAATCTAAGTATTAACCGCTACAACAAGTTAAAAGACCATCTTACTTATTCTGATGATATCGGAGAAAAAACTGATGATGAAGGAGTAAATATCTATCTAGAGAAGTTTAAAGAAGTATTAGATGAAGAAGAGTACGAATACCTAGTATTACATCTAATTTATGGCTTTAACTTTAGAGAGATTGCAAATCTAAATAAACTTACTACTTCACAAGTATCTTCTAAATATCAAAGAGGAATAAAGAAACTACGCGATTTTTATGGAGGTAGTCACTAATGAAAGATATTAAAAAACAATTCACCGAAGATTTTGAATTATCTAGTAAAAAAGTAGATTTATCTTTTGATGTTACTCAATTAGAACCAAATACAAAGCAAACTAGACATCGTTTTAAACATTGGCCTTTAGTTATTTCTCTTGGTTGTGTTGCAACTGCAATAGTGGGAATAGCGGTTCCTGTAATGTCAAATCTTCTAAAAATTGAAAACAAAAGTGTTAATAAAGACACTAAAACATACACAATTGAAGAAATTCAGTTAGCAGACAAGAATACTCCTGGAACAGACGTTAAAGAACCTGGAAGCCGTAGTGAATTTACAAAATTAAATGAAGTTTTTCTTCCAGATTTACAAAATCCTAGAGCCAACGCTTTAGATGAGAATGAAATGAATGCATATAATAGCTTTGCTAATAAGACATATCATGCAATTGTTGATACTTCTAATAGCGAAAATATGTCCTATAACGCTATTGGTTTATATTCGATTTTAAATAATTTGTATGGAGCTTCGTCAAGCACGTTAATTAATAATGTATTAGATGGCTTATTAGGTCTTTCTGAAACAACAAGAAAAATATTTTACGACAAAGTCGTATTTGCTAATTTTTACGCTAGAGAAAACAATACTACACAATTAAGAAACTCTGCATTCTTTAATAATGAATTTATTGTGAATGATGATTATATTCGAAAATTAACTGACTTTTATTGTGAGTCTTATCAAATTAGTTTTAAAACAAGAAGCAAAGAAATGGTTGACTGGGTAAATCAAGCACTTCATAGTGAAGGTTTTATTGACCAACAATTCTTAGGTTTAGATTTAGAAGGCCAAAGTAGAACTCAATTAGTGTTGTTCTCAACATTATTCTTCAAGAACGCTTGGCAAAATAAGTATTTAACTACAAATAATGTTAAAGGTGATTTCTATTTGAATGATGGCACCACAAAAGAAGTGACTTATATGACTCATTCATATCATGCTCCTTACTACTATGATTATGGTTCATATATTTCTGTTAAAGATTATTACGATAATGGAGATAATTCTATCACATTCATTATTCCTAAGGACCACAATGATAACATTTATGAATTGACTGAATCTGTCAATATATTTGAAGAAAAAGAAGAAAACAAAGTATTAGGAATTAATGATGATCCAATCATGATTAAAATGAAAACTCCTAAAATCAAATTTAAAACAGATATGGAATACAATAATGCATTAAAATCTCTTGGTTTTGAAGATATGTTCAACTCTGAATTAGATACATTAAGTAATGCTTTTAGTGGAAATCATAGTGGTACAAATTTCCATATGAAAATAATTAAGGAAAGAAATGAAGTTGAGTTTAATGAAGATGGCACTACAGTTAAAAGCGTAGTAATGGGCTCTATGAATGGAACCGAATCTGTGCAACGTGAAGAATCACTTGACGTCAGACTAGACCAACCATTCATTTATATAATTAGAGATATTAATAAAACCCCAATATTTGTGGGACATGTTGATAATCCTAAATACTAAAAAAGTTTGGCATATTCGCCAAACTTTTTACTATTCTAGCCAAGTTGTATCTAGGTATGTTTTTCTTCTAGTCAACCAATCAGTTAGATAACTAACAGCTTCTTCGTGAGTGTTATATTGTCTAGTTTGCATCAATGTAGAACCAGAAGCGTTTGGTAGACCATATCTTGTATAAGTATCATTGAAAGCAGTGGAGAACGCTACTTTTTCATAATTGATATAATCTAACATTTTCTCTGTGATTTGAGATTCATTGAATAAAGAATAGTATTTCTTAAACATTTCTTGGAAGAAATCGGTTTGACTAAGCATCCAAAGCCATGGATTAGCAGTGGTCATACCACTTGCATATGATTTGTTGTTTAAGAAATTATCACTAGCAGAAGAAACATTTCCTCCACCGAAACCACCTGAAGTTTTATTTCCTTCGCCTAAGTCAAAGTCCCATGGAGCACCCATTGTTAATCTCTTAGCTTTACTTGAGGAAGAGAAGTCTACATACATATAAAAGCTTCCCCATCCTACATCGAAGTTTTTCATATATTCTTGAAGTAGATACATTCTAAAGAATGAATCTAAATCAACAAAACTATTTAAAGTATCATACATAGTAGTGTATGGAGAATCTTTTAAGTCTCCATTCTCATCTACAACTGAAAGAGTACCATTACAAGTATTTGCAAACGCTTTAGTAGTGTTATTTACATATTTTTTAATAAAGTCTTTTTGTTCATCGGAATAGACATCTGACTTGATGACGTATCCTTTAGAAGAAATAGAAACAGAATTAACTTTTCCTGCTGAATCTGATGTAAAACATGGATCAGTTTCTAGATAACCATTCTTACCATTTTGACTAACTAAACCATCAATTTCTAGCAAATAACCAATATTTGTTTGTGTTTCTGTTTCGCTTTCAGGCTCGTATATGTTGATTCTATTCTTGTTTGCTTGTTGTTGCTCAGCGAGTAAGTAAACGCCTCTATAATCGCCATTCATGTAGAAATTAACGTGTTTGAAGTCAGTGGAGTAGTATCCGGAATAGTTAAATAGGGAGTTACCTAATGTAAAAGCAGCAGCATTTCTAAACATAGATTGGTCAAAGAAATCCGCAAGCAAAACCCAACTCTTACATTTAGCGCCTTTATTAAGACCTAGCATGTTTTGCTTGCTATCAAACTTAATACGGTACGCTCTTTTAGCGACAGCTTCTTGGTTAGTGGAATTACCTCTAACTTTGATTTTTCCTACTACATCAGTTTTTTGATATGAAGTAGGGCAGTTATCTAAAGATAAAGTTATGCCTTTATAGTCTCTATCATGTGTTTCTTTATTGGTTTTCCAGTTAGGATCTTCTCCATCTTCTGTAGTAACTCTAACATTTGGAATACCTATATTTTCTACTATATAAATAGTGGCTTTTCTCTCATCAAGTAATTTATTATCTATATCATAAAACTTTGCAGTTGCTTGCTTATTTCCTATTTCAGTTAACTTATTGTTTTCATAAGTAACTTTAACTCCATAAGGAAGCACTCCATCGATTAGAATTTCGTGTTCATTGCCATCAAACATATATGTTGTGTCTTTGAAGACACATTCATCCAAATCGTAGTAATAATCATTAAAATCCGCTCCACAGTTAGAGCATTTATAATTCTTGATTCCTCTTTCTAATAAGGTAGCTTTTTTAAGAATTGTTTCATTTAGTACGTGGTTACTACAACTGTTAGGATTATGATCCACACTTGATGGAGGTGGAGCAACTGAAATAGGGGTAGCGGAACTAATAGGATTCTCACTACTAGTGGATTTACTTTGATTAACGCTGCTATTAGAACTTACTTCAGTGGAGTTATATTCGCTTTTTGATTTTGAAGAATCATTAGTAAAACTAGACTTACCAGTTTGCTCACAAGCACTGATTAAGAATGATACGAATAATATAGATACAAATTTAGAAAATGATTTTTTCATAGAAAATATCCTTTATATATCACATATCTTTAACAATTATACTTCTTAAATTATTTAAAATTTTAAATATTTATTTTTTCTTTTATAATGAAAGTGAGGAAACATATATGAAATTACTAAAAATCTTGAACCGTTTATTCAAATTTATTTTGTTTATCCTGATTATAGGCATATTCCTATTCTTTACAGTTGTAGGAAGACTTAGAGGACTTACTATCCAAGAATTTTATTCTATTCCATGGGATAATTTCTTCTTTATCTGTTTTATGCTTGGTGGTGGTTGGCTATATGGCTGGTTATACATCATATTCTTCAGAATAATGCATAACTTTATCATTTTTGCGGCTATGGGAATAGGAATTGTTCTATGTGGCCTATCTATGATAGGTTCAAAAAAGATCTATCGCATTATTATGCTAATAGCGATGGGTGCAATTATTGTTCTCGCTATCATTGCATTCATTAGTGCTCCAGATCCAAATACAGCATTATCAACTAGTGCTTAAGCACTTTTAGCTTCATTTTTCTCTTGTTTTTTAGCGGCTCTATGGATTCTTCTAAGGAGTCGCTTATCTTTTTTTCTCGGATGTAAAGAGTGTAAATCTTTACCTTCTTTAAAGTCTTTAACAGCATCAAAGAACATTTGCTCTAATGCATCAACTTGCAAAGCAAGAGCATACTTTTTGGAGTGTTCTAAGTATTCCACTTCGAGTCTTTTAAGTTCGTCTTTATGTTCAATGAAATAATCAATTTTCTTCGCTAAATCTTTTGGAGAGCCATGCTTAAATAAGCAATGTTCTTTGTCTATAGCAAAGTCTTTAGTAGCGCAATATTTATGATCAGAAATTAAAGCGACTTTGCCACAAGAAATTGCTTCTAGACATGAAATTCCTTCAATTTCATAGTCTGATGCATGGATATATAAATCCATATAATTTAAGATTTTTCTAAGCTCTTCTGCGTTACAGAATTGAATCTTAATTGGATTAGCTAGTTTGCGTTTAGCAAGTTTTAGATATCTCTTATAGTTAGTGCCTTGTCCGCATAAAATAACTTGTATTTTGTCATTATATTTACTTTTTGCGACAGCTTTGATGATTAAATCTTGTCTCTTTTCATCGACAAGTCTACCAGACATACATACTATAAACCTGCCTTCATATTCTTTAGGTCTAGCCACATCTATCTTATGGAAGAACGGAATAACTCCATTAGATATTACTCTTGGTTCATTGTTTCTAAAATTATGTTTTTTCATAATATCCGCTGCTAAAGGAGATGGGCAGTGGACATACTTGATTTGATTATATAAATATCTTTTAAAGGAGTATAAAAGGACTCCATTAATAATCTTTGACCACGCTAAATGCATAGCAGCGGTGACATTTTGAGGGAAGATATGGAATGCAGTAGTGATTGGTATTCCTTCCTCTTGAGCGATTAATCTACAAACATTTGAAAGTTTAAATGGAAGGAATACATGCACTAAATCTTGACCTTTAATTGCCTCGTATAATGATTTATAAATCATTCTACACACTAAAAAGCCACCTTTAACAATTAAAGGATCGGTAACAGGAAAATGATATTTTGGAAGACCAATATATCTATGATACTTTTCTCCAACGATTCTATCACAACCAATAATTGTGACTTCATGTCCCTTCTTTTCTAGTTCTTTAGCAAATCTAATACAACTAGCAGTAGTTCCGTTGGTAGGTTGATTAGCGCATTCTAATGCAAATAATATTTTCATTATGTTTTCAATTATAAATACAATTAATCACTAGTAGAACAATGTATGTAAAAATTCTACTAATTGTAGATAAAATCTTTATTCATTTGATATATACTTAAAACTAGATTTATGTATATTCCAAATACCGATAAATATCCTTTTCCTAACGATACCGCTGGTCACTATTTAGAAGTGAAGATGGATAGAGGGATTATCTTTAATAAAGATTATCCTTATGTTGATAATTCTTCTTCCTTCAAATTTAAAAGATTCTGGGTAAGACTTCTTCTTAGAATCATAGTGTTTCCTTTCTCTATTTTTAAAATGGGTATCAAAATTAAAGGAAAAAGAAATCTTAAATATTATAAAAAAGAACTTAGTAATGGTGCGATTACTATCGCAAACCATGTCGCTATGTGGGACTACATTTGTGTTATGAAAGCTCTTCATAACTTTAAATGGACCTATTTATTATCCTGGGATAAAAACGTTAATGGTGATAGTGGACCATTAGTAAGAATGGTGGGAGGAATTCCGATTCCTGAAAATGACACTGATGCGACAGTGGCGTTTAATCACACAATAAAAAAACTACTAGAAGAAAAGAATTTTCTACATATTTATCCAGAAGGAAGTATGTGGGAATTCTATACTCCTATTAGACCTTTTAAAAGAGGAGCTGCTAGTATTGCAATTAAGAACAATAAACCTATTCTCCCAATGGCATTTTCTTATAGAAAACCTAGTTGGATAGGAAGAAAAATATTTAGAAAGAATGCTAACTTTACTTTAAGCATTGGCAAACCTTTATTTGCCAATCCAGATTTAGACAAAACATCTCAAATTGATGATCTAACTATAAGAGCGCATCGCGCAGTCTGCGCTCTTGCAGGACAAAGAAATAACCCATACGAACCTATCTACAACAACTCTAAAAAGATAGACTAATAAAATATTTTTAAAATTTTTGGACAAAAACCTGTTTTTAGAATGTCTTATTTAGTAGAAGAAAGATAAATAGATTAGGTGGACTTTATGAAATCTTACAAACTTGCCCTTATGTTATTACCTTTATCCTTAGCCTCATGTAAAGTGGGTGTGGTTTTCCAAGAATACAATGGTCCAAAGGTAACCTATTTATCTTTCAAAATTGAAAATGGTTTTTCTGGTTTTGGCAGGAATAATGTAATAGATTTTGAAGCAAATACATTTGTTAGAGAAGAAAGAGACTACTATAGAGATTGCATTATAACTCCTCCAGCAGAAGATGAAGACGCTAATATTTTAAGATGT
>CAMJAG010000041.1 GCA_946403545.1 uncultured Caryophanales bacterium | reverse complement strand
TTAAAGCAAATGAATGCGACACAATCATCTCCCTTGGTGGTGGTAGTTGTATTGATGTTGCTAAAACTATCAAATTATCCTTAAACGCTGATGTCAACAGTGACATTCCTACATTCAAACAAGAATATAAAAATAACACTGTTAGGCATATTTGTATCCCTACAACTTCTGGTACAGGTAGTGAATCAACTAGACACGCCGTTATCTATTTAGATAGTGTTAAACAATCTATTTGTAATTCCGCTATTTTACCTGAATATGTTGTTCTTAATCCAAACCTAGTGCTTGGAGTTCCAACTTATCAAAGAATGGCAACCTGTTTAGATGCATTCTCTCAATGTATTGAATCGAATTGGTCAAAGAAAACCACAAAAACATCAAGAAAATACGCTAGAAAAGGCTATAAATTATTCTTAGAATGCTACAAAGATTACATGAATTTTGATCTTGAAGGAACTAAGAAAATGCAACAAGTTGCAAACCTCTCTGGTAAGGGTATTAATATTTCCGAAACCACTGCTGGACATGCATTAAGTTATAACATTACAAAGAAATATAATATTCCTCATGGACATGCAGTAGCGATGTGTCTTAACGCTATCTTTAATAACGTTGAGTTAAAGAAATACTCTGATGTAAAAGAGGATTTCCAACGTGTATTAAAAGACTTAAATGTCACTTTAACTGTTAACAGTGAACACGCTAAAAAGGATATTAAAGAATTAACTGAATCTGTTAATTTAGTTAGATTAGCTAACTTCCCTAAGAAATTATCTAAAGCTAAAATCAAAAAGATTTATAGCGATATAATCAAATAATTTTAAAATTTATCTACTCTTAGTAGAGAAAAATAAGCGTCTCAGTAGAGGCGCTTTTATTCTTGAGAGAATAATTTTACGCCCATTAGAGTGACTGAGTGCTCATGTGATTTTAATATGTTCCCAACAAAGGAGGCAAAACACATGACGACACAAATTGACGCTCTACCAAAATACACTAGAAAAGAAGAATTCTGGAACTCAATAACTCACTTTATTGGATTCATATTCGGCATAGGTGCAACGATATTCTTTTTAAGTTTTGGTTTAGCCAACAAACTCGGATTTCAAATCATATATCCATTTATGATTTACACATTTTTTATGATGATGATGTTTTTTGTCTCTGGCTTTTATCATTCTCGTAAATTGGGAAGCAAATCAAGAGCAATAGCAAGAAAAATTGATCACTCAGATATCTACGCTTTTATAGCGGCTACTTATACTCCGATTTGCTTATTAAGTGTTACTAATGCGAGATTGGGATTAATTTTATTAACTATTGAAATTGGATTTGATATTGGCGGATTAATATTCTCACTTATTCCATCGGACAAAAAGCTATTCGAATTACTTGGATATTTCTGTTATCTAGTTGCAGGATGGTTAGTTATATTTGTTTTTCCATTTAATATTGGAATTCCACTAGATGTATTCTTGTGGGTATTAGCGGGTGGAATTGCATACACAATTGGAGCAATTTTATATGCGATTGGACATAAAAAACGCTGGTTTCACACAGTATTTCACTTCTTTGTGTTACTAGGAGCAGCGCTTCAATTTGTAGGAGTTTTGCTTATTATTCTTGCTAAATAGATATTTATAACTCATGTTTTTAACCATGAGTTTTCTTTTTATGTTATATTAGTTAGCAAGGAAAAGATTATGAATATTGGAATTATTGGTGGTGGAATCTCTGGAGTATACGCTGCTTTACAAATAAAAGAGCTACATCCTAACTACAACGTAGAGATTATTGACCACAATGATAAATTAAATAAAAAAATCTATGCTACTGGTAATGGTAGATGTAATTTTGCTAACTCTTCTTCTTTAGAAGGAAAATATTCTAATCCTACTTTTGCTTTACCAATTTTAAAAGAACATACTTATGAAGATATCATCAAGTATTTCAACCATATCGGTATTCCATCAACCTTTGAAGGTAACAATGCTTATCCAATGTCTAAATGTGCTTCAACAGTAGGACTTATGATGGAAGAAAGAGTAAATCAACTTGGTATAAAGGTTAAATTAAACACTAAAATCATTGATTATAAAACAAACAATGGTGGTTTTATCGTCCACACTAATAATGGAGATTTTAAATACGATAAAATAGTTATCGCTTTAGGTGGCAAATCCTCATCTCAATTAGGTAGTGATGGAAGTGGATTTGAATTATTAAAGAAACAAGGATATAAGCTAACAGATTTATACCCTGTTTTATGTCCGGTTAAAACAAAAGAAAATACAAAACTAGTTGATGGAGTTAGATCTCAAGTAGTTTTATCCACTTATAGTGGAAATATATTATTAAATAAAGAAGAAGGAGAACTTCTCTTTAAAGATAAAGGCATCTCTGGAATTGTAGTGTTTAACGCTACTCACTATGTAAACATAGCAAATAGAAAAGATATAACTTTCCATGTAGATTTTGTTCCTCTTGTTAAAGGAAGAATTAAACAAGATGACTACATTAGCTATGTAAATCCAAAACTTGCTAAGTATTTAATCGACAATAAATTAGATATTCATAACACTGTTTTCACTTTTAAAGATTTCTATGATTTCTCTGTTGCCCATGTCACTTATGGTGGGTTAAGCATTAATGAAGTGAACGATTCTCTAGAATCTAAAAAAGAAAAAAATGTTTATTTCATCGGAGAAATTTTAGATGTAAATGGTATATGTGGTGGGTATAATATGATGTGGGCTTTTGCAAGTGCCTACCATGTAGCTAAAAGGATAGAAATATGACTAAATTAAAATTTCAAATCTCATCTAATGATGTAGATTGCTTCTATAACTTAAAACCATCATCTCTATATATGATGTTCCAAGAAGCTGCTATGAAAGCAGTGGATGACTGTGGAAACGATTCTCTTGCTTTAAGAGAAAAAGGGCTAGATTGGATTATTGCTAAGATGCAAGTAGAAATCTATAAAACTCCTAAGTTCCATGATGTTATTGAAATGACCACATATCCAGGAGATGATATGGGAATCTTCTATCCTAGATATTGGCAAATCACTAATGAAAAAGGTGAAGTAATTGTTAAAGCTGCTTCTGTCTGGGGACTTCTTGAAATTGAATCTAGAAGATTATGCATGAAAAGAGATGTAATTAATAGATTACCTCCAGAGCATCTTCCTGATGAACTCCCTCTTCCTAGAAAGATAGATGTTAAAGAAGTCACAAAAGTGGATACACGTAAAATCTATTTCTCAGAAATTGATTTAAATGGTCACTTAAATAACTGCTCTTACATTAAGTTATTACAAGATTTACATGATATTGAATTCTATGAACATCATGAAATCGCTAGCATATTCACAAGTTATGTTAAAGAACTCAAAGTTGGTAATGTCATTGATATCTATACTAACTTAGAGGGTGACACAGAATATGTAGAAGCAAAAATAGGAAACGAACTTTGCTTCCAAGCACAAATAAAATATAGAAATAAATAAGAAAAAAGAGAACCGATTTGGTTCTCTTTTCTAAATAACGAGTTATTTAGCAATTACTTTTTGGAATACTTTTTTACCTTTTTTAATCTTTATTCCATTAGTTAATGCTGCTTTTGAAATAACGATATTTGGATCAGTTACTTTTTCTCCGTCTACTGATAAACCACCTTGTTCGATAAGTCTTCTTCCTTCTCCTCTAGAAGTAGTTAAGCCGACTTTTACAAGGATATTTAATAATTGATCTCCTTCTTCAGGATAGTTTTCAATTTCTGCAGTTGGCATATTGGAGTCATCACCTGCTCCTGCAAAGAGTGCTCTTGCAGCTTCTAGTGCTTTATTAGCTTCTTCTTCACCATGGACCATCTTAGTGATTTCAAATGCTAGTTTTTCTTTAACTAAGTTAATATTTTCTTCTTTTTCTAACTTAGCGATATCTTCTAATGAAACAAATGTTAATAATTTGAAACATTTAATTACATCAGCGTCATCAACATTTCTCCAATATTGGAAGAAATCAAATGGAGAAGTTTTATTAGGATCTAACCAAACAGCACCTGATGCAGTTTTACCCATCTTCTTACCTTCTTTATTAGTAAGAAGAGTAATAGTGAGAGCGTAAGCATCTTTACCTAATTTTCTTCTAATTAATTCAGTGCCACCGAGCATATTACTCCATTGGTCATCTCCACCGAATTGCATATTACAACCATATTCTTTATTTAAGTGATAGAAGTCATATGATTGCATAATCATGTAGTTAAATTCTAAGAATGATAAACCTTTTTCCATTCTTTGCTTATAACATTCCGCTCTTAGCATGTTATTAACTGAAAAACATGCTCCGACTTCTCTTAATAAGTCGATATAGTTAAGATTTCTTAACCATTCAGCGTTATTTAAACAAAGAGCTTTACCTTCACCAAATTCTATGAATTTGCTCATTTGTTTTTTAAAGCAGTCACAGTTATGATTGATATCTTCAACAGTGAGCATTTTTCTCATATCTGTTCTACCAGATGGATCTCCAATCATACCTGTGCCTCCACCTAATAAAGCAATTGGTCTATTACCTGCTTGTTGAAGTCTCTTCATTAAGACTAAAGTCATAAAGTGACCTACATGAAGAGAATCTGCAGTAGGGTCAAAACCAATATAGAAAATAGCCTTACCATTATTAATAAGTTCTCTAATTTCTTCTTTGTCTGTTACTTGAGCGATTAATCCTCTAGCTTCAAGTTCTTCATAGATTCCCATTTAAATCTACCTCCATTAAAAATAAAAATCCTCGTGTTCTTAAAAAGAACAGAGGACGAATAATCGTGGTACCACCTCTATTTAGATAACTCTCACAAGTTACCCCTTAGTGTGTTTATTAACACTTAAGCTATATTGGGCTAACCCAGCTTCCTTACTACTAGTTCAGGTCGCAGCTCTGGAATGTATTCAAGTTAGAGACTTTTATCCTTTCAGCTAACCGGATTTTCTCTAAACAAGTTTATCTAACTCTACTTGTTTCCTTCATTGCCTTGCAAATAATATAGCAAAAATTGAATAAATATACAAATAAGTTTAAACTTATTATATGACAAAAAAAGCTCCTTTATTCTCTCTAAAATATCTACTTCATGATATGTTCAAATGGTTTATGTCTTGGAAGTGTCTTTTATTTTGGAGAATAAAAGCATATTATGATGGACCTGAAGCGAAGAAGAAGATTAAAAGAGGTGCAGTCGTAGTTTCTAATCACGTAGCGTTTGTAGATCCTTTTGTCACTCAAGGTCTTATTTGGTATAGAAGATTCCACTTTTTAGCAATGGATGAACTTATGAGAAGTAAGTTTTCCAAGTGGTGGTATCGTCATGTCTTTTTAACTGAACCTATAAGTAGAACCGCTCCTAGTTTAAAAACTATTCAATATTGCACTAAGTTAGTGAGTAATGGAAATTTAGTTTGCTTATTCCCAGAAGGACATATTAAAACTGATGAAAAAGTAGTGGATGATTTTAAAGGTGGCGCAATTTTAATTGCGTATAGAGCAAAGGCTCCAATCATCCCAATTTACCATAGAAAAAGAAAATCAATTTGGAATAGAACGAGAATGGTTGTAGGTAAACCTATTAATCCTTATGAGATTATTGGACCTACAATTTCTCAAGCAAAAATCGCTGAATTATCAAAACAGTTAGCGGATTATACCTCATATTTAGAGACGTTAATAAATTAACGCCAACAAATATAGCTTTTCGCTTGTTAGTAAAGCGTATGCAAAATTTTACCAATAAACTCGATATCTTATTTGTTAAATAGGTGTCGGGTAGGATAAATCAAAAATTTATGAACACACTACTCGAAGAATTTAAAGCAGGAAATCTAGAACACTTTGATGAGTTTTATAACTCCACTAAAAAAAGTGTCTACTTTGCCATTTATCTCATCATTAAAGATGAGATGATGACAGAGGATTTAATGCAAGAGACATATGTTCAATTTTTAGAAACTGTTAATAAGATTCCTAAAAATGCGAACATTGAAGGCTTCTTAGTAACGAGTGCTAAAAATAGGGCAATTAACTATTTCAACAGGCACAAACGAGAAGTTGAATTCTCCTCTTCCTTAGTGACTTATTCCTATTCCAACGACAAGATCTTAGATACAGGATTACTGAAAGTAGTGAAGGACACACTAGAAGAGAAAGAATGTGAAGTGTTCTTGTTACATGTTCTTGGAGAATATACCTTCCAAGAGATAAGTAAGATGTTAGATATTCCTATAGGAACGCTGACATGGACTTATCAAGAAAGTAGAAAAAAATTAGAAGCAGTTTTAAAGAAAGGAGAAAGATAATTATGGATGAACTTAGAAACAAAATTATGTCTAGCATAGATGACTCATCTATACCGGATCTTTCCTATTCTATTAAAACTATCTATAAAGATAGATTAGCAAACAAAAAAGCTCCTTGGTGGAAGAGAAAACTAACTTGGGGTATCGCTATTCCAGCGTTAACTGCTGCAACTGTGTGCGCAATCGTATTACCTTTAACAGTATTTAAAAATAAAGAAAATACAATTACTCCAATTGTTCCTGTTTTAAATGAAAACTTTACTCAAGCAGAAGAAACTTATTCAGTTTCTGCATTAAGTTTAGCTAATGTTATCTCTACAAACGTTAGAGTTTTAGCAAGAGAACAACAAAGCTATCATAACCAAGATCCACATCGTGGTAATGGTTGGGATGGCTGGGATGGATGGGGTGGCATCTATGGTGGCCAAGATACTCTCCAAAAAGCATTAGAGTATTGTTCACAATACATGTATGTCGCTGATACAATGCTTAATAATAACCTAGAAGCTAAACCAGATGATTTTACATATGAAGTAAATAAGAATGGTTCTGTTGATTACACTTTAGTGTTCAACAAAGATAAAGAATTTGAATGCTTCTTCTCCTTTAATGAAAACTTAAAAGAAGATAAATCTGAAATCGCTACTAAAGGAACTTTAGGTATTAAAAATATCGCTAATACTTTCTATATCGAAGGTAGTAGAAAGAATATTACTAAAGATGGATTATCAGACATTACTTTAGATGTTAAATTTGATAAAGATGAAAGATATAAGAATTGGTGGGAACAATATAAACCAGTCTTAACATTTAGAGAAAGAGAAGATGCTGAAAATCACACAGTCTATTCATTCTCTTATAAACAAGGTTATGACAACATCTATGATGTTGAAATGTCATGTAGAGAAACTGAATATCCTGATCACACTAAACGTCAATGGGTTGAAATGGATATTACTTGTTACACTCAAAGATGGACTCCATATTATCCAGGTGGTGGAGGATATTATTATCAACCTCAAACATTTGTCTTCTCAGTAGAGAAAGATGAAATGGATAACTTAGTCTTATATCTATATAACTTTGGTAGTAAGTTATTCATCGATGTTAGAGATAAAGATGGTAAATACTATTATTATCTATCTCAATATAACGAAGATGATTACTTCGCTGAAGGTGGTAAACACTAAGATATAAAAATAGTTCCACATTAAAATGTGGGACTTTTTCTTTTATAAGTGATAAAGTAATAGCATGAAAACATTATTTCGTAACGCATCCATTTTAAAGATGGATGACTCTCCAATCTTATTCGGAGATTTAGTAGTAAATGAAAATAGAATAGCTTATATCGGTTCCGATAGTGAAAAATATGGGCCTTTTGATAGGGTTATTGAATGTAATGGCAATATCATTATGCCTGGTTTTAAAAACGCTCATACACATAATGCGATGACCTTCTTACGTAGTAAAGCGGATGAAGATAACTTACATGATTGGTTGTTTAATCAATGCTTTCCAAGAGAAGCGCTTTTAAAACCTGGAGATATATACGCTCTTTCTAAAGTAGCGCTTTTAGAACAAATCTCTGGTGGTATTACTTCTTGTTTAGACATGTACTTCTATGTTTTAGAACATAAAAAAGCAATGGAAGAAATGGGATTTAGAGGAGTAGTACAAGGATGTGTTAATGAAGCTTATAAGACTAATGATTTAGTTAAACTTTATAATGAAATCAACACTGATGATGCTTTAGTGAGATTCTCTATTGGACATCATAGTGAATACACAACTTCGCTAGACGAGATGCTCGCTACTAAAAAAGCGCTTGATGAAACTAAGTCTCCACTTCAAATTCACCTAAGTGAAACTAAGTCAGAAGTAGAAGAATGTATTAAAAAAAGAGGAATGACTCCTTGTGAATATTTTGATTCTTTAGGTTTATGGGATAATGGTGGAGTTTGCTTCCATTGTGTATATCTAAGTGAACATGATATTGAAATATTTAAAAAGAAAAATATAGCAGTAGTTACTTGCCCAGGCAGTAACTTAAAACTCGCTAGTGGAATTGCGCCTATCAAAAGATATCTTGATGAAGGTTTATTAATTGGTATAGGAACAGATGGTCCTGCTAGTAACAACTGTTTAGATATGTTTAAAGAAATGTCTTTAGTGTCTAATCTTGCTAGAATTCAAACTGGAGATAGTAACGCAATTAAAGCGTATGACATTTTAAAAATGGCTACTGTTAATGGAGCGAAGATCCTCAATCTAGAAGATTGTGACACTCTAGAAGTTGGTAAATACGCTGATATTATTGAACTTGATTTATCAAAACCAAGTATGCAACCAATCAATAATGCAGTGAACAATATTGTTTATTCTGGAAGTAAAGATATTGTTAAATTAACAATGATTAATGGTAAAATCTTATATGAAGATGGAAAATTCTTTATTAATGAAGATATAGATTCCATATATGAAAAAGCTCAAGAAATTACAGATCGTATAGATAAGGAGTTTTTTGAAAAGAATAATTAGTTATGGCAAATACGTTTGGTTATTGTAAAAAATGTCAAATATATGGTGAACCACCAAGATTTATCGATGTTAATACAGAACATAGTGTTATCATTTGCCCAAAATGTGGCACTAGGATGACTCCTAAGCAAGCGATGACTAACTACGATAACTTCTTTGAAGGTTTATATAAAGAAGCAGAAATTCTTCTTTTCAGAGCGAGAAATTATCAAGGTGCTTATAAAGCATTCGCTAAAATCATTGATTATAGACCTGATGATGTTATCGCTAGATATGGAAGAATCCTTTCTTTAGTCTACTTATCTACATTAAGACACACATATTTTAATGAATCTTTATTAATGTTTTCTGAAGAAAGAAAGAAGTATTTAAGAGATAAAAGATATAGACTCCAATACTTCACATTTATTAG
>CAMJAG010000040.1 GCA_946403545.1 uncultured Caryophanales bacterium | reverse complement strand
GGCAAATGAGCCCTCCTTGGATGTTAAACATTATAGTTTAAAGTTAATAAAATTGATAGCATAATTGCTTTATAAGAAAAAAGTGATTAAAATCATAAGAAATTAACAAATATTATTAATTTCTACTATTTTTATTGATTTATCGTTTACTATAAAAATATAATTAAGCACAGGAAATCACATTAAATGAAAAAGGGAATTAAACTAGTTGGATTAATATCTACTCTTATATCTTTGGTAGCGTGCCAAGACTTAGGTGCAAAACTTTCCTTAGAAGAAGGAGAGAAGATTTTTAGTTCAATTGTTCAATATGTAAATAGTAATTCCCCTAAAAATTTCACTACTAAATCTTATTACATTAGAAACGAAAAATCTGACAATTACTACTACTTAGGCGAACTAAAAGGTAGTTATGAAAACGAATATAAAACTGAAAGCTATGCTTGTGTAGATTACAACAAAATCTATATGTTTGTCCGTCAAAAAGGCGATCAAAAATATCACATAGGTGAAGATTCAGGTACCGATACCTACTTTGTAGAAAACTGGATTTATTACAAAGATGGTTATGTATACGAAGTTACTAACGATCAAACTTCTGGTTTTGATGAATCAAATCCTAGAAAGTATTATCGTGCAACACTAATGGATCAACAAGCTGCATTAAGTTATGTTCAAGAAGAGGCAAATGACCTTGATAATAACCCAACAGACATGCTTGTTTATAATGACCCTAAAGGATTTTCAGATAATATGATTAAAGTTGCTGCGCTTTCAAGGGATGTAGATTTAACAAAAATTGAGCGTAAATTAGACTTAAATTACTATTCAAAAGGTGGAGAAGGAAATCTATCCGCTATTGAATCTGATAATGCTTCTTGGAATCAAAATGCAATCACTGCTGGAGACGAAGAACATAAACAAGCGGATTTTGATTCTGCAAAATATAAATTAAAATTGAAATTAAACTTTGAAAAATACTTCTTCGGAAATGGTTCCGCTAAAATAAACTATTCCGCAACCAAAGATGGTAGAGAAATAGAAAATACCGAATTTGAATGTTCAATTAAAACTACTAAGGGTTGCACTATTACTTATCCAAATTTAAAAGAGTATACTCAACAAGTTGAGATGACAAAATATAGATAATGAAAAAGCCTTGGAACGAACCAAGGCTTTTATAATACTGTTTTAAACTTATTTCTTTTCGTTTAAGCCGTACTTACGGTTGAATTTATCAACACGTCCGTCAGTTTGAACAAATCTTTGTTTACCAGTGTAGTATGGATGGCAGTTAGCGCATGTATCAACTTTAATTTCTTTTAATGTTGATCCTGTTTCGAATGTTGCACCACAGGAGATACATGTAACTGTGCATCTTTGGTATTTTGGGTGAATGTCCTTTTTCATCTTGCTTTTCTCCTTCCGCCTTGATCTGTAATGTTGATCAAAGTAAGTTTGCTTTATGATATTATCATATTCTTTTTAGATATGACAACAATATTTTGGATATTGATACAATTATCTATGTTTTTGACCTAATTCAATAAGAGTAGATTAAATAATCTAAAGTATTTATAATTGAATATACATGGGCAATATTAATAACAAAGAAACATACATATTAATACCATCATATGAACCAGAAAAAGAATTAATTCCACTAGTGGAGTCATTAAATAAGGAAGGTTTTGATATCATCTTAGTTAATGATGGATCTGGTAAAGAATATGATGAGATTTTTAATCAAGTTAAAGATAAAGTAATCTATCTTGAACAATACCCTAATAAAGGTAAAGGACAAGCTCTTAGATTAGGTTTTAGCTATGCTAATATCAATAACAAAGATCATAAATTTGTTATTACTGTTGATGGAGATGGACAACATTCTATCAAAGATATTTTAAGAATTAATGAAATTCTACATGAACATAACGTACTAACTTTTGGTATTAGAGAATTTGATGAAAAAACACCAAAAAGAAGTAGAAATGGTAATTTCATGTCTAGATTATGTAGAACTGTAATTACTAAAGATTTCGTACAAGATGATCAATGTGGTTTAAGAGGATTCCCTATTAGTTATATGAACGAACTTTTAACTATCAGAGGAGACCACTACGAATATGAGATGAATGTTGTTTGCTTATCTCAATTAAAAAGATATAGAAATATCCAAGTTCCTATTGAGACTATCTATCTAGATAACAATTCTAATTCACACTTCTCTCCAGGACTTGATACATATAGAATTCAAACTATTATTTGGCAATATGATTTAGTGCCACTTATTGGTTTTATATTTGGTGTTGCTGCTTTTGGAGTATTTGATTGGTTATTTAATACATATTGGTATTTTCCATATAACGAATTTGTAACGTTCTCAATCGCTCAATGGTTTGGATACCTTACATATTTTGGATTAATGAGCTTATTCTTCCCTACTAAACAAATTGGTAGAAGAAGTTTTATAGAAGGACTATTTTTTGCAGTTAAAGGCACTTTTGCTGTAGGTATTTTCTCATTATTAGTGTTTTTACTACATTTATGGTCTCCATTAAGCTATTTCATAGCAACATTCATTGTTTGCTTTTTAAATTACTTCTTAGCGCTTATAATTTTTAAGGTAAGAAAAGTTAAATCTCAAAGGAGAATCAAATAAATATGAAAGAAAAGAAATTCGTAATCATGACTGACGCAGGTGGAGATTACACTTCTGATATTAGAGAAAAATATGACTTAGAAGTTCAACCTAAGTCCACTATCGTATGGCCTGATGGCAGTGAAAGAGTAGCAGATATTGATTGGAAAGAAATTGATCCAGAAGCTTATTACAAATTAATGAGCAATAAGAACAATAACTTCCAAAGTTCTATTCCTGCTCCAGGAACAATTAGAGAAAGATTAGAAGAATACGCAAAGAAAGGTCAAAATGTTATCGTTTTAACTATCTCTTCATTCATGTCTGGTGGTTTCTCTGCTTTCTCAGTTGCAGGTAGAGAATTAGAAAATGAATATCCAGGATTTAAAGTAGCTGTTATCGATACTCTTAGATATGGCCCTGCTATCACATTATTAGCAGTTGAAGCATCTAGATATAGAGAAGCAGGTAATGACTTTGAAGATACAGTTGCATACTTGCAAGAAATCAGATTACATGTTCACCAAATGGGTACTTTAGATGATTTATTCTTCTTAGCAAGAAAAGGTAGAATCTCTAAGGGTAAAGCTTTTATGGGTAACATGGTTGGTATTAAACCAATGGCAGATTTCAATAACGATACTGGTCTTTCTGAAGTTATCGGTAAGACAAGAGGATATCAAAAATTCTATAAAATCTTGCCTGAATATGTTTCAAAGACTATTGGCTCAGCAAAAGATAAAGTTTTCGTAGTTGCTTATTCCGCTAGAAAACCACAAGCTGAAGAAATCTATAAGATTATTAAAGAAAAATTCAATCCAGAACACCTCATCCTCAACCCATTAGGTCAAACTACTGGTGCTAACGTAGGTCCTGGTTTAGCAGCAGTTTTTTACATTGGTGATGCAAAAGTATCTCCAAATTGTATGCTCGAAAGAGATTTATTAGCGGAACTTCTTTTAAAGAAATAATTAATTTATGCCAATACCAGCAATTATAGCAATCATAGTAGGATCATTACTTTTACTTGGAATAATTATGTTTATTTCAGGTGCTGTTTTTGCTGCGTGGATGGTTTATACCCATACATTAGTAAGAAGAGAAGGAAAAACTTGGGGAAGACAAATTTCTGAACCTGATAATAAAGAGCTTCAAATCATGTGGGATGAAGGCCTTAAATGGGCGAAAGAAAATGAGGCTTATAAAAAAGGTGTAAGTATTATTTCTTTTGATAATCTTAACTTAGTTGGAGAATTCTATGATTTTGGTTTTGATAAGACAGTTATTATCATGCCAGGAAGAAGAGAATGCTTAATCTATTCTTATTTCTATGCATTCCCTTATAAATCAGCGAAAACTAACGTTTTAGTAATCGATCAAAGAGCACATGGTTTATCTGAAGGCAAATACTCCACATGTGGCATTTTGGAAGCAAAAGATGTTATTGATTGGGCTAAGTATTTACATGAAAAACATAAGCAAAACACTATTTATTTACATGGTGTATGCGTTGGAACAGTGTGCACTATCAATGTATTAAAAGATAAAGAATGTCCTGATTACATTAAAGCGGGAATCTTAGATTCCGCTCCTATTTCATATAAAGAAATCTTTGGTAATCATATGATTGAATTAGGCCATAAACTATGGCCAACATTCCCAATCATATGGTGGCATTTTAAAAGAAAAACACATACAGATATCAACGATTCACAACCATTAAAATATATTAACCAAGTTAAAGTGCCTTTATGTTTTATTCATGGTAAAAAAGATGCATATTGCTTACCTAATAAAACAGAATGGTTATATAACAAATGCACTTCTAAAAAAGAAATACATTGGTTTGAAGAAGGAACTCATTCAAAAGTTAGACTAGCGGATTCTAAGAATTATGATAAAATAATTGTAGAATTCATCAAAGAAAACTAATTATGAGAAATCTTAAACTATTATTTTTAATTCCTGCGTTTGCAATTGTGGGATGTACTGATTTAAGCACTAATCCTACAAAAGTTAATAAAATCATCTATGTTGTTGGCGATAATAAAGAATCAGTTGTCACAATTGATTTAGATGAAAGGACCGCAAAGCATGAATACATGACAGTGTATAGATGTGCAGTCAATATTGATCCAAATATTCAAGCTTGTGGAGATGGTTCAAAACATCCTTCTAGTGTCAATGCTGCATTCACTACGCTAAGCAAAAAGAGTTTCCTTGAAAGTATAAAAGATTGTGGTCTATACGAAATGGAAAACAGTTATTTACTTCCAGGTGAAAGCGAACTTTGGTCAATTACAATTAACTACACAAACGGAAACACAAAAAAATCTGTAGGCAATTCAAATGCACCAAAATCCACTATTGGGGATTTCAAAGAAGCGATAAGAACTCTTACAGGATTCAATATACATTAATTAAAACGCTCTTGGATTTGTGTCCAAGAGCTATTTTTTTATTCTTTAATCTTCTTTTTATCTTTCCATTTGTTATAAACACGTGGATAGTACTCTCTCCAAATGTTTTTAACATGATCTCTATTATAGAAATCAGAGATTACTTGTGAACCGTCTGAATAGTGATTGTAATATTCTTTATCAGTGGCTAATTTCTTAATTTGAGCGTCAAACTCTTCTACATTTTTACCCACTGCATAGCAGTCTTTATCTTTGAATAAGATCTCTTCATATAAATCTAAGTCTCTTAATAAGACAGGTTTTCTAGAATTAACTGCTTCTAAGATAGACATTGGGAAGAGTTCTGATAATGAAGGCATGAATAATAAATCACACATATTAAAGATTCCATTCATCTCAGTTCTTGGAATAATACCAATAAACTTAACGTTTTCTGGAGGATTATCCATGATGGCTTTAAGTTCCTTATAACCATCAGTCATTTTTCCAAAGGAAAAACCACCTGCCCAAACGAATACTTTATCAGGGTTTCTTTTAGCGCATTCAACATAATCAAGAACGCCTTTTCTTGTTTGAACTTGGCCACATCCCATAACTACGAATTTATCGTATGGAATGTTATATTTATCTCTTAGCGCTAAACGTTCTTCTTCACTTATTTTGTGGAACGCATCATGATCTACAAAGTTAGGAATATAAGTAATGTTTTCTCTTTTAATTCCTAATTCCACTAGTGGTTGGATAAATGATGGATTAACTACTACTAATTCATCAGCTTTTCTATATGCATGTACGACATATTTCTTAAATGCCCAGAAAATAGGTCTTGGCATTTTTAAACTTCCATCAAAAGTAGTAGGAATGCAGTGTACATATGCCACATTTACATGCTTTTTATTTAATCTCATAACATAAGAAGGATTAAATGTGTGCATATGATAAATATCAAATTTAGATGATTTAGAGTTAATTGAAGTCTCAAATAAATCATCACATTCCTTAATTAATGCAACTTGTTCTAGATATGCACTTCCAACACCTTGTCCATCAACTGATGTTGCTTGTGAAAGCATATTAATTCTAATTTTCTTTTCCATAAGTGTAGTCATTATATCACAACAATCTAAATCATAAATAATGATTTGCAGTGTTATAATATTCTATATATAATACAAACATGACAATTTACGAATCCGCTGAAGACTATTTAGAAAGAATTTTAATATTAAGCGAACAAATGGAATATGTTCGCGCTATTGATATCGTTAATGATATGGGTTTTTCTAAACCTTCTGTTAGTATTGCAATGAAAAAACTTCAAATGAATAACTACATTGAAGTTGGAGAAAAAGGCCATATCACTCTTACTCCTGCAGGAGAAAGAATTGCTAAGAGAATCTATGAAAGACATTTAGTGTTAACTAAAATTTTAATGGATCTCGGAGTGCCTGAAGAAACCGCCAAGACAGATGCATGTAAAATCGAACATGATTTATCTGATGAAAGTTTCGAGGCAATTAAAAAACATATCAACAAATATAATAAATAAGATTAAATCTAAAAAAGTTATCTACTAGAGTTTGCAAAATGGTAAACTCTAGTTTTCTTTTTCGCTAATTTGATTATATTTAGTGATTTTTAAGAGATTATAGAATATAATTTTTACCAAATTAGGAGGTTTTTAAAAATGATTAGCAAAAAATTAGCTATTTTAGTTTTAAATGAAGCCTTATCTACAGGAGCGGACTATGCTGAAATCTTCTTTGAAGATAGTCATAGTAATGTAATCTCTGTTGAAAATGGAAAAGTGGATTCCACGAACTCATCTTCATTATGTGGCGTTGGTCTTCGTTTATTACTTAAAAACCAATGCGTTTATGGTTACACAAATGATTTAACCAAAAAAGGATTGTTAGAATTAGCATCTTCATTAAGTAAATCCTTCAGTGGAGAAAGACTTATTGAAGTTAAAGAACTTAATATGATTAGGGTTAAGAATCGTAACCCAGTCGGAAGAAGTTATGATGATGTACCTAAAGAAGAAACAATTGCGTTAATTAAAAAAGGTACAGATGTTATTAGAGATATGAATGATCCTAGACTTGTTAGATATACAGGTACATTCGTTTCTCAAGTTAAATTCATTGCAGTATTTAACTCAAAAGGTAAATGGTTCAAACGTCATACAGAATTTGGAAGAATTGTCTATTCTGTTGTTGCAGCGGATCAAAATGGATTTGAAACAGGATTTGAAGGTCCAGGTAGTCAAAAAGATATTAACTACTTCTACAATGATTTAGATGTTAAGAAAGTCGCTAAAAAGGCTGCAGATACAGCGTTATTAATGTTAGGCGCTAAAGAATGTCCTTCTGGAATTATGCCTGTAGTTATTGGTAATGGTTGGGGTGGCGTTTTATTCCACGAAGCTTGTGGTCACCCATTAGAAGCTAGTGCAGTTTCTAGAGGATTATCATGTTTCTCAGGTAAAGAGGGAGATATCGTTGCTTCTAAAGTTGTTTCCGCAGTGGATGATTCCACTATTCCTACTGAATGGGGATCAATTGATATTGATGATGAAGGTAATCCAGGTGAAAAACGTTTACTCATTAAGAATGGTAAATTAGTTAACTTCATGATTGATGACTTCAATGGTAGAAGAATGAATAGAGAAGGTAATGGCTCTTGTCGTAGACAAAACTATAGATTCTGCCCTACTTCTAGAATGTCTAATACATATATCTGTAATGGTAAATCCACTCCAGAAGAAATCATTAAAGCTACTAAGTTAGGTTTATATGCAGTTGGATTCAATGGTGGTTCTGTTGATCCAAGTACAGGTGAATTCAACTTTGGTTGTTCTGAAGCTTACATCATTAGAGATGGCAAGATTGCAGAACCAGTTAAAGGTGCTACTTTAATTGGTAAAGGCGGAGAAATCTTAAAGAGAATTGATATGGTTGCTAATGATTTAGCGTTTGGTCAAGGTATGTGTGGCGCGGCATCTGGTTCTATTAGAACTAATGTTGGTCAACCAACTTTAAGAATCCAAGATGTCACTGTTGGTGGTAGAGGAGGAGAATTAAAGTAATATGAAATACGCAAAATTTTTCGAACTTGCTAAACAAGCAGGTATCCAAGAAGCAGAATTATATATTCATAAATCCGCTACTTTAAGCTTCTCAGTATTCCATGGTGAAGTTGATAACTACTCTGCAAATAATGGTTTTGCAGTTCAAGCTAGAGGTTTATTTAATGGTAAATTTGGTACCGCTAGTTGTGATGTATGGAATTTAGAAAAAGCTAAATACTTAGTTAATGAAATCGTTAATAATGCTAAAGTAAGCGAAAATGATGATCCAGTATTTATTTTTGAAGGATCTCCTAAATATAAGAAATGTAATAATTTCAATAAAGAATTAGGTAATGTTCCTACTGAAGAAAAAATTAATAAATTAGTGGAATTAGAAAAAGAAATTAAAGCTTTTGATAATAGGATTGCTGAAGTCAGCTATCTCCACTATAACGAAGCTAGTGAAGAAACAATTCTCTTTAATACAAAGGGATTAAAACTCACAACGAAAAATAACTTCTTCGTCTACGTTGGTGGTGCTGTTGCTAAGCAAGGCGAACAAGCTAAATCTGGTTATGATGTATTCTTTGGCAATGATTTCTCTAAATTTGATGTTAAAGATTTAGCAAAGAAAGTCGCAGAAAACACAGTTAACCAATTAGGTGGCGAACCATGCGAATCTAATAACTATCAAGCTGTTTTATCTCCAGATGTTGTTTCTAGTTTCATGGAATTCTATGTTGGAAGCGCTGACGCTGAAGAAGTACAAAAGAAATCTAGCTTATTCATTGGTAAATTAAATGAAAAAGTCGCTTCTAGTAAGGTCACTATTGAAGATAGACCATTAGATAAAACATTATTCGCTAGAGGATTTGATGACGAAGGTGTTGCTACTTATAACAAAGCAATTATCAAGGGTGGCAAACTCCAAACTTACTTATATAACTTAACAACCGCTGCCAAAGATGGTGTTACATCAACAGGTAACGCTTCAAGAGCTGGTGGTAAGATGGGCATTAATACTTTCTACCTCACAATGAAACCAGGTAAAAAGAGCCAAGAAGAACTCTTTAAAGAAGTCGGTAACGGCGTTTATATCACAGATGTTACAGGCATGCACGCTGGTATGAATCCACAAAGTGGAAACTTCTCATTGCAATCTACAGGTTTCTTAATTAAAGATGGCAAGAAAGATAGACCACTTGATATCATCACAGTCTCAGGTAACTTAATGCAATTATTCAAAGACATTATTGAAGTGGGCAGTGATGTTAGAGTCTTCCCAGGAGGAAGCGCTGCTCCATCAGTAGTTATTAAAAAGATTGCTGTTTCTGGTAAATAAAAA
>CAMJAG010000039.1 GCA_946403545.1 uncultured Caryophanales bacterium | reverse complement strand
TTTATTCGCATCTAAAGGAATTCTCCTATATTTGGATGAAATCCAATATTTAAACAAGAAACAACAACAATCTCTTTTAGAATTTGTTGAATCTGGAGACATTACTTTAATTGCATCTACTACTGAAAATCCATATTTCTATGTATATCCTGCATTATTAAGCAGATGTACGGTATTTGAATTTAAAGCAATTCCAAGTGAAGAGATCGCTAAAGGAATCTTAAGAGCATGTAAATCTCTTGGCATTGAAATAGAAGAAGATGCACTTCAAAGACTTGCTTTAGCAAGTAATGGTGATATGAGAAAGAGTTTGAATAACTTAGACTTCTTATATCATGGATTAACTAAGAAAAAAGCAAAGATTACATTAGAAATGGTAGATTCTTTGATTGATAAAGGCAACATTTCTTATGATAGAGGCGAAGATAAACACTACGATAATTTATCTGCCTTAATGAAATCATTAAGAGGTAGTGATCCAGATGCCGCTGTTTTCTATTTAGCAAAGATGCTAGAAGCAGGAGATTTAATCGCTGCTTGTAGAAGACTACTTTGTAGCGCTAGTGAAGATGTTGGAATGGCTTATCCAAACATTATCCCAATTGTTAAGGCAGCAGTAGACTCCGCTTTGCAACTTGGAATGCCTGAAGCTCGCCTTCCATTAAGTAACGCTGCTATTTTAATAGCAACAGCGCCAAAATCTAACTCTGCATGCCTAGCAATTGATGCTGCTATAAGCGATATTCATCAAGGAAAAGGAATCAATGTTCCTAGACAATTGCAAAATACTCACTATGATGGAAAAGATGCAAAAGTGAAGGGTCAAAACTATAAATACCCTCATGATTATTCACATCATTGGGTAAAACAACAATATTTACCAGATGATGTCAAAAATGCCCATTATTATAACTATCAAGACAATAAATTTGAGCAAACGTTGAAGGAGTATTGGGACAAAGTAAAGAAATAGTTAACTTTGTTAAAAGATACTAATAATATACTAATAAACTACTAAGGAGAAATTCATGGACTCTTTAAAATCATTAATGGATAAAAAGCAATATGACTTGGTTCTTCAAATCACTGAAACCAGTAAAGATGCACAATCATTATTCTATAGAATAAGTGCTCTTTTAGCGTTGGGTAAATCTGAAGAAGCATTAGATTGTGTTACTTTTAATCAAAAAATCCTTACTAGTAACTTGAAGTTACTCGTGAAGATTCATATAGAAATCCTTTGCTTATTAAATAAGTTTGATGCAGCACGTGGGCAACTTGATTACTATAAGAATCTTCCTTATGAATCACAAGAAACTGAAGAAGTACTTAAGTACTACGAGAAATATATTCGTGAAGAAGAAAAAAATGCGATTAGAGGTCATCATATTGATGAAGAAGAAGTTGTTAAAAGACTTACGAGTAATAACGCATCTATCGTATTAACTGGGTTAGAAGCTTGTAGGAGTAAGACTATTGAAATATTCTTACCTTACTTAGAGAAAATCCTTTTGGATTTCCCTATGCAAGCTATTAGATCATTTGCTTTACTTCTTTTAGTGGAGAAAAAAGTAAATAAAGTAGTGAAGTTTAAACATGTCAATCAATTGATTGAAGTTAATCCTTCTTTACTTGAACCTCCATTCCAAGATAACCAATTCACAAATATTATTAGAAGCATCCAATCAGACTTTAAGGATCCTTCAATTAGTCAAAACGCTTTGAATATTTATTCAACTTACTTAATTTACATCTACCCAGACAAATGTAAGTTCAATGCAAAGGCGCTATTATGTGCGCTTTATGGGATTGCAAGCGAGTATTTACACGCTGACGGAACGGCTTTTGAGGAGAAGTGCTTACAAGAAGGCGAAAATATTTCGGATGTAAGAAAGATTATTGAAGAGCTAAAAGAGTCAATTGAAACGTTCTAAAATATAATAATTTTAAGTTTAAGGCACTTTCGAGTGCTTTTTTCTTGCGTATAAAACTAGTTTTATTTATAATCAATAACGCACATATTGAAAGGAACATATTAAATATGGAAAGAAAAGTTACTAAATTAGAAAATTCACATGTCGAAGTATTAGTTACTGTTGATACTGATTCATGGAAGAAAGCACAAGAAAAGGCTTTCAAAAAAGTATCCGCTAACGTAAAGGTTGACGGATTCCGTCCTGGAAAAGCTCCAGAAGCTATGCTTAGAAAAAGAGTTGATAATATGAAAGTTATCGATGAAGCAATCAATGACTTATTACCAACTTTATACAAAGATGTCTTAGATAATGAAGATGTCAAACCAATGGCACAACCAAAGGTTGAAGTTACAAAATTATCTGATACAGATTTAGAAGTCAAATTTACAATCGTTGTTTCCCCAGAAGTTGAACTTGGTGAATACAAAGGTTTAAAGATTGGCAAAGAAGAACCAAAGGTTACTGTTAAAGATGTCAATGCTGCAATCGAAGCATTACAAAAACAAAACGCTACATTAGTCGTTAAAGATGGTGCTGCTGAATTAGGTGACACAATCGTTATGGACTTCGTTGGTAGTGTTGATGGTGTTCCATTTGAAGGTGGAGCAGCAGAAAACCACGAATTAGAATTAGGCTCTGGTCAATTCATTCCAGGTTTCGAAGATCAATGTGTTGGTTTAAAAGCTGGTGAAAAGAAAGACATTAATGTCACATTCCCAGAAAACTACACACCAGAATTAAAAGGCAAAGCAGCAGTATTCGCAATTACTTGCCATGAAGTCAAAGCAAAGAAAATTCCTGAATTAAATGATGAATTTGTTAAAGATTTATCAATTCCAGAAGTTAACACAATTGACGAATTAAAAGCTCACAAAGAAAAAGAACTTTTAGAACAAAAGAAAGCTGAAGCTCGTAGAGCATACTTAGGCAAAGTTGTCGCTGCTATTGCAGAAAAATCAAAGATTTCTATTCCAGATGAAATCATCGATGAACAAGTCGCTTCTAGAAGAAAAGACATTGAAAACAGAATGAAACAATCTGGTTTAACACTTGATCAATACTTAAGCATCTTAGGCCAAAAAGAAGAAGAATTCATGGCTAAACTTAAAGAAGACAGCAAAGCTGACTTCACAAGATACTTAGTTGTCGACAAAGTCGGCCAAGTTGAAAACATCGTTGTCACTGATGAAGATGTCGATGTTGAAATGGCTAAGATTGCTGACCAATACAAGATGAAACTTGAAGATGTTAAGAAAGCACTCGCTAACCAATTAGGCGAATACCGCTATAACATCAGAATGAATAGAGTTGAAGATTTCTTATTTGCTAATAACGACTAATCAAATTGATTAAAAAGGAGGTGTTTTTATGGCAGATAAACCACAAACATTATCACTCCCACTTTTAGTGACTCGTTCACTAGTCATTTTTCCTGGCAACCAACAACTCATCGAAGCAGGTAGAACGTTTTCAATAAACGCTATTAACTTTGCTCATGATGCTACAGATAATCTAATCTTGGTTTCTACTCAAAAGAATGTTTCTGCTGAAGAACCAAGAGTAGATGAAATCTACAATGTTGGTACATTATGCAAAATTATCTCTATTTCTGAACGCGATGGACATTTAAGAATTCGTGTTGAAGTTTTAGAGAGAATGAAAATCGAAAACATTGTCGAAAATCCTGGCGCTTTCTATGAAGCAGAAGGTACAGTTTATAAACTTCCTCCTGTCGATGATATTACAAACGCTAGTATTATTAAGGCTGTTAGCAAAACTCTTGAAGGTGTCTCTAACATAGTTAGCATGATGCCTAAAAACGTCGCTAACATTATTGCAAGAACAGAATCCGCTACAATTCTTTGTTACGCTTTAGCGGGTTTCTTAAATGCACCTGCAGAACACAAACAAGAAATGCTTGAAAGTGAAAACATCGAAACACTTATGAAGCATGTTGTTATTCTTTTAACAGGTGAAAAGCAAAAAGATGAAATTGAACACGATATCGCTGAAAGCGTTCGTGAATCTACAGAAAAGAGCCAAAAAGAATACTATTTGAGAGAAAAACTCAAAGCTATTAAGAAAGAACTTGGCGAAAATTCTGATGATAAGAATGACCCTGATACAATTCTTGAGAAGATTGAAAGCAATCCATATCCAGAATTTGTTAAGAAAAAGGTCAAAACTGAACTCAAGAAGTTTGATATGATGCCTCAAGGATCTCTTGAAGCCGCTTTAATTCAAAGCTATTTGGACGTATTACTTAATGTCCCATGGTATGAAAAGACAGTGGATGATGAAGATCTTAAGCACGTCGAACAAATTCTTGATGAAGACCATTATGGTCTTGAAAATCCAAAGAAGAGAATTATTGAATATTTAGCTGTTAAGAAATTAACAGGTAATTTAAAATCTCCAATCCTTTGTTTCTATGGTCCTCCAGGAACAGGTAAAACTTCTTTAGGCAAATCCATCGCTAGAGCTTTAGGAAGAAAATTCTTTAAAGCAAGTTTAGGTGGCATTTCTGATGAAGCTGAAATTAGAGGTCATAGAAGAACTTATGTTGGTTCAATGCCTGGTAGAATTATCCAAGGTATGAGAAAAGTGGGTGTCACTAACCCTGTGTTCCTTTTAGATGAAGTTGATAAACTCGCAAGCTCATACAAAGGCGATCCTGCAAGTGCATTACTTGAGGTTTTAGACCCAGAACAAAATAACCAATTCAATGATAACTATTTGGAAGAACCATACGATTTAAGCGATGTTTTATTCATCGCTACTGCAAACTATTTAGAGAATATTCCAGGTCCTCTCAGAGATAGACTTGAATTAATTCAACTTTCTAGTTATACAGAAATCGAAAAGGTCCATATCACAAAAGAACATTTAATTTCTAAACAAAAAGCAATTAATGGCCTTAAAGAAAAACAAGCAAGCTTTACAGATGATGCAATCACTACAATTATCCGTGAATACACAAGAGAAAGTGGTGTTCGTGAACTTGAACGTAAAGTTGCTTCATGTTTAAGAAAAGTGGCAGTTGCCATTGTTAAAGATCCAAAGATTAAGACAATTAAGATTACTCCAGAAAAGGTGAGAGAATTCTTAGGAACTCCAATTTTTGAAGAATCTAAGAAAGAAAATGAACCACAAATTGGTGTAGTTACAGGTCTTGCTTATACCGAATATGGTGGAGATATTCTCCCAATCGAAGTTAACTACTTCAAAGGTAAAGGCGCTTTAGTCTTAACAGGTCACTTAGGTGATGTCATGAAAGAGTCTGCAAGTATTGCGCTTGACTATGTCAAGAGTAACGCTGCTCACTTTAACATTGACCCAACAATTTTTGAAAACAATGATATCCATATTCACGTACCAGAAGGTGCTGTTCCAAAAGATGGTCCAAGTGCAGGTGTCGCAATTTGTACCGCAATCATCTCTTGCTTAAGCAACACTCCAGTAAATCCAGATGTTGCGATGACTGGCGAAGTTACTTTACGTGGACATGCTCTTCCTATTGGTGGCTTAAGAGAAAAATCTCTTGCTGCTTTAAGAAGTGGAATTAAAACAATCATTGTTCCAAAAGAAAACCAAAAAGATGTTGATGAACTTCCAAAAGAAGTCAAAGAATCACTCAACATTGTATTTATGAAATGCGTTGATGACGCTACAAAAGTAGCATTTAAAAGGGAAAATGATTAACTTTAGTAATGCTAACTTTGTTAAATCTGCTAGTTTGAAGGATGAACGCCCAAAAGAACCATGTCTTCCTGAAGTTTTAATAGTGGGAAGAAGTAATGTTGGTAAATCCTCTCTTATTAACGCTTTATGCAATAAGAAGAATATGGCGTTCACCTCAAGCAAGCCAGGTCACACAAAACTCTTAAACTATTTCAACATTGATAATACTTTTTATCTTGTTGACGCTCCTGGATATGGTTATGCCAAAACAGGAATTGATTTAGATAGAGTATTTGGTGACATGATGAATGATTATCTTGAAAATAACGATAGACTCAAGGCAATTTTATTCTTACTTGATTCTCGTAGAGAATTAAATGAGGATGATCTTGAGCTTATTGAATATCTACAAGATAAAGGTTACATCTTCTTACTAATCACTACGAAGATGGACAAATTAAATCAAAAAGATACCGCAGCGCTAAATAAGAGACTTGCGGAATCTGGATTACTTGCACCAGAACAAATTGTTCGTACAAGTTCATTAAACAAGACAAATATTAATTCTCTTTGCAAACTCATTGAAAAAATAGTGTTTGATAAATAATTATTAATATTTATAATATTGTTGTTCGTTGATAAAGAGGAGTACTTAGTGATTCCCTGATAGAGAGCCAAGGATGGTGGAAGCTTGGTAGGGGGTGCTAACGAAGGTCGCTTTGGAGAAATCGTTGCCTAGCGAAAGTAGGATAAATGAAGTGCGTAGAAAACTGACTTCTACGAACTAAGGTGGTACCACGCGCAAGCGTCCTTAGATAGGACGTTTTTTATTTTATTAGGAGGAAGAAATATGCTTGATAAAAGATATGATCCACATCAAGTAGAAGCAGGAAAATATGACTCTTGGAAATCAAAGGGTTATTTCACTGCAGGTGACAAAACTAAACAACCATTCTCAATTGTGATTCCACCTCCAAATGTTACAGGTAAATTACATATTGGTCACACAATTGATACAACTATCCAAGATATCATTGCAAGATACAAAAGAATGCAAGGATATGATGTTTTATATCTTCCAGGTATGGACCATGCAGGCATTGCTACACAAGCAAAAGTTATGCAAAAATTAGTCCAAAATGGTGTTGATGTTACTAAAATAACTCGTGATGAATTCTTGAAATGGGCGTGGGATTGGAAAAAAGAATACGCTGAAAGCATTCATGAACAATGGGCTAAGATGGGTTTATCTTTAGACTATACTCGTGAAAGATTTACATTAGACGAAGGACTTAACTATGCAGTTAGAACAGTTTTCGTTGAATTATATAAAAAAGGATTATTATACCAAGGCGAGAAAATCATCTCTTGGGATCCTGTCCAACAAACAGCTTTAAGTAATATTGAAGTTATTCACCAAGACGATAAAGGTAATATGTTTTATTTTAAATACCCAATCGTCGGTACTAACGAATATTTAACAGTCGCAACAACTCGTCCAGAAACAATGTTTGGTGACGTCTGTGTCGTTGTTAATCCTAAAGATGAAAGATACAAGAAGTTTGTCGGAATGAAGGTTATAAATCCTGCTAATGGAGATGAACTTCCAATTATCGCTGATGAATATGTTGATTTAGAGTTTGGAACAGGCGCTATGAAATGTACACCTGCTCATGACCCTAACGATTTTATTATTGGTGAAAAATATGGTTTTGCTAAACCTATTATCTTTAATAAAGATGCTACTATGAATTCTTTATGTGGCAAATATGAAGGTATGGACCGTTTTGAATGTAGAAAAGCATTGGTCCAACAAATTAAAGAAGATGGTAATTTAGTTAAGATTGAAGATATTATTCACCCAGTTGGCCATTCTGAAAGAAATAATTGCGTTGTTGAACCAATGCTTTCTAAACAATGGTTCGTTAAAATGCGTCCTTTAGCAGATCAAGCTTTAGCAAATCAAAAGAAATCTGGCAAAGTTAACTTTGTTCCAGAAAGATTTGAAAAAGTCTTTACTCAATGGATGGAAAATGTTGAAGACTGGTGTGTTTCTAGACAACTTTGGTGGGGTCATAGAATTCCTGCTTATTATAATAAGAAGACAGGTGAAGTGGTGGTTTCAGTGGAACCTCCTAAGGATATTGAAAACTATGAACAAGAAAGTGATGTTCTTGATACTTGGTTCTCATCTGCTTTATGGCCATTCTCCACAATGGGTTGGCCAAATAAGACGGCGGATTATGATAGATATTTCCCTACAAATGTCTTAGTTACTGGATATGATATTATCTTCTTCTGGGTTTCTAGAATGATTTTCCAATCTCTAGAATTTACTAAACACGCTCCATTTAAGGAAGTTGTTATTCATGGTTTAGTTAGAGATGCTCAAGGAAGAAAGATGTCAAAATCTTTAGGAAATGGTATTGATCCAATTCAAGTTATTGAACAATATGGAGCAGATGCTCTTAGATATTTCTTAACTACTAACTCAACACCTGGACAAGATATGAGATATATCGATGAAAAGGTTCAAGCTAGCGCTAATTATTTAAATAAAATATGGAATAGTGCGCGTTATGTGTTAGGTATTCTTCCTGAATCCTTCAAAGAAGAAGAACTTGATTTATCTAAATTATCTCCACTTGATAGATGGGTAATTAATAGACTTGAAACTACTATTAAAAACGTTACTTATAACATGGATAGATATGACTTTAACGCTGCTAGTAGCCATTTATATAACTTTGTTTATGATGACTTCTGCTCTAACTATCTTGAAATGAGTAAAGTTGCACTTAATAGTAATGATGAAAATAAGATTAACGCTACTTACCAAACATTATTTAAATGTTTAAAGAACATTATCTTATTAATCTATCCATACACTCCATTCATTGCAGAAGAGTTATATCAAAATCTTCCTGCTCACTTAGAAAGTGTTATGCTTGAAAGCTATCCACTCTTTGATAAGAAGTTAATGGACACAACTAATGATAAAGAAGTTGAACTCTTATTTGACTTAATTAAGGATGTTAGAAACTACAAAATTGATAACAAGTTAGCGCCTAATTTATCCTTGCAATTATCAATCAACTTCAAAATCAAAGTATTCGATGACTTCTTAACATATTTAAAGAGATTCACATTCTCTGATATCAAAGAAGTTGGTAAAGAAATCGTCAATTCTCAAGGCGACTTATTCATGCATCCACACGCAGATATGTTGATCAACAACGAATCAGGAAAAGCTGAGATGATTGAAAGAATCAAAAAGGAAATTGCAACTTTAGAAAACGAAATTGCAAGATGTGAAAAGATGCTTTCAAACCCTAACTTTATTGATAAGGCTCCAAAAGAAAAAGTTGAGTTGGAACAAAATAAACTAGCGTCTCATAAAAAGAATTTAGAAGATTTAACTGCTAAATTAAAGAATTTACAATAAATTTTATATCTTAGATATAATCCAAAAATTTTAAAGAAATTTTGAAACAAAACTAAAAAGCCTCCCTATAGGAATAGTGTAAGGAGGTTTTTTATATGAAATATGTAGCTTTAACAAATCAAGAAATGTCCAATACTTATGTTGGTGAAGCTATCACCTTAACCGCAGTCATGGCAATTGTTGCTATTGCAGTTATGGCCGTTGTTGTCTATAAGATTTATAGAAGCAACAAGGGTGGAGTAAATGTTCCAGGTGGATGGAAATTTACTTGGAATTAATCCCACATTAAACATCAATTTTAGATAATATCTAACTGATTTTTATTATGTGGTCTTAATTCAGTTAGATAAATCTATTCACCCTTGCCTTAAAGATTGTATTTTATTAGTGACATTTTGAAAAAGATCTGGGATTCTCTTTTCTACGTTATTCATTTACCCATTCTTTGAGAGATATTTGGTCAGCTTATCATTTCAAAGAAAAGATATTTTTCATAATTTAGCAAGATGTCAAAGAAGAAACTAATTAAAATAATCGTTGCAGTGTATTATAACTTATGTTATATTACATGCGTTGTCGCCTCACGAGCTACAACCGCCTAGAAAAGGTTTATAAAACCTATTAAGGTTACCTTAATAGCGAGTCATTAGTGATCATCTTAAAAGGA
>CAMJAG010000038.1 GCA_946403545.1 uncultured Caryophanales bacterium | reverse complement strand
TTTGCCAAGTAGCCATTCTTATTGTCACTACCATAGCGTTATGCTTAGCGTTTAAAAATAACTACTATGGTTTCGTATACGTTGATGGTCTTAGTATGAATCCAACACTAAAAAATGCCGAATTCGGATTCATTGATAAACATGGCTACGCAATTGATAACGCTAAAAGATTTGATATTGCGGTCACTTATTATCCATGTATAGTTGCAGGTCATTCAGATTATTGCTGGATCGACTCTAATGGAAACGAAGTTAAGACAATTTATCAAGACAGTGAACATAAAGTTCAACTTAGCAAATCCGCTGAATATAAGATTAAAAGAATTGTTGCTTTACCAGGTGAACAATTTACACTACAAACTGACAGTATAACTGTACGTAAGAAAAACAAGGATGGTTTCTGGGGTGATTGGGTAAAATATGACCTACCTTATAACACTTATGGAAACACAGAAAAAGTGAATACAGAGCCAATCACCCTTGAAAAAGGTGAATATTGGGTTATTGGAGATAACTGGGCAGGAAGCACTGATTCCGCTAGTTTAAACCAAAGAATTTATAGAAAGAATATTCAAGGTATCCTCATCGGTATTGAAGGTACTTGTAAAGTAGATAAAACTACTGGAAAAGTAAGTGAAAAATCTTATTATCCAGTAACAAAATATTTTAAGAGGTAAGCATATGCCAGCGAACAATGTACATTGGTTCCCAGGGCACATGAAGAAAGCCTTGGTAGAAATTGAAGAAAAGATTAAACTCGTTGATGTTGTCATTGAGCTTTTTGATGCGCGTGCTCCATTATCTAGCCAAAATCCATACCTAGAAAAGGCACTTGCAAACAAAAAGAAGCTAGTTTTAATGACGAAATCCGATTTAGCGGACCCAAACGAAACAAAACTCTGGAGTGAGAAGCTCAAATCAAAATATGACTATTTATTAGTTATGAATCTCACAGAAAACAAGATTGGGGACGCGCTTAACAAAGCTATTTTTGAGCTTGGAAAAGCTAAAAGACAAAAAGAAATTTCTCGTGGAATGAAACCTCAACCAATCAAAACTATGATCGTGGGAATTCCTAATGTTGGAAAGTCTTCTTTAATCAATAAATTAGCAAAACGTAAAGCTGCTGGAGTCCAAAATAAACCTGGTTTTACTCGTGGTGAACAATTCATTAAAGTTAACCAAGATTTCATTTTATTAGACACTCCTGGAATCCTTCCAATGAACTATGATGATCAAGCAAAGTCCATCAACTTAGCACTTATTGGATGTGTTAAAGAAGATATCTTGCCAAACCACATTTTAGTAGAATCTCTACTTAAAATCTTAAAGAGGAATTATCCTTCATCTTTAAAAGAAAGATATGACATTGAGGAGATTACAACTCCTGAAGAAGTCCTTAAACAAATCGCTGATAGAAGAAAGCTTGTTGACTCCAATGGTCAACTAGATTTAGTGAGAGCAGAGTCTTTATTATTAAAAGAATTTAAAGATGGTAAATTAGGAAGAATTACTTTGGAGAAAGCTTAATGTCTCTAGATTTAGATAAAGAGTATTATTCAGATAAAGTTAAATATATTGTCGGGACAGATGAAGCAGGAAGAGGATGCTTACTAGGTCCTGTTTTTGCTGCTGCTGTTATTATGCCTGAAGGATTCTATGATCCATTAATCAATGACTCCAAACAATTGACTCCAAAACAAAGAGATAAAGCATTCGACATTATTATTAAAAACGCAGTGGCGTACGCTATTAGTTCAGTATCAGTAGAAGAGATAGATGAAATTAATATTTTAAATGCGTCTAGACTAGCTATGAAAAAAGCAATTGATTCTTTGAATCACTCCTACGATTTAATCCTTACAGATTGCATGAAAATTCCTGGTTATAGTGTTCCTGTAATTGATGTCGTACATGGAGACGCATTGTCAGTAAATATCGCAGCCGCAAGCATACTCGCAAAGGTTTCCAGAGATAGACTTTGTGAAGAACTCGATAAACAATATCCTGAATACGGAATAGCGAAACATAAGGGCTACGGAACAAAGATTCATATGGAAGCACTTAAAAAATATGGACCTGTTAAAGGCCTACATAGGTTCTCATATGGTCCTATTAAGGAACTTTTTGTAGAAAAAGTGACATTATTTTAAAAATTTTTGGAACAAATTGAATTTACCTCCCTTTAAGTATAGTAGGGAGGATTTTTATTATGGAAATCACTGGAAGCGATGCTCTAATATACTTCGCAATTAAATACAAAGGTAATTGGGATCGTATCTTAGAAGCAATCAGACATAAGGAGTATATCGATGACGATGAACTCCTATCATTTAAAACAAATATGAAATGCAAAGCTGTTACCTATTTAGATGAGGATTACCCACAACAGCTAAAGCAAATTCAAAAATCACCATTTGTATTGTTTTACTATGGCGATATTAAGCTCGCTAAAGACTATACGAAAAACATATCTGTTGTGGGCGCTAGAGAACCTAGTAAATATGGTTCTGAAAATCTGGTCAACATAGTTAAGGAGATTGCACTTGATTATAAGATAGTTTCGGGACTCGCTGTAGGGATAGATTCTCTAGCGCATAAAACATGCATGGAAGCAGAGGGCAAAACCGTTGCCGTTTTAGGAGGCGGAATAGATTATTACTACCCAGAAAGTAATAGGGGACTTCAAGACAAGATTAAGAAGGATCATTTGCTACTTAGCGAATACCCTGAGGGAACTACACCTGACCCTCAAAATTTCATCATGAGAAATAGAATAGTTGTCGGTTTATCTAAAGGGCTAATTATTTTTGATTGTAAAGAAGCATCTGGAACATTAAGTTCTGCTAATATGGCGTGTTCATTTAATCGTGATTTAATGTCAATTCCTTATCCAGTTGGGTCTGGATATTACAACAATACGCTTATCAATGAAGGGGCTAATTTGATTGAAACAGGTAATGATGTGAGACAGGTATTGAACACTTATTAACCTCAAAAAAATGTTAAATAAATGTATATATTATTTAATAAGGATATATAGTAAAAATGCCGTTGACACAGGCTTGAATTGGCAATATAGTTTTGTTTGCAAAAATTATGAAATTAGTTATTGTTGAGTCTCCTGCAAAATGTAATACGATCAAAAGATACCTCGGTGAAAACTACGATGTACAAGCTTCTCTTGGACACGTACGTGACCTTGCTACAAGTGGCAAGGGTGGTTTAGGTGTGGACGTAGAACATGACTTTGCAGCTACTTACATTATTAATAAAAACAAAGAAAGAGTAGTCCGTGGACTTAAAGAAAAAGCTAGTAAATGTGATGAAGTTATTCTTGCAACCGACCCTGATAGAGAAGGGGAGGCTATCGCATGGCATTTAACTCAAGTTTTAGGACTTGATGTTAATAAAACAAAAAGACTAGAATTCCACGAAATTACTAGAAGTTCTATTGGTGAGGCTATTGCTAATCCAAGAACAATCGACTTAAATCTTGTTCAATCACAAGAAACACGCCGTATTTTAGACAGAATTTTAGGTTTTAAGTTATCTACCTTAATCTATAAGAAAATCAAATCTAGAAGCGCAGGAAGAGTGCAATCCGCGACTTTAAAAATGATTTATGATCACGAACTTGAAATCGAAAATTTCGTAAGCAAAGAATATTGGAATATTTTAACTAAAGCAAACATTCTCAATCATGATTTTGACTTAACTTTTGTCGGTAAAAACGGTGAAAAAATTGAAATCAATAACGAAAAAGATGCTAACGAAATCCTCGCTGGTATTCCTGATAAATTAAAAGTTGTTAATGTTGAAAAGACTTTCAAAACAAAAGAAAGCAAAGAACCATTTACAACTTCAACTTTACAACAAGAAGCATTCGCTAGATTAAAGTTTAAAACTAAACGTACACAATTAATCGCACAACAATTATATGAAGGCATCGATGTCGGTGGCGAGCACATGGGTTTAATCACTTACATGCGTACAGACTCCACACGTTTATCACCTACATTTATTGAACACGCGACTAACTATATTGTTGAAACTTTTGGCAAAGAATATCTTGGTCACGCTAAGAAGATTAAAACTATTGGTTTAATGCAAGATGCACACGAAGCTATCCGTCCATCAAGTAACCATAGAACACCAGAATCTGTTAGACAATACTTAACAACTGAACAATATAACTTATATAAGTTAATTTATAATCGCGCTCTTGCTAGTTTGATGAAAGCTAAGAAAGAAGAAGTAATGATTGTTACTCTCCAAGGTGGAGAATATACATTCAAATTTGAATTAACTCATACAGTATTCAAAGGTTATGAAGCTATCTATTCTGAAGTCGATGATGTCAAAGATTATAACGGATCTTTCCCTGATATCAATGTTGATGACTACTTCGATTTAAAAGAAAAGAAAGCAGAACAAAAATTCACTCAACCTCCAGCACATTATTCTGAAGCTAAAATTGTTAAATTAATGGAAGAAGTTGGTATTGGTAGACCATCTACTTACGCAACTACAATTGAAACATTAAGAGCAAGAAAATATGTGGTCAATACAGCAGGTATTTTAACCTTAACAGAACAAGGTAAAAAGACTGCTCACGTTCTTGAAAAGTACTTCCCTGACATTGTAAATGTCAAATATACTGCTCAAATGGAAAAGAAACTCGATAACGTTGAGGCTGGAAATGACACTAGAGTTAAGACATTAAGTGACTTCTATTATCCATTTATTAAGGATATAGAAAAAGCTAATGAAATCATGTACAAAGATGACCCAATCAAGACTGGTGAAAAATGTCCAATCTGTGGTGCTGATCTTATTATCAAAGAAGGCAAAAATGGTCAATTTGTTGGATGTAGCAACTTCCCAACTTGTAAATATGTTAAAAAAGAACCAAAACAAGTCGTGGAAACTGGTGAATTATGTCCAGAATGTGGTAGACCTCTCGTAGAGAGAAAAGATAAAAAAGGAAAAGTGTTCATCGCATGTTCAGGTTTCCCAAAATGTCACTATATCAAACAAGAAGAAAAACCAACTACAATTCCTGAAGAACAAAAAACAGATAAGATTTGTCCAAAATGTGGATCTCCACTTGTTAAGAAAAAAGGCAAATATGGAATGTTCTTAGGATGTTCCAATTATCCAAAATGTGATTACATGGAACGCATAAAGAGAGGAAAGCGGAATTAATAAATTCCGTTTTTCTTTACTTTTTGCTAATATTATTTTTGTATGAACAAGCAGACTAAAGATTTCTTAGATTATTTGAAAAACGAAAGAAATTATAGTGACGATACAATCAAATCCTATCAGTACGATATAGAGAAATTCTTTTCTTATTTGTTTAACGAAAGTGTACTTATGGATGATGTTGATCTTCCTATTATTCGTAATTTTTTAACTACAGAAATCCAAAACGGAATATCTAAAAGAAGTTGTAAAAGAAGAATTTCTTCTTTGAGTCACTTTTATCATTGGATGTCAAAAGTAGGTTATGTCAAAGACAATCCTTTTGAATTAGTCAGTTCAATTAAAACTGAAAAGAGACTTCCGGATGTTTTGTTTGAAGAGCAAATCGATTATCTTTTTAAAGCAAATTCTCAAAGAAATGATTTCCTCTCGGTTAGAGATCAAGCAATCATTGAAGTTTTATTTTCAAGCGGAATCCGCGTAAAAGAACTTGTAAATCTCAATGTTCAGTCGCTAGATTTGTCTAGAAGAGAACTCCGTGTCATCGGTAAAGGTGATAAGGAAAGAATCGTTTTAATTTCAGTTGAATGTAAGCAAGCAGTGACTACTTATCTAAAACAAGTCAGACCAACTTTACTTGCTAAAGCAAAGATTGCTAGTCCAGCATTGTTTTTGAACAATCGCGGAAATAGGTTAACAACGAGAGGTTTAGAATACATTCTTATAGAAATCCAAAACAAGACCGGAATCGAATTTGGTCTCCATCCTCATAAGTTCCGTCACTCGTTTGCTACATACCTTTTAAGCCAGGGAGCTGACCTAGTTTCTATTCAAAAATTACTCGGTCACGAGAACTTAAACGCTACTCAGATTTACACTCATATCTCCGAAGAGAGTATGAAGATTACATATTTAAATAACCATCCTAGAAGTAAGAAAAACAAATAATAAGTATTTTTATACTTGTTATACAAAATCTAGTTTGGTAATATATTAAACGCTGTGGTAACACAGAATACACACATCGTGGATTGAGCTTCCGTTGTGCTCTATAAGAGAACTTAGAGTTGGTTAAGCTTTTAGAAGCGGTGGAGGAAAAACATAAGGAGGACTTCACAATGGTTGAAGAAGAAAAAGTAGTAGTTGAAGAAACAACTGCTGAAGCTGCTAACCCAATGGAAGCAGTTATGCATGATCCTGATGCACCAGTAATTACAATGAAGAAATTACTTGAAGCTGGCGCTCACTTCGGTCATCAAACACGTAGATGGAACCCAAAAATGAAAAAATACATCTACGGTGCAAGAAATGGTGTTTACATCATTGACTTACAACAAACAGTTACATTAATTAACGAAGCTTATAAGGCTATGAAAGAAATCGTTGATAACGGTGGTAAAGTCTTATTCGTTGGTACAAAGAAACAATGCCAAGATGCAGTTCAAGCTGAAGCATTACGTTCTGGTTCCTTCTACATCACAAACAGATGGTTAGGTGGAACATTAACAAACTTCAAAACAATCCAATCTAGAATTAGATTCTTAAAAGAATTAGAACGTAGAGAAGAAGAAGGCGAATTAGATCTCCTTCCAAAACAAGAAGCTGCACAACTTCGTAAAGAAAAAGAAAAATTAACAAAGAACTTAGAAGGCATTAAGGAAATGAGAAAAGTTCCTAACGCACTCTTCGTTATTGACCCACGTATTGAACACAACGCAGTCGCAGAAGCACGTAAACTCGGTATCAAAGTCTTTGGTATCGTTGATACAAACTCTGATCCAGATGTCGTTGATTACATTATCCCTGCAAACGATGATGCAATCCGTTCCGTTAGCTTAATCTTAGCTGTCATCGCTGACGCTATCGTTGAATCTAAAGGTGGATTACCAGTTGTTGCTTACTTAAAAGAAGAAGGCGAAGATGTCACAATGAAAGACGTTATCCGCCAAACAGATAAAGAAAACGCTGAAAAATTAGCAAAGATTAGAGCAGAAAGAGCTGCACGTCAAGAAGCTTACGAAAAAGAACAAGCTGAAAGATTCGCTGCAAGACAAGCTGCACAAGCTGCTGCAAATGGTGAAGCACCAGCAAAGAAACCTGCTAAAAAACCAGCTGCAAAGAAAGAAGCTGCTCCAAAAGCAGAAGCTCCAAAGAACGAAAGTGAAGGTAACTAATCATGGCAGAATCCTTAATTGACTTAATCAAAATCTTACGTGACCGTACAGGCGCTGGCCTTATGGATTGCAAAGCTGCATTATTAAATAATGACCAAGATTTAGATAAAGCTAATGACTGGTTAAGAGAAAAAGGTTTAGCTAAAGCTGCTAAGAAAGCAGATAGAATTGCTGCTGAAGGTTTAGCACTTGTTAAATCCTGTGATGGCTGTGGTAAAACTGTTATCGTTGAAGTCAACTGTGAAACAGACTTCGTTAGTAAAGGTGACGCATTCAAAGAACTCGTTGAAAACGTTGCAAAAACAATTCTTCACGAATCTCCAAAATCCTTAGATGAAGCTAAAGAATTAACAAAAGATTTATTCACTGACGCAACAGTCAAAATGGGTGAAAAATTCGATTTAAGAAGATTCGAAGTATTAGAAAAAGTTGATGGTCAATACATCGCAACATACATCCACATGGGTGGTAAAATCGGTGTCGCTGTTGTCTTAGACAAAGAAGATGCTGAATTAGGTAAAGGTTTAGCAATGCACATTGCTGCTAACAACCCAAAATACTTAAGCAAAGATGAAATCGATCCAAGCTTAATCGCTCATGAAACAGAAGTTCAAATGAACACTGCTAAAAACGATCCAAAATTAGCAGGTAAACCAGAAGCAATGTTAACAAAAATCATCGAAGGTAAAGTTAACAAATACTTCTCTGACATGTTATTAAATGAACAAATCTACTTATTAGATGAATCACAATCTAAGAAAGTTGGCCAAGTTCTTACTGAAAAAGGTGTCAAAGTTGTTAAATTCGTCCGTTACCAAGTTGGTGAAGGTATCGAAAAACGTAAAGATGACTTCGCAGCTGAAGTCATGGCACAAGCTAAGTAATTATCAAAAAAATGAAAAAGGGGACACATTTGTGTCTCTTTTTCTATATAATAATAACTAGGAGTTAGTTATGTCATATAAACGAGTATTATTAAAATTATCTGGAGAATCATTGAAAGAAAATGATGTTTCCATTTTTAACACTGCAAAGCTTCGTAAAGTTGGAGATATGATTGCAGAAATGAGTAAGAATACACAAATATGTGTTGTCATTGGAGCAGGTAATATCTGGAGAGGAAGAATTGCAGAAGAAGTAGGACTTGAAAGAGTTCCTGCAGACTTTATGGGAATGTTAGGCACAGTCATTAACGCTGTCGCTATTAGTTCTTATTTAAATAAAAAAGGTGTCAAATCTGTAGTTACAAGTGCAGTTCCTGCTATTGATGGAGTAACTGTGCCTTATGACCAAAAGGCTGCAGATTCCGCTTTAAATGACAATAAAGTAGTGTTTTTATCAGGCGGAACAGGTAAACCATATTTCACCACAGATACCGCTGCTGCAATGAGAGCAATCGAATTAAATTGTGACGCCATTTTAATGGGTAAGAATGGAGTCGAAGGTGTTTACACTGGAGACCCACGAGTGGACGCAACTGCAAAATTCATGCCAAACATCACTTATAAACAAATGGAAGACATGAAGTTAAAAGTCATCGATGACTCCGCTGTTGAATTATTAAAGAAGACAGATATCGATGTCAGAATATTCTCAATGGATGACCTAAATAATTTTATTCGTGTTGCAAATGGCGAACATATTGGTACAATTTTAAGTAAGTAATAGAGGAGTTTAAATCTTTATGGACGAATTAGTTTTACAAGCCCAAGAAGAAATGCAAAAAAGAGTAGAGATGCTAAAAGCATCACTTTCATCTTTAAGAACAGGCAGAGCAAATCCAGCAATGCTTAATAACATCAATGTTGATTACTATGGATCACCAACTCCAGTTAATCAAATTTCATCAATTTCAGTACCAGAACCAAGACAATTATTAATCAAACCTTATGATAAAAATGATTGTAAGGCTATTGTCAGTGCAATTAATGCTTCCGATTTAGGCATTAATCCAATTAACGAAGGTACTCAAATTAGATTAATGATTCCAGTATTAACTGAAGAAAGAAGAAGAGATATCGTTAAACAAGCTCGTAAATATGGCGAAGAAGCAAAGATTGCTATCCGTAATATTAGAAGAGACTACATGGACCTCATTAAAGGTGATGAAGAAATGTCTGAAGATTACCAAAAGAAGGTTCAAGAAGACTTAGAAAAAGCTGTCGGTGATGTCATCAAAAACGTTGATACAGTTGTCGCTGACAAAGAAAAAGAATTAATGACTCTTTAGTCTATAATCAAATTGAACAAGATGGTTTCTTAATTGAAATCATCTTTTTTGTTAAATTCCAATAATCATTCTTTACAATTTGTTGTAAAGTTAAAGAGATATTTATGAAATCTAGCGCTAGTAAACTTAAATTATCGTTATTAGGTCTTTCTCTATTTGGATTATTAATCGCTTGTGGACCTACAAATTCTTCTATGGAGAATTCTTTTAATAACGCTAGAAGTGGTAAAGATAAATCTAGTAGCACTAACATAAGTTCTCAAAATAATAGTAAAAGTAGGGTACCAGTTTCTGATGTTTCTAGTGCTTCAGTTCCACCTGTTTCTACAAGCACAGTTAATCAAGGTGATGAAGTCTTAAACTGTGGTCATCATAAAGAAATCGCCGTTAAAACCCCTTCAACTTGTTC
>CAMJAG010000037.1 GCA_946403545.1 uncultured Caryophanales bacterium | reverse complement strand
AATTCGAGTTGCATTTCTTTTCTCATCTTTAAGTCAAGAGCACCTAAAGGTTCGTCTAAAAGAAGAATTTCAGGTTCATTAACGATAGCTCTTGCAATAGCAATTCTTTGTTGTTGACCACCAGAAAGAGTGGAAATATCTCTTTTTTCAAAACCTTCAAGGTCTACTACTTTTAAAGCAATCTTAACTTTTTCAGCAATTTCTTTCTTTGTGTAGTGTCTATATTTAGTAATAGTTTCACCATTTTTATCTTTTGCTTCGTATGGAATCTTTTTAAGTTTTAAACCAAACGCAACATTATTAAATATATTAAGGTGTGCAAAAAGTGCGTATCTTTGGAAAACAGTATTAATAGGTCTTTTATAAGGTGGAAGTAAGGAAATATCATTTCCATTTAATAAAATTGTTCCGCTTGTTGGAAGTTCAAAACCAGCAATCATTCTAAGAGTTGTAGTCTTACCACAGCCAGATGGTCCAAGGAATGTAACAAACTCCCCTTTTGTGATGTCTAAATTGAAGTTATCCACTACCGTTGTTCCGTCAAAAACCTTGCAAACATTTTGGAGTGAAATTATGCAATTTTCTTTTTCCATTTTTCCTAAGCCCTTTCTCACACAGTTTTTTTGTTAAAAATATAACGCAAAAAATATATATAAAATTAAAGAAAAAAACAAACATTTTTTTCAAAAATTTTTTCTAACACCGATTTTGAAAAACTTCAAATTACATTTTTATACGATTATATCTATATATAACGATTTTTGCCACCTTAGAAAAAATTTCAAAAAATCACTATGAAAAATCGTTCATTTTTTTGTTGAGAAAATGTAGCGAAAAATTGCTTAAGTTTTTGTAAGATTTTTCTAAGTGATTTTTGAATGCGTTTTTTATATGGTTTTTGCAGGGGTTTTTGAAAATCTTTTTTAAAATTAAATTATCGAAATAATTGAACGCTTTTATAAAATAATTTATAATGCAAATCATGAAAAACAAAAAAGCATTATTTTTAGGCCTTTTATTAGCGGTTTCCAGTCTGTCCGGTTGTAAAGGCATTAGATTAAAAGCGCACATCAATATCGGCACAAAACTCACTGAAATTAAAGAATTAAAACGTGAAGTCGACTTACTCTCACTTCTCTCAAGTAATATTGGAGAAGGTGTTTTGCTTGCGACTTACAGTAGATCAATGTCCACAGGATGTGCTTGTTGGACAGGATTTAAAGAAGAAATCCTTAATAAATATGTAAAGAATCATAACGTTCCAATTTATTACTTTAATACTGACATTATGAGTGATTCTACAATCAAACAATATAACATAAGAAGGTTAAATTCTTCTGATCCAATGTTCTACACATTCCAAAAAGGATGTTTAATTTCTGAATTCAAATATAATGACAAAACAATTTCTTCATACAAGGCATTTGAAGCGTATATGAACGACGACATTGTAAGACCAGAAAAATTTAGTATGTTCTATGTTGATGAGAACTACCTATTTGGAAGTGGCAAAAATCACATTTCTGACGAGAAAAGCATCGTTTTATCTGAAAGAAACGGATGTTCCGATTGTAGTTATATTATTCCTAACTATTTAGTACCTTTCACTCAAACTCATGAACTTAAGCAAGAAATCTTAATCATGGATATTCAAGAACAAAACTGGGCTGGTAATGATGGAGATGACTACAAGAATATCATTTCAAAGCTCCAACTTTCTGAAGCAAGTAACCCTACTTTTGGTTTTGGAAGAGGATTTGTTCCAACAATTCAATACTATGAAAAAGGCGAAGTAAAAGATGCTTGCGTTACTTTTAATGACGCTTTAGCAGAAGATGGTGAAAACTACAAAGTTTCTTCCACTTACTATACACAAGAAAGACTTGAGAATTTATCATTCCTAAAAAATAGCGATGTAGAAAATAAAGTTCTATTAGGACTTCAAGTTCCTGCTAGCGATACAGATTCACGTTTCCACATGTGGACTCATGACGCTGCTAGCGTTTATCATTTACCAATATTAGAAGCTTTCTTATTAGCGTACGCTTTATAAAGAATTCTACCTAATCTAACGTGGGTAGCTCCACTTTGGATAGCTTCTGGATAATCATCACTCATTCCCATTGAAAGATATGGGATTTTCATTTTGAATCTTTCTTCTAGATATTCTTTTAGTAATCTTAATCTGCCAAACTGTGCGAGTAAATCTTGATGTGTGGAATCAGCTTTAGCCATCATCATAAGACCAACAATTTTAACTTTTTTAAGTCTTCTAACTTGATAAATAAAATCATCAACTTCGCCTGGTTTTAAACCATTTTTGTTAATTTCTTCATTAATGGACACTTCAATAAAACAATTAACAGGTTTAGTGCCTCTTCTATATTTTTCAATCATATAAGCAAGTTCAACAGAATCTAGAGAATGTAGGTAAGAAATTCTATTAATAACAGGTCTTGCTTTATTTCTTTGTAAATGACCAATAAAATGCCATGTTAAGTGGTATTTACTTAATCTTCTATACTTTCTAATAAATGCATCTACACGATTTTCGCCAAAATTGGTGATGCCATTTTCCATCATGTATTTGATTTCTTTAACACCTGCGTATTTACTAGCCGCAACTAAAACAACATTTTCTGGAAGAGATTGCGCAAACTCTTTCAGATCTTCTCTAACTTTATTCTTCATTTGATAGATTACTCCAGTATTTTTCAAAAACTGATTCTAGTTTCTTCTTTAATAGTGATTTTTCGCTATTTTCTATGAAAGCATGTTCAATTGCATTCATATATAATCTAAAAACTTCTTCTTTTGTTAATGAAAAAGTTTTGATCATCTGTTTCATTTCGCTAATAGCACTAACATCACTTACAGTCATGTTATCAGCATTAATACATACAGGAATTTGATTATTCATAAAGTCTCTTAAAGGGACATGATTATAGTCTTTTAAAGATTTAGTTTGTAGGTTACTTGTTGGACAGAATTCGAAGCACACATTATGGTCTTTTACTTTCTTAATAGAATCCTTATCTAAAGAAAGATGAACACCATGTCCAATACGAATCGCACCATTATCTATGGCCATCATAATTTCATCTGATCCAGTAGCTTCACCTGCATGAATTGTTATATTCAAACCATATTCTTTAGCTTTGCTAAAAACTCTAGAATAATAAGAAGATGGATGTAAAGCTTCAGCGCCTGCTAAATCAACAGCGCAGACTTTTTGATTTCTATATTTATTAGCCATCTCCACTGTTTCCATATTTAGTTTTTCATCTGCATGTCTCATACAACATAAAATGAGATTTACATCAAAACCTGGGCATTCTTTTAATCCTTTATTTAATCCATCAATACTTGCCTTCACTACTTCATCCATAGTTAATCCCTTATTTAAGTGAAGTAAAGGTGCATATCTAATTTCTGCGTAAATATATCCTAATTTATAAAGTCTCTTGACTAGAGAAGCTGTTAAATATTCAATATTTTCCTTTGATTGCATAAATTTCAAAGGTAAATCAAATCTCTCCAAGTATTCCTCAAGAGACTTGCAATCTTTGCTTACATAGATATTTTTAGGAAAATCTTCCCCTAATGAAATACCATCTTTTTTTGACAAATATTTAAAATCTTCAATGCTCAATGAGCCATCTAAATGTAAATGTAAATCTATCATGATTACATTATATGTAATTATTTCTTCGAATACCACTGTAAAAATAAAATTTTCTAAACAAATTTAAAAAGTGATATATAATGATTTTATCAATACAAATATAGGAGGAATCCACATGGCTAAAAAGGCTAAAAAAGGTCCAGGTTTCTGGAAAGAATTTAAGGAATTCATCAATAGAGGCAATGCTTTCATGCTTGCTGTTGGTGTCGTTATTGGTGGCGCTTTCGGAGCAATCGTTAACGCATTTGTTAACATGTTAATGTCACTAGCAACATGGCCAGTCCCTGGTGGTTTAAGTGGCTTAGTCACTGTTTTACCAGCTCTTACTGATGGACAAAAAGGCTTATCAGGTGTTGGTCAAAGCTTCGCTGCTGCTGACTACAATGCAATCGCAACACAAATCGGTAATGCTGCAGGCGCAAGTGATCCAGCACTTTACGGTGCTACATTAATTGGTGCTAACTACACAAAATACGGAACAAGATTCTACTTCAATGGTTCCGCTATTATTAACTGGGGTGCATTAATTAACGCTATTATATCTTTCATTATCATCGCTATTGTCTTATTCATTATTGTTAAAATTTCAAATAAGATGGCTGCTAAGAAAGCAGAATTTGAAGCAAAACGTAAAGAAGCATATTACGAAAAACATCCAGAAGAAAGACCTGCTCCTGTTGAAGAAGGTAAACCAGAACCTACAACAAACGAAATCTTACTTGATATTAAGAAATTGTTAGCAGAAAAGAAAGCTAAATAATTAAAAGGAAGGCACTGACCTTCCTTTTTCTATAAGAAAAAGATAGCGAATATTCTCGCTATCTTTTAATTTGCTTTTTAGTTCAATTAGATTTTATCGTTTGAACCAAGAACATCTGTAATCTTATGTTTGACTAATTGTTTGACATAAGCACGGCCATCACCGACATATTGTCTTGGATCGAAGTGATCTGGGTGAGCAGCCATATGTTCACGGATACCGGCTGTCATAGCTAAACGTAAGTCAGAGTCAATGTTGATCTTACAAACAGCTAATTTAGCAGCTTGTCTGAGTTGTTGTTCTGGGACACCAACTGCGTCGACTAATTTACCACCATTTTCGTTAATGATTTTAACGTATTCTTGGTTAACTGAGGAAGAACCGTGTAAGACGATTGGGAAACCTGGGAGTCTCTTGCTAACTTCTTCTAAGATGTCAAATCTTAATGGAGGAGGTAATAAGATACCTGTTTCTGGATCTCTTGTACATTGTTCTGGTTTGAATTTATAAGCACCATGGCTTGTTCCGATAGCGATTGCTAATGAGTCACAACCAGTTCTACGAACGAATTCTTCAACGTCTTCTGGTTTTGTGTAGCTTTCAGCACCGTGTTCGACTTTAACATCATCTTCGATACCAGCAAGTGTGCCTAATTCAGCTTCAACTGTAACATATGGTTTGTGAGCGTGGGCGTATTCGACAACTTTCTTTGTAATTGCGATGTTTTCTTCGAATGGTTTGCTAGAAGCATCAATCATAACTGATGTGAAACCACCATCGATACAATCTTTGCACATTTCAAAGTCTGCACCATGGTCTAAGTGAAGAACGATTGGTAATCCTGTATCTTCAACAGCAGCTTCAACTAAGTGTTTTAAGTAAGCAGGTTTTGCATACTTTCTTGCACCAGCGGAAACTTGAAGAATAACTGGTGAATTGCATTCTTTTGCAGCATCAACGATAGCTTGAACGATTTCCATGTTGTTGCAGTTGAATGCACCAACAGCGTAACCACCGTTGTAAGCCTTTTTAAACATTTCGATAGTATTTACTAATGGCATAATTTTTCTCCTTTATTTATGTCCGTTATGTATTTTATAACTATTATGTCAAATTTTCAATTTGGATAATAAATTTTCTGAAAAGTAGGACTTAGATAGAGGGACAACAGAGATCACTCCATGTTCCACTAAATAGCAGTCACTATCTTTTGGTGCGTTAGATAAATCATCCATATTTCGATATGCATAATAGCCTTCTTCAGTTTTTGTGAAATAATTATCATCTTTTCGATAATATTCTTTCGCTAATTGAATGGATTTTACTTCTCCTCTAGGGAAATTTATATTCAATAAATATTCATTAGAAATGAGGTTATTCTTAGTAATAAAATCCCACATTAAATCAAAATTATTTTTAACAGTGTCAAAGTCATTGTATTTACAAGACACCGCAATTGCTTTCTTTCTATATGTAAGTGCTTCTAAACATGCGCCTATTGTGCCTGAATATATAGCATCATAAGAATGGTTGAGTCCATTGTTACAACCAGAAACAACTAAATCAAATTCTATTCCTTTTTCTACTTTAAAGTATTCAATTGCTAAAGCAACACAATCAGCAGGGAAACCATCAACTGAGTAAACATTCTTTGCTTCTTCTTTAATATGAAGAGGTTTTCCTATAGTTAAAGAGACACTTTTTGCGGACATGCAATGTGTAGGTGCAACAATAAAAACTTCACCTACTTTGTCAAGTTGTTCTTTCAACATTTGTATTCCAGGAGCGTCGAATCCATCATCGTTTGTTAATAGAATTTTCATACATGACTATATTACTACTAAAGTAGAGTTTTTAAAATTAGAATTTCTCCAGTTTTATGGTCAAATTTAACCTAATTTTTTAATTCGGTATTTTCTTTTTTAAAATAAGGAGTTGCAATATTCCAAAATCCGTATGATAATAATATCGCTGAGGTATTTACATATGAAAATGTTTGACTTAAAGGGAGTCGTAATGTCTTTGAACAACCCTAACATTAACTCCTTACTTCAATCCATTGAGCTTTACCGCGGTAAAACAATGGGTGTGAAAAAACTCAAAAAGGTTGAAAAGCTAACTGATCTCGCTATCCGTAGCGGCGTCGTAGCAAGTAATGAAATCGGTAACGTCACTATTTCCGATTCAAGAGAAGAAGCTATCTTTGGAAAAGGCGCTATGCCAGAAACTTTCCAAGAACATTTATTAGTTGGTTATAGAAATGCTTTAGACTTAATCGCACAAGTTAATAAGTATCAACCAATCGATAGAAGCTTTATTTCTACATTACACTATTACATTTATAAGGATTATAATCCTGAATTTGGTGGACAATACAAGGATAGCCAAAACTACATTCAAGAAGTTATGGCAGATGGTTCTTTTAGAACTATTTTCGTCACAGCTGCTCCTGAAGAAGTTGTCCCACTCCTTGATAACTTAGTCTATCAACTCAATCAATGCGCAACAGACGAACATCTTAATAAGTTAGTTCTTATCGCTGTGTTCATGTTTGATTTCATGTGCATCCATCCATACAACCATGGCAATGGAAGATTATCAAGATTATTGCTTAACTTCTTAATGAAGAAGTATGGTTATGAAATTGGTGATTATTTCGCAATTCCAAACATCATGAAACACCGTGTTGGTGCATACATCGATGCATTTGAAGCATCCGCTAAAGGTTGGAGTGACAACGCAAATGATTATACCCCATACGTCACATTCATCCTTAAATGTATCTTAGAAGCTTATCGTAAACTTGATTACATTATGGAAATCAATTTAGAAGATGAAACTTCTGAAGAAAAAGTTCTTAGAATCGTTAACGATTCCGCTACTCCAATTAATAAGGAAGTTGTTCAAAATGTTTTATACGCAACAAGTCCTGCAACAATTGAAAAAGCATTATCTTCTTTAGTTAAGAATCAAAGAATTCAACTCATCACTAAAGGTAGATATTCTAAATACTTTAGACTTTAATTAGGAGATATTTATGGCAAATTTTGATGCAAAAAATATTAGAAACGTAGTTATCCTTGGTCACCAATCCACAGGTAAAACTACTTTAGTAGAATCTCTCGCTTTTATTGCAGGATTAATTCCTCAAAAAGGTGAAGTTGAAAAGAAAAACACTATTTCTGACTACACAGTTGATGAACAAAAAAGAGGTGGTTCCATTCAAACCGCTGTTGTCCCATTAACTTATAAAAATCACAAGATTAATCTTATTGACGTTCCTGGTAACGATGACTTCATTTCTGAATACATCGGTGTCTTAGGTGCAGTCAAAGGTGCAGTCTTAGTAATTGATGCTTCTATCGGTGTCCAAGTCGGTACAGTTAAACACTGGAATCAACTTAGAAAACGTGGCATCCCTACATTCATCTATATCAACAAAGTCGATAAGGAAAACGTTAAATTCGATGATTTATTAGATGAAATCCGTGGAAAATTAGGTAAAAACGCTATTCCATTCTGTTACCCATTAGGTCATGGTGAAGGTTTTGATGGCTTCGCTAATGTCGTTGACTTAAAGGCTAGAAAACTCAATGGTAAGAAGTGCGAAGACGCTCCTATCCATGATGATAAGAAAGAAAAAATCTTTGAATTACATAACATGATTGCTGAAGAAGTCGCTAAAGCGGATGATGCACTTCTTGAAAAATTCTTCAATGGCGAAGAATTCACAGTCCAAGAAGTTCATGAATCTTTAAGAAAACTCGTTTTAGCAGGCGAACTCGTCCCAGTATTAGTAGGATGCGCTACAAAGAATATTGGTGTTGAAACAATGCTTGATATGTTCATCGATTACTTACCATCTCCAGCAGATTTAAAACCATACGAAGCTAAAGATGAAAATGGTAACGAAGTTACACGTCAAACAAACGATTCAGAACCATTCTCAGCATATGTCTTTAAGACAGTTGTTGATCCATATTCAGGCACAATTAACATTATTAAAGTTAATTCTGGTGTCTTAAAAGCAGGTGATGAAGTCTATGTCGGTAATGGTACTCAAAGAGTTTCAATGTTATATCAAATGACAGGTAAGAAACTTGACGCTATTCAAGAAGTTCACGCAGGTGATATCGCTGCTGTTACAAGACTTGAAGGCGTTGCAAGTGGCATGACACTTTCTTCTCCTAAAGCAATTATTAACTACAAACCAGCACACTACCCAACCGCTGTTATCTTCAAAGCTCTTATCTTAAATAATAAAAATGATGAATCAAAGATTGGTCCAGCATTAGCAAAGATTCAAGCAGAAGATCCTGCAGTTGAAGTCAAACGTAATAATGAAACAAAACAATTATTATTAGGTGGTGTCTCAGATTCTCACATTAACTTCATCTTAGGTAAACTTAAAGATACTTATAAGATTGATGTCACTACTGCACCAATGAAAGTTGTCTATCGTGAATCTATCAAGAAGACAGCAGAAGGTGATGGAAGATATGTCAAACAATCTGGTGGATCTGGCTTCTATGGTGTCGTTAAGATGAGATTTGAACCAAGTGAAGAAAACGTCTTCGCTGAAGAAGTCTTCGGTGGCGCTGTTCCAAAGAACTACTTCCCAGCAGTTGAAAAAGGTTTCTTCGAAGCTCTTAACTCAGGCCCACTCGCAGGCTTCCCAGTTATCGGTGTTAAAGGTGTTCTTGTCGATGGTAAATATCACCCAGTTGATTCCAACGAACAAGCATTCAAGATGGCAGGTATCTTAGCATTTAAAGATGCATATCCAAAATGCAACCCAATCATTCTTGAACCTATCATGAGAATTCATGTTATCGTTCCTACAGAATACACAGGTGACATTATGTCTGACTTAAATACAAGACGTGCAAGAATTCAAAATATGGAAGAAAAAGATGGTCTTCAAGATATTGAAGCCCTCATTCCAGAAGCAGAAATCGTTGACTACGTTACACAACTTAAGTCCTTAACTCAAGCATCTGGTTACTTCAACAGAGAATTCATTAACTATGAAGAAGTTCCAGCATTCTTAAAAGACAAAGTTATCGCTGAAAACAAGATTACTGAAAACTAATCAAAACAAAAAGACAACCGGTTCGCCGGTTGTTTTCTTTTGCTCTAAAGAATTATTTTTAATAATTCATCTTCATATTTTTTAGGTTCTTTTAATATTATGATTTTACTATCTGGATATTCTTTACTAACGCGTTCCACTGCTTTTTCTGCAGTTCCACTACCTGAATAAAATATGAAGGAAAGTTTTTTATCTTTTAAATTGAGATCCGCTAAGACTCTATTGATTGGGCAAGAGAATTTAGAGTTCCAAATTGGACTACCAATAACAATCTCATCATAGCCATCGATATTAGTGTCATATGGTTCTAGTTTATCTTTCTTATTCATTCCAGCACGGAATCCACCTCTAAATATTGTAAAGAAACCAGGTTTTTTATTAGCTTTTTGTCCTTTTTTGAACACTCTTCTAATTTCATAGCCTTTAGCTTCCAGTTGTTTTGCCACTACTTCACCATTTCCACTAAGAGAGAAGTATATAAATACCTTTTTCATATTTTAACCTCGTATTTATTATAAAG
>CAMJAG010000036.1 GCA_946403545.1 uncultured Caryophanales bacterium | reverse complement strand
TCAGTTGGATAGAGCAACTGCCTTCTAAGCCGTAGGTCAGGCGTTCGAGTCGCCTAGTCGGTACCAAAATAATACACTAACCAGTCTAAGACTGGTTTTTGTTTTATATGAGCATATAAATGTTTAATCTAAATAAAACTGGTATATTATTAATTAGTAATAAAAGAGGACAAATTATGAACAAATATATAGTGGAAGTTAATGGAATGAAATGTGGAATGTGTGAAGCGCATGTAAATGACGCTGTTAGAAAGGCGTTTAAAGTTAAGAAAGTAAATTCCTCAAAAGATAAATGCCAAACTGAGATAATCGCTGAAAATGATATTTCCCTTGATGATATTAAGAATGTTATTCAGGCAGAAGGATATAAAGTAGGGGAGATCAAGAAAGAAGAAGCGGTTAAGACTTTTCTTGGTTGGAAATAATTCTTACAAATAAGTAAAAAAGGTCGGGATTTGAATCTCGACCTTTTATTATTAGATTTTAAGAATGATCTTAATTATCTAGCAAGAGCAGCACCTGCGACCCAGTATGAGTAACCGCCACCCATGTATTTGAGTTCGATTGTATTAACGCCTTCAACGAGTGTTAATTCGATTGCTTCAAACCAAACAGGCATATAAAGTGCTGTAGTACCTTCTTTAGCTGTTTCAGAAACTGCACTAGCGCCTAAATCAGATAATGCTGTGTTATCAGCAGGTGTATCTAATTTAACAGTATTGAAAGTAATTTCTGTCTTAACGTTGCTATTACTTGGATGTCTCCAGAAACCACAGCTAGATGCGTTTGGAGATTTTGTTGTTAATAAGACTTTTAATGTAGCTTTACCTGCTGTTGCAGCAGTTGCTGTATAAGATAATGTAAGTGCATCGTTTGTACTACCGACTTTGTAAGCTGTGAATGGAGTTGCGCTTGTATCAACAGCTTCTGTAGAACCGCCATTGCTTAAGCCTGCTTTAATAGCTGCAGCATCCCAAGTTTGGAAATCAACTTTTGGAGTAACTGTTTCGCCAGAAATTGTTGCGTTACCAGAATAGAAAATTCTAACTTCACCATTGAATTTCATACGGTAACCGATGTTGTTTTGAGAAAGCTTGAGAAGGTTTTCGCCCATAGCTAAATCGATAGTTGCTAATTCAACATATGTTAATACGTTTTGTTTAGCACCGTTTTCAGCCATTGTCTTTCTGTTTGTAATTGGATATGCTGTATCGCCAACAGCGATTGAATATCTCCAATCGTCTTCTGTTTCTTTATCAGGTGTGCCAGCTGTATTTTGTTTAACATAGCCTTCTTCACCTTCGTGTGCTTTATCTTCTTTCCATTCGTTGTATAAGTGTCTTCCTAAATGATCAGAAGAAGAAGCGATCATACCGAATTGAATCTTAGCACCAGTAATAGCTTTATCAACGTTAATTTTCCATGTAACGTTGGAACCCTTTGCTAAATACCATGGGTTTGTTCCATTTGGAGTAGCAGAAATTGCGGAGTAATCCTTGAATTCCATACCGATGTATTTGTCACCACATGAACATGCTTTAATGAACATGTCTTTACCATCAGAGTTTGCGACTCTCTTTGTTTCTTGGTAATCATGAATGTGAGCACGGTAGATACCTAAACATCCATAGTAATCGCCTTGGTTAGCACCTTTAGATGAATCTGCGAATAATCTGTAAGTAGCACCGTTAACTACGAAGTCTTGATCGCCTTTTAAAACGACGTCCATATTGAAGTTAGCGCCTGCATTACCAGAAACCATATCAAAGTGTGTTTGCCAACCTTGTTTTTCTGTAATGAATCCTACGTAGAAGTAGAAGTAAACTTCTTGGCCTTCGACTTTCCAGAATCTTTCTGTCTTAGCGATGTCGTGTCTGTCATAACCTTGTGCACGGTCATTGTCGATACAACGTTGGAAGTGACCTGCTAATTTATTAGCATCGTCCCATTCCTTAATTTGTGCTTCTGTTAAATTGTTGACGTTTTCGCCACCAACTTTAACGTAAGCACCTTCTTGAGTTGCTGTTGCGCCTTCAGGAATGTCTGCAGCAGCGATACCAACGACGGATGCTTTAGTAAATGGAATTGGTAAAACGTTGTCAAATACTAATGAACCGTTTTGGTCGTTACGTAAATAGTAATTACGTGATTGATCTCTAGCGCCTGTTTGAGAATCTGTGAATGCGATGTCAGCATAAGATTCTGCTGTACCACCATAAACACGGTAGAATGCACCTGCTGTTAAACCAGAGATGTCTGTTAAGTTTAACTTAACTGTGAATGCTTTTGTTGTAGCATCGAATGTTGCAGCTGTAAAGTCTGCTGCTGCTGGTGTAGCGTTGCCATAGACGAATGCTCCGTCATCACCATTAACTTTGATACCCCAAGCCCATTTAAATTCTGCAGCAGTGTAGTTTTGTTGAGTACCTGAGACTTTAACATAAACTTTGTCTTCTTCTTTAACTAAGACACTTTCAGTAACTGTGACTGCTTTATCAGCAGAAGCGCTGGATGTATCTCCGCCTTGAGAAGTTTGACCACCTTGAGAAGTTTGGCCACCTTGGGATGTTTGTCCACCTTGTGAGACTGGACCTTCTTGAGAAGGAGCTGGTTCACTTGCTGGAGCTGGAGAAGAAGTTTCAGGTTGTGTAGACTTCTTTTCACCACAGGCTACTAACCCGAGGGCTAATAAGACTGTTGTCAATGCAATATAATTGCGTTTTTTCATCTTTTAAAATCCCCTTTCACCACAAAAAAATTGTGTAATTATTTTTATCTAAAAGATATTGACTGCTTTCAATTTAACATACACTTAAGTGATTATCAAAAGAAAAAATACGAATATTTCAAATTTTTAATTTAAAATATACATTTTTTAGAGAATGAATGTATAATGATAATATAAACTAATTTATTAGATTATATTAATCGAGGTAATAGATATGTCTAGAAAAGAAGAATGGAAAAAAGCAGGGAAAGACATCGGTCATGCTTTTGCTAACCTTGGAAAAGCCATCGGCACAACTGCAAAAGTAGTTACTGGTGAAGATAACCATCAAGGTGAAGGTAGAAAAACAAAGACTGGTGAAGCTTGGACAAATGTTGGACATGGTTTTGCAGATGCCGGTAAACAATTTGGTAAAGCAACTGCAACAACATTTACCGGAGATTCAACAGAACAAAAAGTTGTTGATTCTCAAGATGGAGAAGGTAACTCCACTAAAAAATAGTCATTATTTGCAAATATTTTCTCTTTTAATTTCTATATATAAATAAGGATATAAGAGCAAATAAGTTGTTAATTACTATAAAATCGATATTATTTAATTGTGGGAAAACCAAATTTTGAAAGAAAAGGAGGTAGCGATATGGGATTAGAAAATAAAAGACAAATCGTCGAAAACGTTGAGACTTTTGATTCTATGCTAGCTCGTGTTAAAGAAGCTGAAAGAATCTTTTCTACATTTCCTCAAGAGAAAGTAGATGAGATCTTTAAAGCTGCTGCAATTGCTGCTAACCAAGCTAGAGTTCCACTTGCAAAACTTGCTGTTGAAGAAACAGGAATGGGAATAGTGGAAGATAAAGTTATTAAAAATAACTACGCTGCTGAATATATTTATAATGCTTATCGATACACAAAGACATGTGGTGTTATTGAAGAAGATAAAGCATTTGGTCTTAAAAAGATTGCAGAACCTATTGGTGTTATTGGTGCGGTTATTCCTACCACAAACCCAACAAGTACCGCTATTTTTAAGACTCTTTTAGCATTAAAGACTAGAAATGCAATTATCATTTCTCCTCATCCAAGAGCAAAGAAATGTACTATTAAAGCTGCTCAAATTGTGTTAGATGCTGCAGTTAAAGCAGGTGCTCCAGAAGGAATTATTGATTGGATTGATGTTCCTTCTCTTGAACTTACTAATCTATTAATGAAGAAATCTGACATCATTTTAGCTACAGGTGGTCCAGGTATGGTCAAAGCTGCTTATAGCAGTGGTAAACCAGCACTTGGTGTTGGACCTGGTAATACACCTGCAATTATTGATGAATCCGCTGACATCGTTTTAGCGGTATCTTCAATCATTCATTCAAAGACATTCGATAATGGTATGATCTGTGCTTCAGAACAATCCGTTATTGTTGATAAAAAGATTTACGAAGAAGTTAAGAAAGAATTCTTATATAGAGGTTGTTACTTCTTAAACGAAGAAGAAACTGAAAAAGTAAGAAAAACAATTCTTATCAATGGTACTTTAAACGCTAGAATTGTTGGTCAAAAAGCTCACGATATTGCTGCATTAGCAGGAGTAGAAGTTCCTTTAGGAACTAAAGTCCTTATTGGTGAAGTTACTAACTATGATCTTTCAGAAGAATTCGCTCATGAAAAATTGTCTCCAGTATTAGCAATGTATAAAGCCGAAAATATTGAAGATGCATTTGTTAAAGCAGAGCATTTAATCGCTGATGGAGGATATGGTCATACTTCTTCAATTTATTTAAATGTACACACAAGACAAGCAATCTTAGATGAATTCCAAGAAAGAATGAAAACTTGTCGTATCTTAGTCAATACTCCATCAAGCTTTGGTGGTCTTGGTGACTTATATAACTTTAAACTTACTCCATCCTTAACCCTTGGTTGTGGTTCTTGGGGTGGCAATAGTGTTAGTGAAAACGTTGGTGTTAAACATCTCATTAACATCAAAACAGTAGCCGAAAGGAGAGAAAATATGCTTTGGTTCCGTACACCTGAAAAGGTTTATATTAAGAAAGGTTGTCTACCTGTCGCATTAAATGAACTTAAAGAAGAAATGGACAAGAAGAGAGCCTTCATTGTTACAGACTCATTCTTATACAAGAATGGTTATACAAAACCAATTGAAGATAAACTTAATGAACTAGGAATTGTTCATGAAACATTCTTTGATGTCGCTCCTGATCCAAGTTTAGCAAGCGCTCAAGCTGGTGCTAAACAAATGGCAGAATTTAAACCTGATGTCATTATTGCATTAGGTGGTGGTTCTGCAATGGACGCTGGCAAGATTATGTGGGTCATGTATGAACATCCAGAAGTAGACTTTATGGATATGGCAATGAGATTCATTGATATTCGTAAGAGAGTTTATAAATTCCCTAAGATGGGTGAAAAAGCGTACTTTATCGCTATTCCAACAAGTGCTGGTACTGGTAGTGAAGTTACTCCATTCGCAGTTATCACTGACCAAAATACTGGTATTAAATACCCATTAGCAGATTATGAATTAATGCCAAATATGGCAATTGTTGATACTGATTTCCATATGACAGCTCCAAAAGGCTTAACAGCAGCATCAGGTATTGATGCGGTTAGCCATGCTTTAGAAGCAATCGCATCTACAATGGCAACTGATTATACTGATGGTCTTGCAAAGCAAGCTCTTCAAGTAATCTTTGAATATTTGCCACGTGCTTATGACAATGGCCTAGAAGATGTTGAAGCAAGAGAGAAGATGGCAAACGCTGCTACAATGGCAGGTATGGCATTTGCTAATGCATTCCTTGGTGTATGTCACTCAATGGCACATAAATTAGGTGCATTCCATCATGTTCCTCATGGTATCGCTAATGCATTAATGCTTGAAGAAGTCTTAAGATTTAATGCAAGTGAACAACCTGTTAAAATGGGAACATTCCCTCAATATGATCACCCACACACATTAGCAAGATACGCTAGTGTTGCAGATTTCCTTAAATTAGGTGGCAAAACTGATGAAGAAAAATTAGAAAACTTAATTAAGGCTGTTAATGAACTTAAAGCTAGAGTTGGTATTAAACCAACAATTAAAGATTATGTTCCAGATGAAAAAGACTTCTTAGATAGACTTGATGCAATGGTGGAACAAGCTTTTGATGACCAATGTACAGGTGCTAACCCAAGATATCCTTTAATGGAAGAAATCAAACAAATGTATCTAAATGCATACTATGGAAATAAACACTTCCAAGAACCTGAAATGCCAGGCAAGAAAAAATAAGGCTAGGAGGGTAGAAAATGAAATTAGATAATGTTATAGCAGTTAGAAAAAATAAGACTGTTTATAAAGATGGAGACCTTTGCTATAAGGTATTCGATTCAACATATTCTAAAAGTGATATTCTAAACGAAGCTCTTAATCAAGCAAGAGTAGAAGAAACAGGTGTTAATATTCCTAAGTTACACGCTGTTACGGTTATTGATGGAAAATGGGCTTTAGTCTATGACTACATTGAAGGAAAGACTCTCGCTCAATTAATGGAAGAGAATCCTGATAAGTTAGATGAATATCTCAATATCTTAGTTAAAACTCAAATGTCTATTCATAAAAAGAGATGTCCTTTACTCACTCTTATCAAAGATAAGATGACAAGAAAAATCTCTCTTACTGACTTTGATACCGCTACAAAATATGAATTACATACAAGATTAAATTCAATGCCAACACATAACAAATTATGTCATGGTGACTTTAATCCAAGTAATGTGATTATTACTCCAGATGGCACCCCATATGTTATTGACTGGGCGCACGCTACACAAGGTAACGCATCCGCTGATGTCGCTAGAACATATTTATTATTCTGCCTTGATGGACAAAATAAGATTGCAGATAAATATTTAGACTTATTCTGTAAGCTCTCTAAAACTGATAAGCGTTATGTTCAAAGATGGATGCCAATTGTTGCAGCATCTCAATCTGTAAAAGGCCACGACAACGAGAGAGAATTTTTAAGAAATTGGGTCAACGTTTTTGACTACGAATAATACTCTCTAAATAAGTATTTCAAGCCTTCTAATATGGAATTAAATATTAGGAGGCTTTTTCATTTTTATTGAAAATGACAAAGAAATATAAATATAATAAACTCACAAGAGGTTATATCTTATGACAAAATGTCCTAATTGTGGTGCCGATGTTCGCGACGGCATAAAATTTTGTGAAAGTTGCGGAACTCGTATCGAAGAAAATAATGCACCAAGAAATTCATTCTGCCCTCAATGTGGAACCGAAATCCCAGCAGGCGCAGCTTTCTGCCCTAAATGTGGCTTTAGAGTAGGTACACAACCAGCTGGAGGATATCCTTATCCACAACAACAACCTATGTACAATGGCCCTCAACAACGTCCACAACAACCTAAAGTTGATAACCTTCCTTTACAAGGAGGTTTAGGTTTAATTAGATGTTTACTTAGCAATATTATTGTTCTTGCTGTTTTAGCAATGATGGCTGCTACTTTATTCTTGCCTTACACTGATGGTGGCACTAACACTTGGGTAAGTTCAATTCAAACAGTAATTGATTCAGTTCAAGGAGTTACAGGTTATGCAATGATTCCTTTAATTATTCATTTAGTCATCTTCTTCTTACCTCCTATTGGAATTGTTGCATTTGGAATTCCTGTTCTTGTAACTTCCATTATGGGTTTGATTCAAAGAAAACTTCCAAGTTATAACTATGGAATTTATATGATTGGCTTTGTTCTTTCATTCCCACTATATCAATATGGTGTCGTAGCTAGTTTGGCTCCAGCTGAAGGAATGATGGGTTTTGAATTCTTAATGTTTAATTCAAAATGTCCTGTATTTATGATGTCTTTAGCAGCATTAGGCGTTTATATTGCTGGCGGTATTGTTGAATCATTCTTAAGAGCAATTTATGAAAAAAGATCTCTTGCTGCTCCAATTATGAAGATATTTGCAGTCGCTATGGGTGGTGCAATGCTCTTCTTGATGGGTGGATATATTTCTGCACTTATTGGAAGTGGAGAAACAAACACTGTTGACCCATACCTTTTCTATTTAGCGGGTGCCGAATTTGTTAGTATGGGAGATGGAACTGATCCAAGAAACCTTTTAGGTTTAATTGGTATGCTTTATCCAGTCATGCATGTTATGGCAACAATCTTTATTGGTAACGCTATTGGTGATAACTTCAAAGTTGGCGCTAAGAAAAACAATAGAGTTAACGCTGTCGTATTTGTCATCATTGCATGTATTTATGGTAACCTTTGGGAATTAGTTATGATGGCTGGAGGAAGTGGAGGAAACTTCGTACCAGTTATTCCAAGTATTTGTGGTTTCGTAATTATCGGATTAGGAATTGTTCAAATTATCTTTGGTGACATAATTAGAAAGTTAGAATTACCTAAACAACCACAACCACAATACCAACAACCAGTCTATTAAGTTAAATATAGGGGTGCCTGAATGGCACCCTTTTTCTTTTAAATTGCTTATATTATATATATAATAAGGTATATGTTTGAGAATACTAAATTAGTGTACAAAAAGATGGTTCACGATATTGATTTAGCAGTCCATATCGTGGATATTATTATCCAAACATTATTCATAGGATTCTATGTTTATTTTGCTTTGATTAATTTTAAAAGCAATTGGACTCTTTTCTATTTATATCTTGCTTTATGCGGAATATGTTTAGTGTGGTTATTAATTACTATATTTAGGTCATCTTTTAAAAAGGATCAAAAACATAAAATAAGAAAGATTATTAAAATAATCAAATGGTCAATTAGAGCGTTAGTCATAGGATTTAACATTTATTTAGTAGTTAGATATCCTCATAACGATCTTCAAATTATGATGATTATTCTTTCTACATTGTTCTTGTTATCTCAAATTGGATTTGAATTAATTTGTGATTTTGTCAGACATTATTACGATTTATTAGTGTATTCTATAATGACTGATGCAGAAGAAGCTGTAGGAAAAGCACCAAAACTAGTTAAAGCCGCTGACAAGATTTCTGGTTTTGGAATTATTGATAAAATTAAAGATTTCGCAGGCAAAACAAAAGAAAAGCACATTAAAGAAGAAGACCTTAATAAAATTAAAAGCGATAAAAAAGATTAATAAGTGTATAATAATTTTCATATGAAAGATAAAAAGAAAGTTTCTGACATATTAAAAGAATATAAATCTCTCTACGATTCAGGAGTTATTGATGAAAAAGAGTATGAAGAAAAGAAAACAGCTCTTTTAAAAGAACTCGAAGAAGAATCTAGTAAAGATGAAGTTAAAGAGGACACTAGTTCACCAAAGGCAACTAACTCTAATATTTTTGTAATTGGTATTTGCATTGCCTCTCTTTTAATTGCAGGCGTTGCTATTTATTCAACAGTGTCATATTTTGCAAATAAGGAAAACAAAAGCGAAACTCTTGCAAAAGACGAAATTAAATTCGGATCATATCCTCAAGAAAGAATTAGAGAATCTGATGCTCTCACAAAAGCTTTATTTAAAGTAGTGGATGGAGAACCTACTGATGCTGAACATCCTAATGGATGGGAATCATACAAATTCTATGATTATGTTAGTCATATTGACGAAGAAACCCATAAAACAGTTAGTGAAGTTAAAGAATCTGATTATTTCTTCTATAAAGACTTTAAATACAATGGGAACATGTATAGAGCAAACTATTGTTTGAGATATCGTAATTCCTCAGCATTCCAACCAACTGAATCAATAATTGCTAAAGATGCTGGAAACATTTATTACGCCTACAATATTTACTATTTCAAATATAAACCAATTATTTGGAGAAAACTTGGTGTTAATAATGGCTACACATATCTAATGTCTTCAAAGATATTAGATTATGAAGATTATGAACCAAGAACATTAGATTTAAATCATCCAGAAGCTAAAAAACCTAACAATTACGCAGTTAGTAAGATTAGAAACTGGTTAAATAATGACTTTTTTAATACAGCATTTAGCGACGCTAATGTAGCTAAAATGGAATTAATGGAAGTTGATAATTCTCTAGATTCAACTATGGATACAGAGAACAAATTCGTTTGTGAAAACACTAACGATTATGTAACTCTTCTTTCAAAGAAAGACTTCTTCAATCCTGATTACAATATATCAAGTGAAGATAGAAGAAGTTTAAAGACCACTGATTATGCATATTCATTAACTTATTCAAAAGGAAGAGAATGCTATTGGTTAAGAAGTCCTGCTAGTGAAGCGGTGACTGGAAATGGTGAAGGTTTGCAAGCTACAATTGCTAATTATGCTACTGATGCAACTTCAACACTTCCAACATATAATACCTACATTGGTGTAGTTCCAGTTATCTCTGTGAAATTATAGATTAAAGGCATCTTAAGATGTCTTTTTCTTTAAATATTTATTGAAGTAATTATC
>CAMJAG010000035.1 GCA_946403545.1 uncultured Caryophanales bacterium | reverse complement strand
GCTTTAGCTTTATCCATTGCAAAGCAAAGGAACGCTAATGAAAGGCCATAATAGAGAATTGACCAAAAATATGTAACTTCAAACCAATTAGCTAATTTGAATTCTACAACGAAAGGTCTACTAAAAATAATAGCTAGGCGAAAGAAAAAATCTGCCAAAAATGTAGGTGAATCAGGAATGAATAAAACAATTAAACTGAAAAGAATTGATAAAACGATAACACATATAATAGCAAGGCGTAAAATCGCCTCTATCTTCATTACTATTAATCCAGCTTTTCTCATAAATTAAGTCTCCTATCGAAAAAATGATGTAAAAGAAAATCCTCAATAAATTGAGGATTATCTAATTCAAATTGTATTAGTATTCTTTGTTAGCACCATCAGGCCATTCTGTTTGTTTTGTAACAAAGAGGAATACAGCGCCAACTCTACTACCAAAGATGCAATTTAAAACTCCAATAGGCATAATTTCATTTTTGCTTCTTGCAGTTTCAATTTTCTTTCTTCCGATAGCGGTAAAGATAACACCTAACAAGCAAAGAACTGTGCCAATGTAAACCCAACAAGTAGTAAGCACTGTTAAAGCAGTAGCTTGTTCTTCAGTGACTGTTGCAGGTTGTGGATTGTAGTGTGTTGGATCTAAAAAGAATTCTCTGATTTGAGGTAAGAAACAAGAAACTACAATTGCACCAATAGCGCAACATGCTAATGCAACGACATATAAAATGAATTCAACTTTAAATACAATTCTAGCAGCTTTTTTCATTACTTAAATTCTCCTTAAAGATTAACGTTATGATATACGTTTTGGACATCTTCGACTTCGTCGAGCATGTCTAATAATTCTTCAAATTTTCTCTTATCTTCTGGATCGTCTAATGTAATTGGATCATTAGCGAGGAATGTAATTTCAGCCATATCGAATTCATTAATGCCCATATCGCCTAAAACTTTTCTTGCTTGAGCGAATGCTGCAGGTTCAACTAAGACTTCAATTTTTCCATCTTCTTCTGTGACTTCACGAACGTCAACATCACTTAAAATTAATGTTTCTTCGACTTCGTCTCTATTATTACCTGAGAAGGAGAATACACCTGTTTCAGTAAAGTTAAAGATAACATTACCCATGTGTCCACCTTTCTTAGTAATAGCAGTTCTAACTGCGATAAATGCACGGTTAGAATTATCTGTTAATGTATCAACAATTAAATAAGAACCACCAGGACCAAAAGCTTCATATCTACCTGATTCGTAAACTTCTGCTGTTCCACCTTTAGCTTTTTGAATAGCTCTATCGATAACATCTTTAGTGACGTGTTGTCCCTTCCATTTATCAATAGCAGAACGTAATGCTAAGTTCATTTCTGGATCAGGTTCACCAGATTTTGCAGCTAAATAAATTTCCTTACTTGCTCTCATAAAGAGTGCACTTCTTGCAGCTGCAGTTGCGGCCATGGCTTTTGCTCTAACTTCATGTGCTCTTCCCATAATTTTCTCCTTAAATTGTCCTGTAAGATTTTACCACTACAAATATTTGTAGTAAATATTTTTTAGTAATAGACCTCGTCAAGGTATAATCCTTGACCAGGTGCTTTGTAGTGAGTTATTTCTCTTGGTTTGTCACTGTCCAAGTGTTTTGTTATATATGAAATGTCTATGTCTTTTGTGGCCACAGCAAACGCTGTTCCGACCATAAATCTGATTTGGTAACGCATGAATCCGTTACCCACAAAGGAGATAGAAATATCATCACCTAATTTATTAACCTCAATGGATGAAATTTCTCTTACAAAATTGTCATCATCTTCCTCTTTGCTAGTGAAGTCTTGGAAGTTATGTTTGCCTTCAAAAAGTTTGAGGGATTTCACTAATAAATCGTAGTCAAAAGGATGAGGATTTAACCACATTAAATTCGTATTAAATGGGTCTTTTGCAATAGTTTTTACTTTGTAAATATATCTTTTTGCTTTAGCAGAAAATCTTGCGTGCCATTCTTGGTCCACTACTTCAAAAGATTTGATTTTAATGTCTTCTGGAAGCATAGAATTTACTGAATAAAGTAGTCTATCTAAATCCACTTTCTTATCATCATTAACCTCGAAATGAAAATGCTGATTATTAGCGTGTACTAAAGCATCTGTTCTACCTGAACCTTGAATATTAATTTCAGTATTAAAAATAGTAGAGAGAACTTTCTCTATTTCTTTTTGAACACTTGTTTCATTTATTTGTTTTTGCCAACCAGAATAGTTAGCGCCATTATATGAACATACTCCATGTATTCTCATATGTTAGAAACCTTTCACATTAAATATAACTTGAAGTATATCAATACCACCAGTGGATTGTTGGTCAAATACGAATAAAGTAATAATACCTGCAAAAATACATCCAATTAAAACAAATGCTAATAAGTCTTTGAAGTGGAATCTAAGTAATCTATATTTAGTTCTCTTTGCTCTTGGATCATATCCTCTAACTTCCATAGCATTTGCTAATTCTTCACTTCTATCGATAGCGGATACAAATAATGGAATCATTAATGAAATAATTGCTCTAAATCTTCTACCAATACCATGAGAGAAATCAGCACCTCTAGATTCTTGAGCTTTCATAATTCTATTTGTTTCATCCAACAAAGTTGGAATGAATCTAAGTGCAATAGATAATGTCATAGCAATTTCATGTGCTGGGAATCTAATAAGTTTTAATGGAGTCATGTACCATTCAAACGCATATGTCATATCCATTGGCTTTGTAGTGCTTGTTAATATCATTGTTAATGACAACATCATTACTAAACGGAGAATGATATAACCCGCTCTACAGAAACTATCCCAATAAACTGCATAGTTAAATATCTTAAATGCTTCAGGTTCAATCTTATGTGTTGTAGTAGGAATGAATATGTAGATAAGCAATAGGAAGACTACCATCAGCCACATACTACCTAAAGACTTAAATAATTGGACAAAGCTTACACGAGAAAGAAGCATAATGATTATTAAAATAATCAAATATACTCCAGACATGATTAAACTAACTGACCATAATTTGAATTGGAAGAAGATTCCAACCATAAATAAAATCATCAAGAAGATCTTGTTTCTTGGGTCTAGTTTGTGGACTACTGTGTTATATGGAGAGTATCTACCGAAAGTTAAATTATCCATTATTTCTTCCTTCTTTCGGTTAATACCTTAACTAATTCATCAACACTTCTTATGTTCTCTTTAGATAAATCTAATCCCTTCTTTTTAAGAATGTCTAAGAATTGATAAATCTTAGGAACATCAATTGATAAATCATCAATATTCTTTTGGAATAAGTTTTCTGGTTTTCCATCAAACGCTACATTACCATCTTTGAGTAATACTACATGGTCACAATATCTAAACAGTAAATCCATATCGTGAGTAATAATTACGATAGTTTTACCTTGTTCATGGAGTTTTTCTACTAATGTTAAGACTTCTAACGAAGACTTAGGATCTAATCCTGCAGTAGGTTCATCTAGTATTAAGATATCTGGGTCAATAGCAAGAATACCTGCTAAAGCGACTTTACGTTTTTCTCCACCGCTGAGTTCGAATGGCGAACGTTTGTAGTAGGTTTCATCTATGCCCATCATCGCTAATGCTTCATGAGCTTTATTTAAAGCATCAATATTATTCATTCCAAAGTTTTTAGGACCAAAAGATACGTCTTTCTCCACTGTTTCATCAAATAATTGATATTCAGGGAACTGGAATACAAGGCCTACATGTTTCCTAAGTTGTTTCACATTTTTAATTTTCTTTTGTTTTGAATCAATAACAAAATCATCAACAGTAATTGTGCCTGTTTCAGGTTTTAACAAACCATTAAACATCTGGACTAAAGTGGACTTACCACTTCCAGTATGACCCACAATTCCTGTGATAGAATTCTTTTTAATTTCTAAAGAAACATTGTGAAGTGCTTCATAAGAATTAGGAGTCTTTTTAGAGTATGTAAAAGATACATTTTCTACTTTTATCGACATACTATATCTCCTACTTCTTCTAAAGAAGCATCTTCTTTAATATCAAAGCCACTCTTATTAAGAGCATCTATAAGTTTGACTTGGAAAGGAACATCTAAGTTTTGTTTTGCTAATTCACTAGCGTTCTTTAAGACTTCATTAGGTGTGCCTTCTTTTATAACTTCACCATGATTCATTACTACTATGTAGTCACTTAAATAAGCTTCTTCAATATCATGGGTAATCGAAATTACTGTTAAATCTGGGTTATTTTTCTTTAGAAGTGAAATTAAACCATAGATTTCTTTTTTGCCTTTTGGATCTAACATTGATGTAGATTCATCGAAAATAATAATCTTTGGGTTAAGCGCTAAAACACCAGCGATAGCAACACGTTGTTTTTGTCCACCAGAAAGATTGCTTGGTTCTTTATCTAGATAATTAGACATACCAACCTTATTTGCGTAGTCTAAAATGATGTCCCTCATTTCTTTATGTGGAACTTGAGCGTTTTCTAAACCAAAGGCAATATCATCTTCCACTGTTGCGCCAATGAATTGGTTATCAGGGTTTTGGAAAACCATAACGATATCTTTTCTTATCGCTGCTAAGTTTTCTTTGTTTAGTTCCTTGCCATTAATAGTAATTGTGCCTTGATAATTTGGGCATAATCCCATAATGACTTTCGCTAGAGTAGATTTACCTGAACCATTATGACCTAATATGGAAACATAATCCCCTCTTTTAATAGTGAGATTAACGTTATGTAATGTGTTAATTTGTTCCTCTGAGTAAGAGTATGTTAGATTTTTGACTTCGATTATATTCACGTGCCATATTATATCACAAGAAATTGAAAAATATATTTTTCTATTTTCTCTTGCTATAACCGAGTTTACTTTTTATCAAATCTTTATATGATTTTACTATCCTAAAAATCTTACTTTTTGAGTAGTCAGGAAACTCATAAGAAAGCATCTTATATGTCTTGCCTTTTAGATACTCATTGAATATGTTTTTCTCATCAAAATCCTTATCAAAACCCGCTTCTTTTAATGCTTTTTCAACTTGTTCTATGTCCACTTTTAAAGTGGGTTTTGTAGATGTACTAGGTATGATTTCTAAAAGAGAAGTTTCACAATCTTTGAGATTAACTTGTCTATCTAAAGATATAGTATTAGATACAGATTTTATTTCTTTAGCAATTATATCTCTCATTCCATTTAAGCAGGTTGCTTTCCAATATGAGGATACATTTGCGTTTCTTAAATCAACTTTTTCAATAGTGCTCTTAAAAGCTGCTAAACAAGTATTTAATAATGCTCCTCTTACATTAACTACACTTGGATATCTAGCTAAAATATCGAGTACTAGTAGTCTTGATTTAAACTCGTACTTTTTCTTTAGTTTCCTTTTTGCCTGATCGCTATGCAGCGACAAAAAGAAGATGGCTTCATCATCTTTTAATTGATTAATAGTTATCATATCTCCCTATTTTCTTATATAGGAGAGGAATATACCTGCGGCGACGGATGCGTTAAGAGAATTCACTTTTCCATACATTGGAATCTTCACAATGTAGTCTGAATTCTTGAGCACTAAAGAAGATATGCCTTCTCCTTCAGAACCCACTACTAAACCAACTGGGAAATCATAATTAATATCTTGATAGTTAGTGTTACCACTACCATCAGCGGATACAATCCAGAACCCTTTCTTCTTTAGAAGAGCTATGCATTGATTTAGATTATTTGCAATTGCAACTGGCACAAAGTTAATTGCTCCTGCTGACGTTTTAGCGACAGTTGCATTTAGCATAACTTGATTGTGTTTAGGGATGATAACACCACTAACACCAAATATATCAGCGCTTCTTAATATAGCGCCTAAATTATGAGGATCATTAATACCATCTAATAAAAGGATAACTGGAGGTTTTCCTTCTACTTTACTTGGTGTATTAATGATTTCTTCTACACTTACATATTGATATGGCTTAATAACACCAGCGATTCCTTGATGGACTCCACCACACATGTTATCAAGTTCTTTAACACTAACATAATTGACTTTTACATGGCTTTTTTCAATTAATGATAGGATTTCTTCATGTGAGAAATTGTTAATCATATATAATGAAACAACCTTATTTGCTTTAAGGGCTTCTTTTATAGGGTTTCTACCATATATAAGGTTGTTCTTATCAATAGCCATTACATTATTCCTTTAGCGATTAATTCTTGTCTAATTTCATCAGACTTAGCAAAGTCTTTGTTAGCTTTACTTTCTAGATATGCTTTATATAACGCTTTATCTTCATCAGATAATACTTTAAATGGAATATCTAAACCTAATACATAAAGCATATCATTAACTGATTTAAATAAATCATTTAAGTTATTAAAGTCTATTTCTCTAGTTCTAATTGCTTGATTCATATCTTTAATAACACTATAAAGATGTGCTAATGCGTTAGCGGTATTTAAATCATCTGCCATAGCATCTAAGAAAGGTTGAATGTATTTTGGTTGTCCTTTAGACATATCAACACCATTAACTTGGAGTTGAAGCGCTACTTGAGAAACTGCTGCTTGAATCTTTTTAACTTCTTGAGCAGCAGCACTTAAAGTGTCATCTGTAAAGTTAACTGGTTGTCTATAATGAGCGTTTAAGATAACTAATCTAGAAACAGCACCACCATTTTGTGCTATTAAGTCTTTAGCGTAAACAACATTACCTAAAGATTTAGACATCTTTTCATTATTAAAGTTAATAAATGCATTATGCATCCAATATTTAGCAATCTTATTACCATTCATTGCTTCTGCTTGAGCAATTTCATTTTCATGATGTGGGAATTTAAGATCATATCCACCACCATGGATATCAATCATATGTCTATCAAAGATAGTGTCAATCATGACACAACATTCTGTGTGCCATCCTGGTCTACCTTCTCCCCAAGGAGTTTTCCATTTAATTCCGACATCTGTTTTTTTCCAAAGTGCAAAATCTAGTGGAGATTCTTTTTTAGAATTCTCTTCTACTCTTGCGCCTGCGATTAAATCATCAACGACAATGCCACTTAAAGCGCCATAGTCTTTGATTTTGCTTACTCTAAAGTAAACATCTCCATCTACTTCATAAGCAGCGCCTAATTCGATTAATTTACCAATATAATCGATAATCTTATTAATATACTCTGTTACTTTAGGAGTAATGCTTGGGATTTGGCATCCCATAGCCTTAATATTCTTTTCAAATTCTTTGATATAGAATTCTGTTAATTCTTTTTCTGTCTTTCCTTCTTGTATAGATGCCTTGATGATTTTATCATCTACATCTGTATAGTTAGAGACATAAGTAACATCATATCCAATGTAAGTAAGAAATCTTCTAAGCGTATCAAAAACCACTACTGGTCTCATATTACCAACATGAGGATAGTTATAAACTGTAGGTCCGCAGACATACATGGTTACTTTACCAGGAGTTTGAGGAATAAATTCTTCAACTTTGTTTGTTAATGAATTGTAGAAGTTTACTTTCATCATAATAATATTATCCTTCTATTTGCATTTTGGAAAAAAGGGGCAGGTTTATATTTAACCCGCCCCAAATTGCTAACTATTTATTAGGATATTTTTCGCGGTTAGCATTGTAGTGAGTATGTAAGAGAGCTTCGCTCTTTTCACTTAATGGTTCGCCTAAATATTCCTTATAAAGTTTTTGAATGTCTTTATTGTTGTGAGATTGACGTAAGACTTGTCTTTCGTCTTCACTATATAAGACACTAGCACGTTTAGCGCGATATGTATCTAAGATATCAGCGTCTTCGTTTGGTAATAATGTTGGGTGAACATATGGTTGACCACCACCATTGATACATCCACCTGGGCAACCCATAACTTCAATAAATGCATATGGAGATGTACCAGCTTTGACTGCATCTAATAATGGTTTAGCGTTTTTCATACCACTTGTTACAGCAACTTTGATACCAAGTTCTTTAATTTCAGCTTCTTTAACGCCTTCTAATCCACGAACTTCTTGGAAGTTAACTAATGGATATTCTTTGCCTTTTAAGACAAAGTAAGCAGTTCTTAAAGCAGCTTCCATAACACCACCAGTGACACCGAAGATAACACCAGCACCAGTATATTCGCCTAATAAATCATTATCAAATTCTTCTTCTGGAAGTTTATTCCAGTTGATACCAGCACGTTTAATCATCTTAGCGAGTTCACGTGTAGTTAAGACTGCATCAACATCATTAGCCATTTCAGGTCTTTGACGTTCATATTTCTTAGCAGTACATGGCATGATGGAGACTACAAAGATGTCTTTTGGATCAATGCCATTTTTCTCTGCATAGTAAGATTTAATGATTGCACCCATCATCATATGTGGGGACTTACATGTAGAGATGTTTGGAATAATTTCTGGATAGAAGTATTCCATGTAGTTGATCCATCCTGGAGAACAGGATGTGATTTGTGGAAGAACACCACCATTTTTAATTCTATGAATTAATTCATAGCCTTCTTCCATAATTGTTAAGTCTGCTGCAAAGTTTGTATCAAAAACTCTGTAGAAACCTAATCTATGTAATGCAGCAACCATTTTACCTGTTCCTGCAGTACCAATCTTAGCACCGAATTCTTCTGCAATAGCAGCTCTGACTGCTGGAGCAGTTTGAACGATAACTTTCTTTCCTGCTTTGAAAGCTTCATCGACTTTTTCGATTTCGCTCTTTTCCATTAATGCGCCTGTAGGACATACGTTGACACATTGTCCACATTGCATACATGGAGATTCAGCGAAGCTTCTATTTTGAACAGGAGCAACGATTGTTCTAAAGCCACGGTTTTCAAATCCTAAGATTGAAATACCTTGTGCTTCTTTACATCTTTCAATACAACGTCCACAAAGAATACATTTAGCAGTATTTCTGATAATACCAGGAGCGACTTCATCGACTGTCTTTTCAGTCATTTCGCCAACGTATTTTTGGTCTCTAGCACCGACCATTTCAGCGACGTGTAATAATTCACAATGACCATTCTTTGGACATTGGAGACAATTCTTTTCATGGTTGGAAAGAATTAATTCAACACTAGCTCTACGAGCTTCAACAGCTTTTGGAGAGTTAGTAATGATTTCCATACCTTCGTTAACTGGGTAAACACAAGAAGCTACTAAACCTCTAGCGCCTACTACTTCTACTAAACAAACACGGCAGCTTGCTAAAGAGCATTTACCATGATTGAAAGCACATAAAGAAGGAATTTCATAACCACATGCTCTAGCAGCTTCTAAAACAGTAAGACCTGCTTCGACTTGATATGGTTGACCATTAATTTTAATGTTTACTAATGCCATAATCTACTTCCTCCCTTATTATCTTTTAACAATTGCACCAAGACGGCATCCTGACATACAGGAACCACATTTGATACATTTTTGTGGATCGATAACGTTAACGAATTTACCAGGTAATTCTTTACCATTTGGTAATTTAGCTGGTTGATCGCCAGGAGCGATAGCGTTAACTGGACAGTTACGTGAACAGAGTCCACAACCGATACATTTACTTGGTTCAATGTAGTATTCCATCATGTTCTTACAAACATGTGCTGGACATTTATGATCAACAACGTGAGCTTTGTATTCTTCTGGGAATGCTTTCATTGTTGAAAGAATTGGGTTAGTAGCAGTTTGACCTAAAGCACATAAGGAGTTATTTCTAATAACATTAGATAATTCTTTTAAGTCTTCTAAGTCTTTTGGTTCACCTTTACCATCACAGATCTTAGTTAAGATATCTAAGCATCTCTTTGTACCAATTCTACATGGTGAACATTTACCACATGATTCGTCACAGATGAATGTCATATAGAATTTAGCGACGTCAACCATACAGTTGTCTTCGTCCATAACAATAGCACCACCAGAACCCATCATAGAGCCTGCAGCGACTAAGCTACCGAAGTCAATTGGAGTATCTAAGTCTTTTTCTGTTAAACATCCACCGGAAGGACCACCTGTTTGGATAGCTTTGAATTTCTTTCCACCAGGGATACCACCACCGATATCATAGATTAATTGTCTTAATGTTGTGCCCATTGGAACTTCAACTAAGCCGACGTTATTGATCTTGCCACCTAAAGCGAAGACCTTTGTACCCTTAGTATCTGCTGTACCAATAGCAGCGAATTTTTCCCAACCTTCTCTTAAGATGAATGGGACACATGCGAGTGTTTCAACGTTGTTAACAACTGATGGGCAACCCCATAAACCTTTAACTGCTGGGAATGGAGGACGAGGACGTGGCATACCACGTTT
>CAMJAG010000034.1 GCA_946403545.1 uncultured Caryophanales bacterium | reverse complement strand
AAAACTCAAAATTAGAAAAGAGCATTTACATCAATTATGGAACACACCTTAGAAGTCATGAAAAACATACTAGTAGTACTATTCTGGATATGTGAAGTCTACATTGTTTATTATGTAGCACTCTACATTATCGGAATGATTTTTCATAAGCAAAAATATCCTATCGTCGAAGACAAGACAAAATTCTGTATTTTTGTCCCATGTCATAATGAAGGACCAGTAGTCGCTGCAACAGTAGAAAACTACACTCATATCGATTATAACGAAGATTTATATGACATCTTCTTTATCGCGGATAACTGCACAGATGATACTGCTAAGATTTTAAGAGAAGCTATTGCTAAATCAGGCAAGAGAAATTTTCATGTCTTTGTAAGAAACGTCAATGATCCAAATAAAAGAGGAAAACCTCATGCATTAAAATGGGCTATTGAATTATTAGAAAATGAAAATAAGTTCTATGGCTACTATGATCAAATGATGATCTTTGATGCAGATAACTTTGTTGATGAAGGTATCTTAAAACACATTAATAGCCAATATCTTTCTAAGAAAGAAAAGAAACGTCCAGTTATGATTCAATGTTACTTAGATTCAAAGAATCATAATTCATTAGTTGCTAGAGGATATTTCCAAGCATATAGAGTTACTAATGCTTTCTGGCAAATCTCTAAACAAAAACTACATTTAAATCCTGCTATCGGCGGAACTGGTTTCTCAGTTACATTAGACTTCTTAAAAGAAATCGGTGGATTTAACTGTAATTCATTAACTGAAGACTTAGAAATCCAAACATTAGCAACAATCAAAAATAAGCACATTGAATATAACGGAAACGTTAGAGTCTACGATGAAAAACCAACAAAGATTAAGCAATCTTTTGTTCAAAGAACAAGATGGGCTCAAGGTCACTGGTTCTTATTCTTCAAATATGTACCGCTTTTATTCATCCAATTATTCAATCCATTCACAATTAAGAATTTCTTTAGAAAGTTAGATATGATTCTTTATTTAGCTGCTAGATTATTCGCTTTAATTTCATCAATTACAATTGTATTAAATGGTTTATTCTTAATCTTTACATTAGTCAATCATCTTGATTCTCAATACGTACCTCTATGGATTCAAATCGTTAACTATGGAATTCTCGCATTGAGTATCGCTGTTGTTCCACTTGCATCCTTATATGATGGCAAGGAAGAAGAAAGAAAACATATTCTTAGAGACTTCATCCCAAATCTTATTGGTATTTATTTAATCGGTGTTATCGATATGATTATCGTCTATCCTGGTTTATTTAAATGCTACAACCAAAAAGTATGGAGAAAGACTACTCACTGTGTCACTACAATGAATGAAGAAAAAGCTCCTGCACAAAAACAACTTGTTACAAAGAAAAGCTAATTTATGAAGAAAATAATGCTAGTTTTTGGTACACGTCCTGAAGCCATTAAGATGTGTCCATTAGTAAAAGAACTTAAGAATAGAAAATCTATCCAAACTTTAGTTTGTGTTACTGGTCAACATAAAGAAATGCTCCAACAAGTCTTGGATACATTTAATGTTGTGCCTGATTACAATTTGGCAATCATGAAAGAATGCCAAACTTTGTTTGACATCACTACAAGCATCTTAAACAAGATCAAAGAAGTCTTAGAAAAAGAGAAACCTGATATTGTCTTAGTACATGGTGATACATCTACATCATTTGTTACCGCTTTAGCGTGTTTCTACCTTCAAATTCCAGTAGGACATGTGGAAGCAGGTCTTAGAACATATAACATCTATTCTCCATATCCAGAAGAATTTAATAGAGAAGGAATTGGTTTAATCGCTAAATATAATTTTGCTCCTACTAAACTCGCTAAAGAAAATTTAGTTAGAGAAGGAAAGGATCCAAATAGTATCTATGTAACTGGTAACACAGTTATCGATGCTATGAAACATACAGTAAGAGACGATTATAAACATCCTGAACTTGATTGGGTGGGTAACGATAAATTAATCTTTATCACTGCTCATAGAAGAGAAAATCTAGGACAACCTATGCATCACATGTTTAGAGCTATTAGAAGAGTCTTAGATGAACATCCTGATTGCAAAGCTGTTTATCCAATTCATATGAATCCTGTTGTTAGAAAAGCAGCAGATGAGGAACTTGGTGATTGCGATAGAATTCATATCATTGAACCAATCGGAGTTCTAGATTGCCATAACTTTGAATCAAGAAGTTATTTAATTCTTACAGATAGTGGTGGTATTCAAGAAGAAGCTCCTGCTTATGGTGTTCCTGTACTCGTTATGAGAGACACTACTGAAAGACCAGAAGGTGTTGAAGCAGGTACATTAAAACTAGTAGGAACTGATGAAAGCGTTATTTATAACGAATTCACAAAACTATTAACTGATAAAAATGAATACGACGCTATGGCTAAAGCTAATAACCCTTATGGTGATGGCCATGCATGTGAAAGAATCGCTAATATATTAGAAGGAAAAGATTACGATCCTTTTGTGAAATAAAATAAGCTAGCAATTACGCTAGTTTTTTTGATATCAATGCACCTGTACAAAGTGCTGTTTGTAAATTATATCCACCGGTGAAGCAATCTACATCAAGTACTTCTCCTGAGAAATATAAACCTGAAACAAGTTTAGATTCTAATGTATTTGGATTAACTTCTTTTGTGGATACTCCACCAGAAGTAACAACCGCTCTATCGATATCATCTAAACCAATATAAGTAAGTTTGAATGCTTTCAAGTTATTTACTATAGATTCTCTAACTTCTTTAGATAATGTTGATGTTTCTAAATCTCCATTTATTTTAGATATTATTAAGAACCAATCCACAATCTCTTTTGGAAGCAATTTATGAACAACTTCCTTAACAGTTTTATTTTCTTTACTTTGTATTTCTCTAATTACTCTTGCATCGAGTTTCTTAACATCTAATGCAGGTTTGAAATCAATTTCTATATTTACCTTATTTGGATCAATTCTATTAATCATACTTGAAAGAGTTAATGCAGTAGCACCTGCTACACCTTCTTTATAGAAAGTGATTTCACCAAATTCTTCTTTCTTAAAATCATCAGTTATTACTCTTAAAGAAACATTCTTAAAAGTAAAACGATAGAGATTTGCAGGGATTTCTTCTTTAATTCTTAAAGTAATTAATGCAGGAACAGGTTCGATAATAGTGTGACCAAAGTGTTGTGCAAACTTATATCCGTCTCCAGTGGAACCTGTATGAGCATAACTCTTTCCACCAGTAGCGATAACTACTTTATCAGCATCATAGGTGTTCTTTTTAGTGACTACTACAAAGTAGTTATCTTTTTTGTTTATAGATAAGACTGGTTCGTTGAGTTTGATATCCACTCCTGATTCTTTACAAGCGTTATATAAGCAAGAAACTATATCGTGAGGATTATAACTAGCAGGATAGACTCTATTGCCTCTTTCTACGATTAACTTAACACCTCTAGATTCAAAGAATTCCATAGTGTCTTGGCTAGTGAAGTTATTGTAGGCACTGAATAAGAATTTAGGGTTATTAACTACATTAGAAAAGAAGTCTTCTTTAGAACAGTTGTTAGTGATGTTACATCTACCTTTTCCTGTAATGTAGACTTTCTTTGCTACTTTTTCATTCTTTTCTAAAAGTAGGACATCAAATCCTTTTTCTCTTAGTTTATATGAACACATAAGTCCACTTGGACCCGCACCTATAACAATTATCTTCATAATTACCTAACTAAATCATATTTATGTAGAACGATACCTTTTTCTACATAGAATTTAACTTTACTACCTGGATGTCTAGCGGACTCTAAGACATTATCATCTTCATCATAAATATCTTTGATGCTTACTTTGTAAGGTGCCATATGAGGAGAGAGGATTTCTATATCTCTATTACCTACTAAAACATTTCTTTGTTCCATAATAGCGAGACCTGTTTTCTCATCAAAAGAATCTATGATTCCTACGAAATCATGACTTGCTGTACTTACTCCATGATTATAGATAACTTCATTTTTAGTCACATCACCCTTAAAGAAGCCAATAGATATTTCTCTATTTTCTCCTCTTTTAAGGTTTTCTTTATAACTATCAAAGCTATCAATCTTTCCATTTTTATAATAATCATCTATGCATCTTCTATATGCATTTACGATAGTTGCAACATAGTGGAGAGATTTCATTCTTCCTTCTATCTTTAAAGATGCTACTCCAGCATCGATTAAATCTGGAATATATTTAATAGCGGATAGATCTTTACTGGCCATGGAGAAATCAGTATCTCCTGGAGAAACTTTGTTTTCTTCTTCATAGATATCATAATTCCATCTACATGGTTGAGCACATCCGCCTCTATTAGCGTCCCTATTTGTTAAGACATTACTTAACATGCATCTTCCTGAAATTGACGCACACATAGCGCCTTCAATGAATACTTCAATATCTGTATCAGTGTTTTTACAGATTTCTTTTATGTTATCTAAAGAACATTCTCTCGCTAAAACGACTCTATCTATATTTAGAGTGTCTTTTAAGAATTTAATTCCATTTGAATTTGAAATACTTTGTTGAGTGGAAACGTGTGCTTCCATTTTTGTTTCTTTTTTCACAAGGGAGAGGATAGTAACTGAAGAAGCAATAATGCCATCTACTCCACACGCTTCCAAATCTTTTAAATATTTAAGTAAATCATGGATATCACTTTCATGCATAACCATGTTACAAGTTACATATACTTTTGCGTTTCTTTCATGCGCAAATAAACAACCCTCTTTAATATCTTGTAAAGTAAAGTTAGATGCCATACTTCTTAAAGAGTATTGTTTACCTCCTATGTATACAGCATCCGCTCCATACATAATCGCGTATTTTAATCTTTCTAAATCACCTGCAGGAGAAAGTAGTTCAATTCTTCTCATTGATAATCTTCTCCTTTACGTGAATAGTGTCTAAATACGCAAATCCATCTTTAATATCTAGGTTCAATTTCCCTAATAAATCCCCATTATTTTCTTTATAAGCTTTTAAAACTTGATATAGTTCTTCATCTTTTAAAGTAAGAGATTCAAAGTAGGCATATTTTAAGAAAGATAGACTCTTCATTTCATCTAATAAAGAGACAAAGTAACTTCTATAAACAAAATATCCATTATCATTTTCAATAATAGGCATATGTTCTTCTCTTTTTTCTTCTTTGATGAAAAGATTGTTTCTATTTAACTTTATATCTCTATAATCTTCATAGCATTTAACAAGTCTTCTTTTAGAATAAAACATTAGTTTTCTTCCAAAGACTTGATACATGATATCCGCTTTTGTGTCGTTATATCCTTTAATGACGTCTTGAATAGGAATTTCATTACTCATAGATGTCGCAGATAAACCTAATTTCGAATAATAACTTAAATCTAATGAATTACATACCATCGTGGAGCTGTCATAGATTACATGATCCATTAGATTTAACTCTTTAAATATCTCAATAACTCCTAAGTCAGAAACTAAGAAGGAATATTTTTGATATTTAAAGATGAATGATTTGATTTCGTCTAATTCATTCTCCATGAAAATGCGATTGATAGAGATAATTGGTTCGATAGCGTTTTCTTTAGAGAACTCAATAGCTTTGTTTAAATCAAAATCGTTCTCATAGACTTGAGAATAATTAGGTGTCATTAAAACTGCGGACTCGATAAAGTCCTTACAGTTTATAAGTGTATTTAAACTATATATAGCGACTAGAAATCTCATCCTTTTAAGCTTTCTAAATCTTCATAGAAGTTAGGGTATGATTTTTTAACACATTCCGCACCTTTGATAGTGACTTTACCATCAATATTCATACCTAAAATAGTTAATGCCATAGCGATTCTATGGTCATTATATGTTTCGAATGTGAAATCACCTTCGATTTTTGATTTACCTTTAATGTATAAGTCATTTTCACTTACTTCAATTTCAACGCCTGTTTTCTTGAGTTCATTAACCATTGAAGTAATTCTATTACTTTCTTTATATTGGAGTCTCTTAATGCCTGAGAAGTGTGTTTTTCCAGGGATTAAACTTGCTAAAGCAAATAGAGTTGGTCCTAAATCAATACAATCTGAAAGATTAACATCAAATGGAATTAAGTTATGATGTGTAACTACAATAGCGTTATCTTTGTATTTAATGAACGCTCCAATAGTGCTTAAGAAATCTAAAATAATTGAATCACCTTGTAATGAGGAGATTGAATTAATGAATAGTTCAACACTGCCTTTTAATGTAGCTAAAACTGCAAAGTTAGCTAATAAGGAATAGTCAACTTCTGTATCAAATACATCAGTGCTTGGTTTTACCTTGCCAATATATCTATAAACATTGCTCTTGTTCTCGTACATGAAACCTAATTCCTCTAAGACGTTAAGTGTCATAACAATATAGAATCTTGATTCAATTGGAGGAATGATTTTAAGTTTCTTTTTAGAACCTGCTAAAACGTTAAAGAAGAGTAAACCTGAAATGAATTGAGATGAAACATCTGCTCTTACTTCAAAGTCTGTTGGTTTTAAATTTCCTTTAACATGGATGAAGTCTTCGCCAATTTCATATGAGATTCTTTGTTTTTCTAAAATCTCCTTATAGACACCCATTGGTCTAGAGAATAATGATGCTTTTCCAACGAATTTGACATCTTTATAAAGATAGATAGCGATAGGGAAAAGCATTCTTAATGTTGATCCACTTGCTCCGACATTTAATTCAATTGGGCCGTGTTTTACCACTCTTTTTATAAATTTAACGTTGTTTTTATAGACTTCAAAACTAGCACCTAAAGTTTTTAATGCTTCAATAGTGCTTAAAACATCATCACATAAATTTACATTAGTAATAGTGGTTGGACGGTTACTAATAAATGCTGATATTAAATAACGGTGAGAGTAACTCTTACTAGATGGTACTCTAATAGAACCGTTAGGTGTGAAATTCTTTACTTTCTTATTCATTTATTGATAACCTCCTTAATCTTATTGGCTTTCTCAATAATTTCTTTTAATTCATTTGGTGTAATTGCTTGTTCAGGATCACTCACTGAGAATTGTGGTTGATCATTAACTTCAATTAAAAGTCCATCAGCACCTGCAGCAACTGCTGCTAGAGCAAGGTCTTTAACTAAGAAAGCCTTACCTGCTGCATGACTTGGATCCACTATAAGTGGAAGATTTGACATTCTTTTAACATATGTGATTGCAGCGAAGTCTAATGTAAAGCGTGCTTTATCATCAAATGTCCTAATGCCTCTTTCACAAAGAATTACATTTTTATTACCACCTAAGAGAATGTATTCTGCTGCGCATAACCATTCTTCAATAGTGGATGAGAAGCCTCTTTTTAATAAAACTGGTTTATCAATCTTTCCTAATGCCTTCAATAATTCATAGTTAGTCATATTTCTAGCACCAACTTGAATGATATCAACAGATTCTAAGAAAGCTGGAATTTGTTCAATAGCAGTTATTTCTGAAATAGTAGGTAATTTAAGTTCTTTAAGGATTTTTAATCCTTCATAACCTAAACCTTGGAATGAATATGGAGAAGTTCTTGGTTTAAAAGCGCCCCCTCTAAAGAATTGGACACCTAATGGGAGGAGTTGGTCATGGATTCTATTTGCTTGTTCTTTACTTTCAATAGTGCAAGGGCCTGCTAAAAAGACTAGTGGTTGACCTTTACCAATCTTTATACCCTTTACTTCTACAACTGAGTTACCTTTGTTTTCCATTATTTTTCCTCCAAATACTTCTTTAATTCTTCCATAGCGACTTTGTATCCTTCGATACCTAAGCCTTTAATTACTTTAAAACAAAATTGGCTTGTAAGAGAAGTCTTTCTAAAGTCTTCTCTTTTATCAATATCAGAGATATGAACTTCAATAGCAGGAATATTACATGCTTTTAAAGCATCCAAAATCGCTACTGATGTGTGAGTATATGCTGCTGGATTGATAACAATGCCATCAATCTTTTCAAAATATGCTTTTTGGATGAAGTTGACGATTTCACCTTCAATATTAGATTGTAAGCAAGTAACCTCAACGCCTAAATCTTTAGCCCATTTTGAAATGTTTTCTAACAGAGAAGAATATGTCTCTTTTCCGTATATGTCAGGTTCTCTAATACCAAGCATATTTATACTTGGACCATTGATTACGTAAAACTTCATCATATGCTTCTCCTTATTAGTTCAACTGCGTCATTTATTGAAGAAGTGCTATCAATTAAATAGTCTTCATATTTTTCATAAATTTTTGCTCTATTTTCAATAATCTTTTCGAGCTCTTTTTTAGTTCTGGTTAATGGTCTTCCAAACATTGATTTTTCATCAATAGTATTGATATCTCTTTTGATGTTAAAAATGATGGAATTATGCACTAATAAGTCCATGTTCTTTTTATTAAGAACAGCACCTGCACCTAAAGAAAGAATATAACCTACTTTAGAAGAATACTCTTCTATAATAGCGCTTTCTAATTCTCTAAAATATTCTTCACCTTTTTGTTCAAAGATTTCTGGGATCGACAAACCATTTTCTCTTCTAACAATTTCAGCGTCTACATCAATCCAAGGAATAATCAATTCTCTTGCTAAAGAAGTGGAAATAGTGGTCTTTCCTGAGAATGGATGACCAATCAAAACGAGATTTAACGTGGAAATTGCCACTTTTCTATAAACCTCATCAACATCCGACTTGTTATATTTTTTGCCATAGAATAGCTCGTTAGTTCTAACTGCTTGGCCCACTAACATAGCCAATCCGCCATATGCTTTAATGCCATGTTCCTTAGCTGCTAAGACCATATTTGACTTATGAGGTTTATAAACTACATCTACAAAATATTCACATTCTTTTGCGTTGCTAAAATCGATTAATGGTTTTGCTAGTAAATCATCAGTTCCAACAGGTGTAGAATTAACAATAACTTGAGCCTTTTCAATAACACCAATATCGTTATAAGAATACTCATCTTCATTCTCAGGTTTTCTTGATAAGAATTTGATAGATTTTGCACCTCTTAAGTTAAGCACATATTTGATAGTTCTTGAGGTAGCGCCAGTACCAAAAACAAGGCAATCTTTACCTTCAACTTTTATCCTGTATTTATCTAGAAGATAACCAAAACCATAAGCATCAGTATTAAAGCCTTGGAGTTTACCTTTTCTATTGATAATCAAATTAACTGTGTGTGTTTCTTTAGCGATTTTTGCTAATTCATCTACAGACTCAAACGCTAATGTTTTGTATGGAATAGTAACATTAACAAACCCAAAGTCCTCTTTTAAGAAGTCTTTGACTTCGGATTCATTAGGAAAAGATAGTAATTCATAAGAATTACCATTTAACATCTCATGTATCTTTTTGGATAGTGAGTATTTAAGGTCTTTTCCAACTAAACCAATTTTCATTAGATGTTCTTACTCTCCTTAACCATTAATAAGTCAACAATTGCATATGCAATTAATGCTTCCATTACGACACGAACTCTATGTACGATACATGGATCATGTCTACCATTTATAGATAAATCTATATTTTCTTTGTTTTCTAAGTTAATACTTTGTTGAGTTTGTCCAATTGAAGGAGTAGCTTTAACAATTGCTTGTAAGATGATTGGAGCACCATTAGTGATTCCACCAGAAATGCCTCCATTATGGTTAGAAATAAACTTAACTTTTCCATCTGGAGTGTATCTAAGTTCATCTTTTACTTCGCTTCCAAGTAATCTTGCAAACTTCCAACCATCACCAAATTGAACTCCTTTAACTCCACCTATCGAGAATAAAAGATGAGATACTGTTGATTCAAATGAATCAAAATATGGTTCTCCAAGTCCAATTGGAACGTTGATAATTGCACATTCAAGTGTTCCACCGACAGAGTCTTTCTTTCTTCTTGCTCTTTCAATAGCAGCTTTCATTTCAACTTTTCTTTCATCGCTTAAAACAGGGAATAAATCATCTTTAACTTTATCGATATCTTCCTCTAAGAATTGTTGATCGAATTCTCTATCAGTTACGTTGTATAAAGAATGGATGTGAGTACCCATCTTAATTCCTTTTTCCGCTAATATTTGTTTACAAATAGCGCCTAAAACTACTAAAGAAGCAGTTATTCTACCAGATGAGAAGCCTCCTCCTCTATAGTCATTAAAGCCATTATATTTAATATAATTTGTGTAATCTGCATGACTTGGACGAACTTCACCTTTGGTGTAATTAGAAGAATCCGCATCTTTGTTTTCAATAATGAAAGTAACTGGTGCACCAGTAGTAAATCCATTAAAGACACCACATAAGAATTGAACTTCATCAGGTTCATGTCTAGCTGTGGATGTGCTATCCTTTGGATTTCTTTTTAAAAGTTCCTTTGCAATAGCGGCTTCATCTATCTTAATACCTGCTGGTAAACCATCAATAGTTAAACCAATAGCTTTAGCATGAC